>NZ_JBWKJZ010000002.1:0-428348 GCF_056431945.1 Streptomyces sp. NPDC045778
TTCCTTTGTACTCACCCTCTCGGGCTTTCCTCCGGGCGCTTCCCTTCGGTATTTCGTGTTTCCGACTCTATCAGACTCTTTCCGGCTTCCCGGTCCGTTCCGATTTCCTCGGTGCTTTCCGGCCTTTCGGCCTTCCGGCGGTGTCGACTCTATCAGATCCTTTCGGGCCTGATTCCCAGTCAACTTGGGCTGTCTTCGCGGCTGTTGGGCCGTTCCGACGTCTCAAACTTTAGCGGATGTTCCCGGCGATTCATAATCGCGTCCTGGGAATTGAATTCAGACATGCCGAAATCAGTCCCGGGGGGAGATCGTGCTGGTGTTTGAGTGCCGCGTAAGCGGCGAGAGGTGCCGTCGCAGAACCGTTACGGCCCCGCGACAACTCGAAGTACCTTACGGACCCCGTGGGGCACTGTCAACCCCTGACTCCGTGAACATCAGTCGAGGTCGTTGAGGCGCCCGCCCGCGTCCGGCTGGGCGTGCTCCACCCGCCGCAGCAGCCGGGTGAGCACCTCGCCCAGGACGCCCCGCTCGGCCGCCGTGAGGTCCTGGAGGAGGTCCTCCTCGAAGACCGTGGCCAGGCGCATCGCCTCCAGCCATTTCTCCCGGCCCTCGCCGGTCAGCTCCACGATCACCCGTACGCGATTGGACTCGTCGCGCTCCCGGGTGACCAGGCCCTCGCTCACCATGCGGTCGATGCGGTGGGTCATGGCGGCCGGCGTGAGGCCGAGGCGCTTGGCCAGCTCGCCGGGGCCCATCCGATAGGGCGCTCCGGAGAGGACGAGTGCCTTGAGGACCTCCCACTCGGCGTTGCTGATGCCAAGGGTCGCGGTCTGGCGGCCGTAGGCGACGTTCATCCGCCGGTTGAGGCGGCCGAGGGCCGAGACGATCTTCTCCACCTGGGGATCGAGGTCCTGGAACTCGCGCTGGTACGCGGCGATCTGCTCTTCGAGTGTCGGCTCTGTGGGGCCGGGGGTGTCACCCATGGGCGCAGTATGGCACGCCCATGGTTGGCGTCGAAGTCCTTCGATGTGTATTGTTTAGATCCTAACTTTAGCTTCGAAGTCTTCACTCCTAAGGTAGGTGAAAGTGACCATGGCGATGGGCGCCGCGATGCGCCGGATCCACGTGGGCAACGCACTGAGCGCGTTCGGCCTCGGCTTTACCGTCCCCTTCCTGTACGTGTACGTGGCACAGGTCCGGGACCTCGGCGCCGTGACGGCGGGCCTCGTGCTCGCCGCCTTCGCGGTGGCCGCGCTCATCGTGCTGCCGTTCTCGGGCCGCGCCATCGACCGGCGCGGGCCGCTGCCCGTCCTCGTCGCCGCCCTGCTCACCGCCGCCGTCGGCGCCCTGAGCCTCGGCCTGGCCAGCAGTGCCCCGCTGGTCCTGCTGTCGGCGGGCGCGCTCGGCGCGGGCCAGGCCGTCATGCAGCCCGCGCTCGCCACGATGATCGTCGAGTGCTCCACGCCGGACACCCGCACGCGCGCGTTCGCCATGCAGTTCTTCCTCCAGAACCTGGGCCTCGGCGTCGGCGGCCTCATCGGCGGCCAGCTCGTCAAGCACGAGCGGCCCAGCGACTTCACGCTGCTGTTCGCCATCGAGACCGTGATCTTCCTGGTACTCGTCGGCGTCATGCTGACCACGCGCCTGCCCCGCTCGCCCCGTATCGCGGACGCCGCGCCGCAGGCCCGGGGCAGCATGAAGGACGTCTTCCGCAACCCGGTGATGCTCCAGCTGTGCGTCCTCGGCTTCGTGCTGTTCTTCGCCTGCTACGGCCAGTTCGAGTCCGGCCTGTCCGCGTACGGCGTGGAGGCGGCGGGGATCTCGCCGTCGACGCTCGGCATCGCGCTCGCCGCCAACACCGGCGCGATCGTCATCGCCCAGTTCGCCGTCCTGCGGTTCGTCGAGCGCCGCAAGCGCTCGCAGGTGATCGCCGCCGTGGGCCTCATCTGGGCCGTCGCGTGGATCGCCGCCGGCTACGCGGGCCTCGGCCACGGCAGCCAGGCCATGGCCACCGCCGCCTTCATCTCGACGTACGCGCTCTTCGGGATCGGCGAGACCATGCTCGCGCCCACCGTGGCGCCGCTGGTCGCCGACCTGGCCCCCGAGTCGATGGTCGGCCGCTACAACTCGGCCTTCGCCCTGGTCAAGCAGCTGGCCCTGGCGGTCGGCCCGGCCGTGGGCGGCCCCATGGGCGCCACGCTGCACGCTCCGTACGTCGTGACGTTCCTGCTCTTCTCGCTCGGCATCACGGTGCTCGCGCTGCGCCTCGGCAAGCACCTCACGCCGGCGCAGAACCACCCGTACGCCCAGAAGAGCCGGGTCGTCGCCCAGAGCGCCCCGGAAGCCGTGACCGCCCACTCCTAGGACTCCCTGAGAGTCCTAAGAGTTCTAAGAGGACGGTCGGAGAAATCGTCAGCTACGCGCGCGTGGGCATCGCCCGCGCGCGTAGTCGTATGGACCCCTTACGCCTCTACGCGCGCGGCAGCGCGAATTCGCACCACACGGCCTTGCCGCCGCCCGGCGTACGCCGTGAGCCCCAGTTCGAGGCGATCGTGGCGACGATCGCGATGCCGCGTCCCGCCTCGTCCGCGGGCTCGGCGCGGCGGCGCCTCGGCAGGTGGTCGTCGCCGTCGGTGACCTCGATGATCAGACGGCGGTCGGTGCGGCGCAGGCGCAGGCGCATCGGCGGGGTGCCGTGTTGCAGGGAGTTCGCGACCAGCTCGCTGGCCGCCAGGACGCCCAGGTCGAGCAGCTCCGGCGGGAACCGCCAGCTGGCGAGGACGCCGGTGGCGAAGGCACGCGCGCGTGGGGCCGCTTCGACGCCGCCGAGCAGCTCAAGGGCCGCGTTGCGGAACAGCTCCGCGTCCGCGCCGGTGCGGGCGGGCTGCTGGAGGACCAGGACCGCCACGTCGTCGTCGTGGTCGGCGGTGACCCCGAGGGCACGGATCAGCCGGTCGCAGACCACCTGGGGCGTGCCCGTGGCGCCGCCCAGGGCCCGCTCCAGGGACGCGACGCCCTCGTCGATGTCCTCGCTGCGGCGCTCCACGAGTCCGTCCGTGTACAGCACGGCGGTGGAGCCGGGGCCCAGCGGCACGGAACCGGAGGCGTGCAGCCAGCCGCCGGTGCCGAGGGGCGGGCCCGTGGGCTCGTCCGCGCGGTGGATCGTGCCGTTCTCGTCGCGGACGAGGATCGGCAGGTGGCCCGCCGACGCGTACGACAAGCTGCCCTCGTTCGGATCGTGGACGGCGTACGCGCACGTGGCGATCTGGCTGGCGTCGATCTCCGCGGCGAGGCCGTCGAGGAGCTGGAGGACCTCGTGCGGCGGCAGGTCGAGGCGGGCGTAGGCGCGCACGGCCGTGCGGAGCTGGCCCATGACGGCCGCCGCGCGCACGCCGCGCCCCATGACGTCGCCGATGACCAGGGCGGTGCGGCCGCCGCCGAGCGTGATCACGTCGTACCAGTCCCCGCCGACCGCGGCCTCGGTGCCGCCGGGCTGGTACGTGGCGGCGATGCGCAGGTCGTCGGGCTGCTCCAACTCCTGGGGCAGCAGTGACCGCTGAAGCGTGACGGCGGTCTCGCGCTGGCTGCGCTCGCTGGCGCGCAGCCGCTCGGCGGCGTCGGCGTGGTCCGTGACGTCGGCGGCGAAGACGAGCACCCCGCCGCCCTGGGCGCCCTCGGCGGGCCCTCCCAGGGGCAGCGAGACGGGGGTGCACGTGAACGTGTACGACCGGCCGCCGGGGACCTTGCGGGACTTGACCGTGCGCGGCTTGGAGCTGCGCAGCACCTGGTCGAGCAGCGGGAGCAGCCCGACCTCCTCCAGCTCGGGCAGCGCCTCGCGCGCGGGGGCGCCGGTGGGGCGGGGGCCGAACGCCGTGGCGTACGCGTCGTTGACGTACGCGATGCGGTGGTCGGGGCCGTGCACCAGCGCGACGAGGGCGGGGATGCTGGCGAGGACCTCGCGGGCGGGAATCCCATCGACACCGACGCCGCCGACGGCGCCCTCGGGGTTCTCGGGGCCGTGGGAGGGCTGCTCCGCGATGCGCTCGGCGCGGGCCGCGGGGACGGAGCTGTCGCCTCGCTGTGCCGGGGAGCCGCCGGTCTCGGTGCGCGCCGCGGCGCGGCGCTGTGTTCCGGGGAGCCGGGCGCTCCAGCGCGTGAAGTTCACTGCGGTAGGCCTCGTGGTGTCGCTTCTGGATCGGGCGGGGGTGTACGGCCGGGCGTTCGGCCGGTGGCGGTGCGGCGTGCGGCACCGCCTCCCGGGAAGACACAGCATGGCGTGGAGCGGACCCTTGCTTCTCAGGTGCCCTCTTGTGGGCCCGCTCATGGTCACACGTCCAGTCTGGCCGACCGGACTGACATCCGTCAGACGCCGGACCTGCTCGGAGAGTTCCTGTCGAAGGTCATCAGGACTCCTTCGGGCGCTCGCCCCCGGCCGCGAGTTCGAACTCCGCGCGCGGGTGTTCCAGTGACCCCAGGGAGACGATCTCGCGTTTGAACAGGCCGGACAGCGTCCATTCGGCGAGGACGCGGGACTTGCGGTTGACGGTGGGCACCCGGCTGAGGTGGTAGACGCGGTGCATGAACCAGGCGGGGTAGCCCTTCAGCTTGCGGCCGTAGACGTGTGCGACGCCCTTGTGCAGCCCCAGGGAGGCCACGGAGCCCACGTACTTGTGCCGGTACTCCTGGAGGGGCTGTTCGCGCAGCGCGGCGGCGATGTTGTCGCCGAGGACCTTGGCCTGGCGCACGGCGTGCTGGGCGTTGGGGGCGCACTCCGTGCCCGGCTGTTCGGCGGTGACGTCGGGGACGGCGGCCGCGTCGCCCGCCCCCCACGCGTGGGGGGCGCCGTCGACGGCCAGTTCCGCGGTGCACTTCAGGCGCCCGCGCTCGGTCAGCGGCAGGTCGGTGGCGGCGAGCAGCGGATGCGGCTTGACCCCGGCGGTCCACACGACCGTCCGGGTGCGGAAGCGGTCGCCGTCGCTGAGGACGGCGACGCGGTCCTCGCAGGAGTCGAGCCGGGTCTCCAGGCGTACGTCGATGTTGCGCCGGCGCAGCTCGCGGACGGTGTACTTGCCCATCTCCTCGCCGACCTCGGGCAGGATGCGCCCGGATGCCTCGACGAGGATCCACTTCATGTCCTCGGCCTTGACGTTGTGGTAGTACCGCGCGGCGTAGCGCGCCATGTCCTCCAGTTCGCCGAGCGCCTCCACGCCCGCGTAGCCGCCGCCCACGAAGACGAAGGTCAGGGCGGCGTCGCGGACGGCGGGGTCGCGGGTCGACGAGGCGATGTCCATCTGTTCGATGACGTGGTTGCGCAGCCCGATGGCCTCTTCGACGGTCTTGAAGCCGATGCCGTAGTCGGCGAGTCCTGGCACGGGCAGGGTGCGCGAGATGGAGCCGGGGGCGAGCACCAGCTCGTCGTACGCGAGGTCGAGGGGTCCTGTGCCCTCCTCCTCGGTGGCGAGCGTCTTGAAGGAGGCGGTGCGCTTGGCGTGGTCGATCGTCGTGACCTCGCCGACGATCACGCGGCACTGGTCGAGGACGCGGCGCAGCGGGACGACGACGTGCCGCGGGGAGATCGACCCGGCCGCGGCTTCGGGCAGGAACGGCTGATACGTCATATACGGATCGGGCGAGATCACGACGATCTCCGCCTCGCCCCGCCGCAGCTCCGGCTTGAGCTTCCGCTGGAGGTGCAGCGCGGTGTACATCCCGACGTATCCACCGCCGACAACGAGAATGCGCACAGGTTCCGTCACCATCCCATGACGCACCCGTGCTTCGGTGTTTGTCCACAGGCTCGGCAATTTGTATGACTGGAACCCTCGGGTGGCGGCAGCCGCTCCACTTGGCAGACCGGGTGGAATGTGCGCAGGTCAGGGGGTGGTGGCAGGGTGGTGGACCAGGGTGCAATCGGGTGGGAACCGGTGCGTACTCCGATCGGGGGGCACCCCGTGCGGAACCCACCCCTTCTGAATTGACTCTGGCTCAACTATGTTCGTGTGACGTCGGGGTGTCGGGGGATGCGCTCGTCGAGTCCGGTTTGCCGGATTCGTGCGCAGCTCGCTCCTCACACGCCGGTCATCAATGGCGGGGAGTGTCTCCGGGGGGAGACGTCATTACCGGGGGAACACATATGCACATTCAGGACTCTCACTGGACTTCCGCGACAGCGCCGGCACCCGCCGTCGCCTCGGGCGGAAACGGACGGGAAGTGGGGGACGTAGCGCGTACGACGCCGCTGCGCGTGGACGCGCAGCGGAATCTCGAGCACGTCCTGCGCGCGGCGCGCGAAGTCTTCGGCGAGCTGGGGTACGGCGCGCCGATGGAGGACGTGGCACGGCGGGCCCGCGTCGGCGTCGGCACGGTCTATCGCCGCTTCCCGAGCAAGGACGTACTGGTGCGACGGATAGCCGAGGAGGAGACCTCCCGGCTGACCGAGCAGGCCCGCGCGGCACTCGGGCAGGAGGACGAACCGTGGTCGGCGCTCTCGCGCTTCCTGCGGACGTCCGTGGCCTCGGGCGCGGGGCGGCTGCTTCCGCCTCAGGTGCTGCGCGTGAGCGTAGACGAGGGGGCCGATGGGGCCGAGGGAGCAGGAGGCGCTGAGGCGGTCGACGGGGCCAGGGTGGCGGACGCCGCCGAGGTCCGGGTGCCGCAGCAGCGACAGGTGCCTTCCGCGCTCCCGCCGGAGCTGCGGCTCGTGGAGCAGCGGCCCGCGCCGGCCCGGGAGAGCGACGACGCGGGTGCCGCGGCGCTGCTCGACGTGGTCGGGCGGCTCGTGGAGCGGGCGCGGGCGGCGGGTGAGCTGCGCGCGGACGTGACCGTGTCCGACGTGCTGCTCGTGATAGCGACGGCGGCGCCTTCGCTGCCGGACGCGGCGCAGCAGGCCGCGGCCTCGTCCCGCCTCCTCGACATCCTCCTCGAGGGGCTGCGGTCGCGCCCTTCGTGAACAACCGTTCGGGCCCGCAAGGGCCTGGAGCGCTCAACTCCTCCTGGACCCCGAGGAGTTGAGCGTTCCCCGAATGGGTGAACGGTAGTGCTCGGTTCCGGTAACTCGCCCCGGATGGGTGGTTGCTTGTCGTCCCTATTCGACGGGGCGCGGCCGTGTGGCACTCTTTCCCGGTGTCCGGGTCTGAGTGTGCATGCGGGGGCTGTCCTCGATGAGTGTTGACGGGCGGGACGAGCCCAGCTCCACCGGTGGTGAGTCGGGCGGGTTGCCCTCCCGGCAGGTTCCGAGCCAGGGCGGCCCCGGCGGCAGCGGTGGCGGGAGCACGAGCGGCTCCACGCCCGGCGCCGCCGCCGGTGCCGCTGGTTCAGGTGCGGCCGGGCCCGAGCCGAGCGTGCCGCCCCAGCGCGGCGGCGGCTCGACCGGCGCACCGGGCACGGAGGCCGGAGCGTTCGGCGCCCGTGGCGGAGACGTTTCGCCGCCCGACGCCGACCTGATCGCCCGGATGCGGGCGGGCGAGGACTCCGCGTACGAGGAGCTGTACCGCAGGCACGCCGACGCGGTGCGCCGCTATGCCCGCACCTGCTGCCGGGACGCCCACACCGCGGACGACCTCACGGCCGAAGTCTTCGCGCGGATGCTCCAGGCCGTGCGGTCCGGCTCGGGCCCCGAGCACGCGGTGCGCGCCTATCTGCTGACCACGGTGCGGCGCGTCGCGGCCGGATGGACGAAGTCGGCGAAGCGGGAGCAGCTCGTCGACGACTTCGCGGTCTTCGCCGCGCAGGCGGCCCGCGGCTCCGAGGTGGCCGACGACGAGACGCTGGACCTGGGCGCGGACGTGCGGGCCATGCACGAGGCGGAGCAGTCGCTCGCCATGCAGGCCTTCCGCAGCCTGCCCGAGCGCTGGCAGGCGGTGCTCTGGCACACGGAGGTCGAGGACGAGTCGCCGAGCGAGGTCGCCACGCTCTTCGGCCTGGACGCCAACGGCACGCGCGTGCTCGCGAGCCGCGCCCGCGAAGGTCTCAAGCAGGCCTATCTCCAGGCCCATGTGAGCGCCACGCTCACCGAGAGCGAGGAGTGCGCGCGCTACGCCGACCGGCTCGGCGCCTATGCCCGTGGCGGGCTGCGCACCCGCGCCGAGCGCGGCCTGCGCAAGCACCTGGAGGAGTGCGCCAACTGCCGCCTCGCCGCGGGCCAGATCAAGGAAGTCGCCAGCGGCATCCCCGCCGTCGTGCCGGTGGCCGTCATCGGCTGGTTCGGTGCCGCCGGGTACGGCAAGGTGGCCGCCCTCGTCGGGGGCGGCGCCGCGGGCGCGGGCGCGGCGGGTGCCGCGGGCGCGGCCGCGGGCAGCGGCTCGGGCGGTGCCGGGGCGTCCGGCGGCGCGGCCGCCGAGGGGCTCGGCACCCCGGCGAAGGTCGGGATCGTGGCGGGTGTGGTCGCGGTCGGCGTGGCCGTGGCGGTCGCGCTCGCCGGCGGCCCGGGCAAGGACGAACCGCCGGAGGCCAGGCCGAAGCCGACCGCATCCGCGGTGCCGCCCGTGATCCCGCGCAATCCGCCGCCCTCCAAGCCGCTGCCGAAGCCGGAGCCGCCACCGCCTCCCGTGCCCGCGCCGAAGCCCACGCCCCCGGCGAAGGCCGAGCCCGCGCCGAAGCCGCCGCCGAAGCCCGCTCCCAAGCCGACGCCGAAGCCGAAGCCACCGCCGCAGAAGCCCAAGCCGAAGCCGCCACCGCCGCCGAGGCCGGCCCCGCCCCGGCCCACGCCGACCCCCACGCCGACGCCGACGCCGCCCCCCGCGCCGGTCGTCTACCAGTGGAACGAGCTGGAGTACGGCCTCACCGGCGACGGCACCAAGCCGGAGATGCGGCTGGGCGAGAGCAGCTGGGTGTGGCAGCGCTGGGGCATGTCCATCGCCGACAAGCGGTACGGCCACGGCGTGACCGTGCACGGCAACTCCTCCGTGACCATCGACCTGAACCGCAAGTGCACCTCGTACGAGGCGCTCGTCGGGGTCGACGACATGACGATGCGGCTCGGCAAGGTGCGGTTCTCCGTGTACGCCGACGGGGCGCGACTGTGGCGGTCGCAGCTGGTCGCGGGCGGGGACCCGGCCGTGCCCGTGCGCGTCGACCTGACCGGACGCAAGACGATCCGCCTGGTCGTCGAGCCGCACACGGACTTCGACTCGGTGGCCCTCGCGGACTGGGCGCAGTCCCGCCTGCGCTGCACCTGAGGCCTCCGGCGGCACGAGAGCGCCGGCGCCCGGGGCCGGGGCGCCCGGGCAGCGCGGCGGGGCGCCGGTCAGTGCGGCGGGGCGCCGGTCAGCGCGGCGGGGCGAGTTCCACCAGGAGTTCGTCGACGGTGAGCGCGGCGCCCGCCGCCCGCTCCCGGTCGTAGGCCTGCGGCCCCAGGGCCTCGCGGGCCTCGGCCTCGACGCGCTCGGCCATGGCGCGCTCCGGCATCGGGCGCTCGTGGCCGCCGCGCCAGCGCGTGGCGCGGGCCAGCAGGCGGGCCGCGCGGGCGTGCTCACCGAGCCGCAGGAACAGCACGGCACCCGAGTCCACGAGACCCGCCGTGACGGGCTCCGAGCAGTGGTGGTGCAAGGCCTCGCGCAGCACGGCGACGAGCACGGCGAGCCCGGCCTCGGGGCCCGACTCGGCGGCGGTGACCCGGGCCTCCACATTGCCGAGGCCCGCTCCGAACTGCGGGGGCAGCGTGCCACGCTCCGCTTCCTCGCGGGCCGCGGCGCACAGGGACCGGGCCAGCGCCACGTCGCCGTCGTCGATCGCCAGGGAGGCGCGCATCAGGCAGACGAAGGCGCGGGCGTCCGAGACCGCGAACCGGTCGGCCTCGGCGCTCGCCTCGTCCAGGCCCTTGACGGCCAGTTCGCGGTTGCCCTCACGGTAGGCGATCTCGGCGAGGCGGGCGAGCAGGAACGTGGTCTCGGCGTGCGCCCCGACCTCGTACGCGAGGTGCAGTGCCTCCTCGTACGCCCGGCGCGCGTCCGCGTGGTGGGCGCGGGCCATCGCCGCCTCCCCCGCCGCGCTGTTCACCTGCGCGCGCAGCCAGCGGTCGCCCACGCGCCTGCTCAGCGTGCGCAGCTCCCTCAGGTCCTCGTCGACTCCGGCGAGCAGGCCGGGCCGGTCGATGACGGTGTGCACCCGGAACATCAGGGTGACCGCGACCTCCCAGTCGCCGCCGAAGCGGCGGCAGTTGGCGACCGCGGTGTCCAGGGACGGCATCACGTCGTGCGGCTGGTCGAGGAAGTACATCGTGAACGGCCAGAGCAGCCCCGGGAAGCGGCCGCTCGCGGGCACGGGCCGGCACAGCGTGTCCCGGACGCGGCGGGTGTACCGCTTGGCACGGTCGTCGGCGCGCACGTCCGCGGGCCGCACCTCCACCGTCAGGAACAGGTGCAGCATCCGCAGGCCCATCCGGGACCAGAACAGCGGGTGGTCCTCGTCGGCGAGGTCGGCGTCGAAACCGGCGAAACCAGGGGCGAGCGGGGACGCGGAGGCGGCGGCGGACGGCGAGGTGCCACCCGCCGTGGGCTCCGTCGGCTCCGGGCCCTCGGGGCGCCTGATGCTGCCCAGGACGCGGCCGATCCAGTCCGAGCCCTCCGTCTGGTAGTTGCGCAGCCACCAGAACCAGCCCATGCCGAGGGCGAGGGCGGTGGCCCGCTCCTCGTCGCGCTGCTCGACGGCGCGGTGCAGGGCCGCGCGGATGTTGTCCAGCTCCGTCTCCAGGCGGCGGATCCAGGGCAGTTGCTCGGCGGAGCGCAGCAGGGGCTCGGCGCGCTCGACCAGCGCGCGCATGTACGCCCCGTGGCGGTCCTCGGCGGCGGCGCGCACGGCGGGGGTCTCGGCGGCGCGCTCGGTCGCGTACTCGTGGATGGTCTCAAGGAGGCGGTAGCGCATGTCCGGGCCGTCGGGGCCGGGGCCGGGGGCCGCGACGACGAGGGACTTGTCGACGAGGGCGCCGATGAGGTCGGCGGCGGGGCCCGTGCACACGGCCTCGGCGGCTTCCAGGTCCCAGCCGCCCGCGAAGACGGACACCTCGCGCAGGACCGTGCGCTCGGCGTCGTCCAGGAGGTCCCAGGACCAGTCGACGACCGCCCGCAGGGTCTGCTGGCGGGGCAGGGCCGTGCGGGAGCCGCTGGTGAGCAGGCGGAAGCGGTCGTCGAGGCGGTCGGCGATCTGCCGGGGCGTGAGCAGCCGGAGGCGGGCGGCGGCCAGCTCGATGGCCAGGGGCAGGCCGTCGAGGCGGCGGCAGATCTCGTCGACCGCGGCGGCGTCCGCGGTGGCGTCGAAGCCGGGGTGCACGGCCGCGGCCCGCTCGGCGAACAGGCGGTGGGCCGGGTCGGGCGGCAGCGGCTCCACGGGGCGCACGGCCTCGCCCGGCACGCCCAGCGGTTCACGGCTGGTCGCGACGATGGTGAGACCCGGGCAGTGGGTGAGGAGGGTCTCGGCGAGTTCGGCGGCGGCGCCGATGACGTGCTCGCAGTTGTCAAGGAGCAGGAGCTGGCTGCGCGGGGCGCAGTACTCGACGAGCAGGGCGACGGGGTCGTCCTGCGGAGCGGTCAGCTCGCTCGTGATCAGCACGGTCTCGCGCAGGTCGAGCGCGCTGACGACGGCACCGGGGACCGCCTCGGGCCGGTCGAGCGGGGCCAGCTCGGCCAGCCAGGCGCTGGGGTGCCCGGCGGCGGCCTCCACAGCGAGACGGGTCTTGCCGGAGCCGCCCGGTCCGGTGAGGGTGACCAGTCGGGCTCTCCGCATGTCCGAACGGATGGCGGCGAGTTCGGGTTCCCGGCCGACGAAAGAGGTCAAGCGGGGGCGGATGTTCCCCTTCCGCGTCTGGCGACCGGGCCGTGCCCGAATGCCATGATCCGCCCGCGAACCGTTCCCCCGCGCGGCGCGGCCCTCCCGCGAGGGCTCCCCCGCCGGATCCACCGCCGGATCCGCCGACGGCCCCGCCAGCAAGCCCGCGTGCAGCGCCCGGAGTTCGGGTCCGGGGTCGGTGCCGAGCCCCTCGGCGAGGGTGCGGCGGGCGTGCTCGTACGCGGCGAGCGCGTCCGCGCCCCGGCCCGCGTCGCGCAGCGCCCGGATCAGCAGGGCGTGCAGCGCCTCGTCGTACGGCTGGGTGGCGGTCAGCTCCCGCAACTCCGGTACGACGTCCGCGGCCCGGCCGAGCAGCAGGTCCGCCTCGACGCGCGCGCGGGTGGCCTCCGCGCGGCGGGCCTCCGGGCGGGTGGCGGCCGTGCGGTCGGGCAGGTCGGCGAGCGCGGGCCCGTGCCACAGGGCGAGGGCCTCGCGCAGGGTGCGGGCGGCGGCTTCGGGCTCGCCCCGGTCCAGGGCGGCGGTGCCCTCCCGGGCCAGGCGTTCGAAGCGGTGGAGGTCGACGTCGTCGGGGGCGGCGGTGAGGCGGTAGCCGCCGGGCTCCGAGGCGATGGCTTCCTTGCCGAGGGCTCTGCGGAGGCGGCCCACGAGGGCCTGGAGCGCGGCCGGGGCGTCCGCGGGCGGGGTGTCCGCCCAGATGTCGTCGATGAGGGTGTCCACGGAGGTGGTGCGGCCCGCGTGGGCGGCCAGGGCCGCGAGGAGCGCGCGCAGGCGGGGGCCGCCCACCGGGACGGGGGCTCCCTGATCGTCGTACGCCTCCGTGGCGCCCAGGACTCGATACCGCACGAGGCCATTCTGGCTCGTCGGGGGCGGGTGGTGCCGCCGCGTTTCCGTGTGCCCTCGCGGGGCGCCCCAGGCCCGCCTCTTCCCGAACCGGGGGCTGCCGCCCCCGTACCCCCGCTTCATCGGCGCTGCGCGCCTCGTCCTCAAACGCCGGACAGGCTGAAAGATTCAGTGCGGCAGCGAGTGCGGCGTCCTGGCCGCCCCCAGGGTGCCCTGTTGCGGCACCACCGTCCCGGACGGGACGGCTCGCTGGCGGGCGGGCGTGCCGGTCCAGCAGGTGCCACGGCGGGACAGCAGCCGGCGCAGCCACACCTCGGTGGCGACCAGCTCGGCCAGGCCGTCGAGCGGCACCCGTTCGCCCTCGGCGGCCGCGCGCAGGGCCTTGCGGACGACGCGGGCCTCGACGAGGCCGGCCTGCGCGAGAAGGGGCGTGTCGAAGAGGGCGATCAGGCCGTCCACCGCCGTGCGGAGGCCGGTGCGGGCCGCCGCCGCGTTCGACGCGTGGGACGGCGCGCCCCAGCCGGGCGGGAGTTCGCTGACGCCCGCGCCTTCGAGGACCGTGCGCAGGATCTGGGCGCGCGCCCCGGGACGTACCCGTACGGACTCCGGGAGCGCCCGGCAGGCGCGCACGACCTGGTTGTCCAGGAACGGCGCGTGCAGGCGCTGGAAGCGGACCTCCGCGGCCTGCTCCAGGACGCGCAGGTCGGCCGCGTGCCGGAAGAGGGCCGCCCGCGCGCGGAACTCTCCGGGGCGCTGCCCCGGGCCCGGCCCGGGGCGGGTCGTCGTCTCCTGAAGGCGAACCGATACTTCTGCGAGGGCCTCCCCGGTCAGCCAGCGCGCGGCCGGCCCCGGTCTGGCCCACGCGAGGGCGGCGAGCGAGGCCCCGACGGCGCCGCCCGGCTCCTCGAAGCGGCGGCGCAGCAGACGGTCGGCGAGGGTCTCGACGCCCGCGCGGTGTGTCGTACGGGCGAGGCGGCGCGCGGCGCCGTACACGCGCGCGGGGACCATGACGGAGCCCTCGGCCTTGGCGAGGGCGGTCACCGGCCGCACCAGGTGGCGGCGCTTGCGGTCCATCAGGAGGTCGGCCAGGCGCGCCGGATGGGCGTCGAGCACCTGCCGGGCGCCGTAGCCGGTGAAGTGGTCCGCGCTGCCGGACGCGAGGCGGGCGCGGTGGCGCTGGGCGGCGACGAGCACGCCGCTCGGCTCGTCCGTGAGGGGGCCTTCCAGGTCGGCGTACGGGAGGGTCTCCTCGCCCCCGGTGACGACGACGTGGTGGAGGCGGGGGTTGGCCGCGATGGTGCCGGCGCGCTCCAGTTCGGCCTCGCGGCCGCCCGTGGCCAGGTCGTTGAAGGTGACGGCGAGGAGCCGCTCGCCCGCGCCCGTGCCGTGGCCGAGGACCGTGCCCGGCATTCCGGGCAGGCCCGCCGCGAGCAGGGCGAGGGTGCTGGACGCGGGGCCGCCGGAGAGGTCGGCGCCGATGCCGGGCACCGGCATGCCGCGGGCCGCGCGCCGCTCGGCGGGGCCCATGCCGGGGACGGGCCCGGGGTCGATGTCGGTGCCGGGGACGTGGCGCGGGGCCCGCAGGCGCGCGCGTACGGCTTCGACGAGGGCGTCGCGGACGCCGTCCACCGCGCTGGCCTCGTCGGTCGGCGGAGACGCGACGGCGAGGGACGCGACGGGTTCGTACCCGGCGACTTCGCGCGCGCCCGCGCGGAGGATCAGGGCATGCCCCGGGGGCACGCGCCGCACGCCCTGGTACGGGGTCGAGTCGTGCAGCGCCTCCGGGACGTCGGGGGCGGCGAGCAGCGCCGCGAGGTGGCCGACGTCCAGGTCGGCCTCGATGAGGTCGGCCAGCGGCAGGGCCGCGGTCGCGTACGCCGTGCCGCCCGCCCAGGGGGTGTGGAAGACGGGCCGGGCGCCCGCCAGGTCGCCCGCGACCGTCACGCGGCGGCCGACCCGGACGACCGCGGTGTAGCTGCCCGGCCAGGCGGTCAGGTGCCGCAGCGCGCCGCCACGGGCGGCGAACAGGCTGACGCGCAGCTCCTCGTCGCTCGCCCCGCAGGTGCCGAGCACGGCGATGTGGGTCTCGTCGTCGGCCTTGACGGTGCGCACCTCGTCGGGGCGCCAGTCGCCGACCGCCCACAGGGGGTCGGGGTCGCCCCACAGGAGTTGGGAGCCCACCGGGTGGACGGTCTCGCCGTCGTCCCCGGAGGCGCCCGCCGTGCCGAGAGCGGCCGAGGGCCTCGCGGTGGTACTGCTCCACCCCACCAACCACCGCATCGTCGCCTCCACAGCCTGTGGACAAACCAGCGCACCCCTGGAACCGGGGGCTGGAGACCCATGCTGCCACGAAGGAGGCGCGCGAGAGGGTCTACGACGGCGCTCGGAGCGGCGCGAACACGCCCCGGACGATCTATGGTTGATGGCGCAACGACGTCAACACCGGGACGTGGGGCGGCCGGAGAGCGGGCAGGCAGGGGCGATTTTCGGCCAATTCAGCCGTGGCCGAACACGCCCCCCAGGGCCGTGCCGGCCAACGCACAGCCCGGGAGGCGGTGTTCGCCTCCCGGACCGGTCCGCCGCCCGCGGGGATGGAGGCGGCGGTGTCCCCCAGCCCGCTGACTCCAGCGCAGCGGGCCGACCCACGCGTCATCCATGGAAACGCCCTCCCGGTGGCCGTAGAAGAGCGCACGCACGGGCGCACGGCCACACACCCGGAGCACGCTCCGACGGCCCCGCACGCCCGTACGGACAACAATCTCGCCATACGGAACTACGCCTCTTAACGCTTGGGATTCGCCGAACTACGCTGGGTGTGCTGTTGTTTTCGCGGAGGCATATACCTGGGGGCTCGGCCACGTGCTCTTGCGGCCGGGGATCGGGAAACGGCGCGCGACACGCCGTACACACCGAGGCCCCCCGGTAGCCGCCCCCGGGGGGAAGGCAGCACGAATGCCGGGCGGTCACGCCACTGCCCGGCAGCCGTCTGTGTCCGAGGGGTGGCGCATGTCCAGGGAGCAACGCGGGCCGAACGAAAAGCTCGGCACCGTTCTCGCCCTCGCGGGAATCAGCAACGCGGGACTCGCCCGCAGGGTCAACGACCTCGGTGCTCAACGCGGGTTGACGCTCAGGTACGACAAGACGTCGGTGGCCCGGTGGGTGTCCAAGGGCATGGTGCCGCAGGGCGCCGCGCCGCACCTCATCGCCGCCGCCATCGGCCAGAAGCTCGGCCGCCCCGTGCCACTGCACGAGATCGGCCTGGCCGACGCGGACCCTGCGCCCGAAGTGGGCCTCGCCTTCCCGCGCGACGTCGGCGCCGCGGTCAAGTCGGCGACCGAGCTGTACCGCCTCGACCTCGCGGGCCGCCGCGCGGGCGGCGGCGGCATCTGGCAGTCCCTGGCCGGCTCCTTCGCCGTCAGCGCGTACGCCACGCCCGCGTCCCGCTGGCTCATCACCCCGGCCGACAGCTCCGTCGCCCGCGACGTCAGCCGCGAGGGCCCGCGTGACGTCGCCAAGGCCGACGAGGGCGGCGCCCCGATGAAGGTCGGCCACAGCGACGTCCTGAAGCTGCGCGAGGCCGCCGAGGACGCCCGCCGGTGGGACTCCAAGTACGGCGGCGGCGACTGGCGCTCCTCGATGGTCCCGGAGTGTCTGCGCGTCGAGGCGGCGCCGCTGCTCCTCGGCTCGTACTCGGACGAGGTGGGCCGCGCCCTGTTCGGCGCGACCGCCGAGCTGACCCGGCTCGCCGGCTGGATGGCCTTCGACACCGGCCAGCAGGAGGCCGCCCAGCGGTACTACATCCAGGCCCTCCGCCTGGCGCGCGCGGCCGCCGACGTGCCCCTCGGGGGGTACGTCCTGGCGTCGATGTCCCTCCAGGCGACCTACCGGGGCTTCGGCGACGAGGGCGTCGACCTCGCCCAGGCCGCCCTGGAGCGCAACAGGAGCCTCGCGACCGCCCGGACCATGAGCTTCTTCCGGCTCGTCGAGGCACGCGCGCACGCGCGCGCCCATGACGCCCAGGCCGCGGGCGCCGCCCTGCGGGCCGCCGAGGGCTGGCTGGAGCGGGCCCGCGACGGCGACCACGACCCCTCCTGGCTCGGCTTCTACGGCTACGACCGCTTCGCCGCGGACGCCGCCGAGTGCTATCGCGACCTGAAGGCCCCCCGCCAGGTGAGGCGCTTCACGGAGCAGGCCCTGTCCCGGCCCACCGAGGAATTCGTCCGCTCACACGGCCTGCGGCTCGTCGTCTCCGCCGTCGCCGAGCTGGAGTCCGGGAACCTGGACGCGGCCTGCGAGCAGGGCGTACGGGCGGTGGAGGTCGCCGGACGCATCTCCTCCGCACGCACCACGGAGTATGTGAAGGACCTGCTGCACCGCCTGGAGCCCTACAGCGACGAACCGCGCGTGGTGGAGCTGAGGGAGCGGGCACGGCCCCTGCTCGTCGCCCCGGCGTGAGCGGCGCCACGAGCCTTCCGCCTCCCGGGCGCCCGGGACCACGTTTAGCGGCGTTGTCAGTGGTGCAGGGCACTATCGGGGTGGGAGGTGCAGAGCGATGGGTCGGGGTGCCGTGGCGTATGACTGTGACGTGCTCGTCGTGGGGGGCGGGATCGTCGGGCTCTCGGTCGCCCACGCGCTCACCCGTGCCGCGCCCGGCACCCGGGTGACCGTCCTGGAGAAGGAGGCGGGCCCCGCCCGGCACCAGACCGGGCGGAACAGCGGCGTGATCCACAGCGGGATCTACTACCGCCCCGGCTCCCTGAAGGCCCGCTTCGCCGTGCGGGGCGCCGCCGAGATGGTCAAGTTCTGCGCCGAGTACGGCATCGCCCACGAGGTCACCGGCAAGCTCATCGTCGCCACCGACCGCGCCGAGCTGCCCCGCCTGCACGCCCTCGTCCAGCGCGGCCGGGAGAACGGCATCCCGGTCCGCGAGCTGGGCCCCGCCCAGATCGCGGAGTACGAACCGGACGTGAGCGGCATCGCCGCCATCCACGTCGGCTCCACCGGCATCTGCGACTACGGCGCGGTCGCCGAGCAGCTCGCCCGCGCCTCGGGCGCCGACGTGCGGTACGGCGCGGAGGTCGTCCGCGTCGACCGCCGCCCCGGCCGCGGCGTCGCCGTGCGCACCGCGCGCGGCGACGTCGTGCGCACCGCGCGCGGCGACGTCGTGCGCGCCAAGGTCCTGGTCAACTGCGCGGGGCTGCACTGCGACCGGATAGCCCGCCTGACCGGCGACGAGCCCGACATGCGGATCGTGCCCTTCCGGGGGGAGTACTTCACCCTCGCGCGGCCCGGCCTGGTGCGCGGGCTCGTGTATCCCGTGCCCGACCCGGCCTTCCCGTTCCTCGGCGTGCACCTCACCCGCGGCGTCGACGGCGGCGTCCACGTCGGGCCGAACGCGGTGCCAGCCCTGGCCCGCGAGGGGTACGACTGGTCGGTGGTGCGCCCCCGCGAGCTGGCCGCGACGCTCGCCTGGCCGGGCTCCTGGCAGATCGCCCGCCACCACTGGCGGTACGGGGCGGGGGAGCTGCGCCGCTCGCTGTCCAAGGAGGCGTTCACCCAGGCCGTGCGGCGGCTGCTGCCCGGTGTGCGGGCCGAGGACCTGGTGCCCGCGGCCGCGGGGGTGCGGGCACAGGCCGTCCTGCGGGACGGCACGCTCGTCGACGACTTCCTGATCCGGGAGGGGGCGCACGCCGTGCACGTGCTGAACGCGCCCTCGCCCGCGGCCACCGCGTCGCTCCCCATCGGCCGCGAGGTGGCCCGCCGGGTGCTCGCCGCGCTGCGCTGACCCGACCGGCGGCTCGGGGCGCCCCGCCGCGGTCCCGCCCCACTAAAATCGACGGCACTGTGTCTGAGAACTCCCGCCCGAAGGGCGCCCCCCGTTTTCCCGAAGGTCCCGTGCCCGACCCCTCCGGCGGCCGGTTCGAGCGGCGGATCCGCAGCTTCACGCCGCGCCGCAGCCGGGTCACCACCGCACAGGGCGACGCCCTCCAGCGCCTGTGGCCCAAGTGGGGCTTCGACATCGACGGCGCGAAGGTGCTCGACCTGGCGGAGCTGTTCGGGTCCGACGCGCCCGTCGTCCTGGAGATCGGCTTCGGCATGGGCGAGGCCACCGCGCAGATGGCGGCCGCGGACCCGGACACCAACATCCTCGCCGTGGACGTGCACACCCCCGGCCAGGGCAACCTGCTCAATCTCGCGGAGCGGAACGGCCTGTCCAACATCCGGGTCGCCAACGGCGACGCCGTGATCCTGCTCCGGGAGATGCTCGCCCCGGAGAGCCTGGACGGCGCCCGCGTGTATTTCCCCGACCCCTGGCCCAAGGCCCGCCACAACAAGCGGCGCCTGATTCAGCCGGAGTTCCTGACGCTGCTCGCGCCCCGGCTCAAGCCCGGCGCGGTGCTGCACTGCGCCACGGACTGGGAGCCGTACGCGGAGCACATGCTGGAGGTGCTCGGCGCGCACCCCGACTTCGAGAACACCCAGGCGGACGGCGGGTTCGCGCCGCGCCCCGACTTCCGGCCGCTCACCCGCTTCGAGGGCCAGGGCCTGCGCAAGGGGCACGTCGTGAACGACCTGCTGTTCCGCCGCGCCGCCACGCTCGCCCAGGACTGAGGCGCTCCGCGCCGCCGGCAGGGCCGAGGCACCGTCGCGGGCCTCCCCAACCCTCGTTAGGGTCGATTCGTGGCCACCAGTCCCGCATGCCCGAGCCACCCGACGCCGCCCGGCGGGCGCGACGGGTCCGCCGGGGCACCCGGGCCCCGGCATCCGCACTGGTGGCAGCGCGGGGCCATCCGGGTCACGGGCGTCGTCATCCTGCTCGCGCTCTCCGGCCTCGTGATCCTCGCCTTGGTGCGCCAGCAGACCGGGACCGAGGGCTTCCTGGTGGGGCTCGGACTCGCCACGCTCCCGGTGCCGCTGCTGATCGCCGCGTTCCGCTGGCTGGACCGGGTGGCGCCGGGCCCCTGGCGGAACCTGCTGTTCGCCTTCTCCTGGGGAGCCTGCGCGGCCGCGCTCATCGCGATCGTGGCGAACAGCTTCGCGACCCGCTGGATAGCCACCGCGACGGCCGACCCGACCAGCGCGGACACCCTCGGCGCGACCGTCATAGCGCCCGTCGTCGAGGAGCTGGCGAAGGCGGCGGCCGTGCTGCTCGTCTTCCTCTTCCGCAGAGCCGACTTCACCGGGGTCGTCGACGGGTTCGTGATAGCGGGCGTCACCGCCACCGGCTTCGCGTTCACCGAGAACGTCCTCTACCTCGGCAACGCCTTCGGCACCGACCAGCTCAGCGGCGAGAGCGGCCTCGCCTCGGTGACCGCCGCGACCTTCTTCGTCCGCGTTGTCATGTCACCGTTCGCGCATCCGCTCTTCACGGTGCTCACCGGCATCGGCTTCGGTGCCGCCGCCGTGACCGCCGAGCGCCACACCGTCCGGCGCGTGCTGCTGCCCTGCGCGGGGCTGCTCCTCGCGATGGGCCTGCACGCCTTCTGGAACGGCTCGGCGGGCTTCGGCGACTACGGCTTCTTCGTCGTGTACGCGGGGTTCATGCTGCCGCTCTTCGGACTGCTCACCTGGCTGGCCGTGTGGCTGCGCCGGCGCGAGCTGCACCTGGTGCGCGACGAGCTGCCGGTGTACGTGGCCGCGGGCTGGTTCACCGCGCCCGAGCCGCACGCGCTCGGCTCCATGACGGCCCGCACCCTCGCCCGCGACTACGCGGCCTTCCACCTGGGCAGGCCGGCCGGCCGCACCCTCGTCGAGTACGAGACGTACGCGACCTCCCTCGCGCTCCTTCGGCACCGGGCCCGCCACGGCCGGGCGGGCGCCGACTTCGTCGTACGGGAGCGGGAACTCCTTGTGGCGCTGTGGGAGCGCAGGGCCGTGGCCGCGCCCGCGCTCGGGTACGCGGCGCGGGCGACAGCCCCGCCCCTGGCGCCGCTGCCGCACGCCGCGTACGGGCCCGTCGGGGCGTACGGCCCGGCGCTCCCCCCGTGCCACAACCCCTATCGGCCCTGACGTCAGGCGGCGGCCGCCGTGAGCGCCGCGAGCTGCGCCTCGGTCAGCTCCAGGTCGGCCACCGCGAGCAGCGCGGGCAGCTGCTCGACGGTGCGGGCCGAGGCGATCGGCGCCGCCACGGTCGGCTGTGCGGCGAGCCAGGCGAGGGCGACGGTGGCGACCTGCGCGTCGTGGGCCTTCGCCACCTCGTCGAGTGCGGTCAGGACGCGGCGGCCGCGCTCGGTGGCCAGGTACTGGCCCGCGCTCTCGGCGCGGGCGCTGTCGACCTCGGTGCCCGGGCGGTACTTGCCGGTCAGGAAGCCGGAGGCCAGCGCGTAGTACGGGACGGCGGCGAGCCCGGAGCGGGACGCGATCTCCTGGAGGGGGCCCTCGTAGGTGTCGCGCGAGACGAGGTTGTAGTGCGGCTGGAGCGCCACGTACCGCACGAGGCCCTCGCGGTCGGAGAAGTCGAGGGACTCCTGGAGGCGCTCGGCGGTGATGTTCGACGCGGCGATCGCGCGCACCTTGCCGGACCGCACCAGGTCGTCGAGGGCGGTGATGAACTCCTCGACGGGCACCGACGGGTCGTCGTAGTGCGTGTAGTACAGGTCGATGTAGTCCGTGCCGAGGCGGCGCAGCGACTCCTCGGCGCCGGCCTTGATGGTGCTCGCGGAGAGGCCCTTGTAGTCGGGCAGCGCGCCGACCTTGGTGGCGACCACGACGTCGGCGCGGTTGCCACGCGCGGCCATCCACTGCCCGAGGACGGTCTCGGACTCGCCGCCCTTGTTGCCGGGCACCCAGAAGGAGTAGGCGTCGGCGGTGTCTATGAAGTTTCCGCCCGCGGCGGCGTAGGCGTCGAGGACGGCGAAGGACTGGTCCTTATCGGCGGTCCAGCCGAAGACGTTGCCACCGAGGGCGAGCGGGAAGACTTCGAGGTCGGACGATCCCAGAGGGCGAAGAGTGGTCATACGGGGGCCAACGTCCTTGTGGAGTTGGGAATTCCGGCGGGAGGCGGCCGTTTTCGGCTGAAGGACGTGACCGGCGGCCCTGGCGTCGGGGGGTCGTCGCCAGGACCGCCGGAGTCGGAGGGGCCCACGCGGGCAGCGGCCGCGCGGTGCCAGGGGTCAGGGGTTCAGCGGTTCACGGGTTCAGGCCCTTGTCCCGCAGCCAGGCCAGCGGGTCGATGGTCGCGCCGCCGCTCGTCTTGACCTCCAGGTGGAGGTGCACCCCGGTGACGTTGCCCGTTCCGCCCATGCGGCCGATGACGTCG
Source organism: Streptomyces sp. NPDC045778 (assembly GCF_056431945.1). NCBI lineage: Bacteria > Bacillati > Actinomycetota > Actinomycetes > Kitasatosporales > Streptomycetaceae > Streptomyces > Streptomyces sp. NPDC045778. The sequence goes on from NZ_JBWKJZ010000002.1 coordinate 21,878, forward strand.
CCCGTGCTGACCTTCTGGCCCACGCTGACGCCGAGCGAGGACTGGTGGCAGTACCAGATCTGGGTGCCGTCCTCCAGCTCCAGGACCGTGCGGTAGCCGTACGCGCCCGCCCAGCCCGCCTCCTTGATGGTGCCGGAGTGGACGGCCTTGAGCGGGCTGCCGCTGGAGCCCGCGAAGTCGAGGCCGGTGTGGTGGCCGGAGGACCACATGGCGCCGGAGTCGCCGAAGTGGGAGGTCAGGACGTACGAGGAGGCAGGGAGGGTGAAGCTCTTGGCGAGCTTCGCGAGGCGCTCGGCCTCGCGCTTCTTGCGGGCCGCCTCCTCCTTCTTCCGCTTCTCCTCGGCGGCCTTGGCCTTCACCTGGGCCTCGGCCTTGTCCTGCTGGGCCGTGGCGGTCGCGGCGGCCTTCGCGACGGCCGCGTCCTCGGCCTGTCTGCGCTGCGCGTCGTCCGCCCGGTGGCGCTGGTTCTCGGCCTGCTGGAGGATGCGGGCCCGCAGGGCCTCGCCCGCGTCCGTGGTGCCCTGCTGGGCGTCGGCGTCGGTGACGCCCGCGGAGCTGAGCGGGGCGGCGGCCGCGGCGGTGGCCGGCTCCGCCGCGGCGTCGCCGTCGACCAGGGAGCCGACGCCGGGCAGCGAGTCCGCGACGGACGCCATGTCCGGCAGGGAGATGGAGACGGGCGGCTTGCCGCCCTGCGCGGTGGCGATGCCGCCCGCGCCGACGGCGGCGATGACGCCGACGCCGAGGACGGTGGAGCTGCGGGCGAGGCCGCCGCCGCCTTTCTTGTGGATGCGGTGCTTGCCGCGCACGGGGCGGACGGTCTCCGCCGTGGGGTTCCACTCCTCCCAGGAGGCCGGGGGCTCCTGGGTGGCGTAACCGGCGTAACCGGCATGCCCGGCATGCCCGGCGTGCCCGGCGGGTGCGGAGGAGGTGGCGTAGTCGGCGAACCCGGTGTGTCCCCCGGGTCCTTCGCCGCCGTCACCACCGACACCGCCCTCGGTGAGACTGCCGTTCGGTATGCAGAGCGCTTCTGGGGCAGGCCGGTTGGACGCCACGGGGGCGCACTCCTTTCCTTCCTTCTCGCCTACCGGGTTAGCTGACGGGTTCGGAGCAGGAAGGTCTCCTACGGCCGCTCCTCGCGGACGGCGGATACGGGTCCGCGTACACGAGAGGCGTCCGATTCACCCCAAGATGGTGGTTCCCCGGCTCCCTTGCGGGATTAGGCGCGTGCGCGCGGAGCCGCCGGGTGTGACGGCTGGGACGACCGCGCTGCGTTATCGAACGTTAATAGACAGCGGGTCGGTATTCCAAGCTGTTCGGGTTGATCGTTAACGCTTACGCCACGAACACAACGGGACATCAGGGTTGCGAATAGGGCGAGTTGAGCACGCGCCATGACCCAGCGCAGCCGAATCGATCTCCATCCGGAGGTGACGGGGCATCAGTTGCGCTGCGCTGGGGCCCGGATCAGTCACGGGGTGTGACGGGCCGTCGTACGGCGAGGAGCGCCATGTCGTCGTTGGCGCCGCCGCCGGTGTGGTCGACGACCTCGGCGACGAGGGTGGACAGGAGCGCGTCGGGGGCGTCCGCGCCCGAGAAGACGCGGCCGCCGAGCCGGATCGCGGGGTCGAAGAAGACGCCTCGCGCGTCCCGGGCCTCGCTGAGCCCGTCGGTGTAGAGCAGCAGCGTGGAGCCGGGCGGGAAGTCGGTCTCGTCCGCGCGGTCGGGCCAGGCGCCGAGGTCGCCCATGCCGAGCGGCAGGGCGGGTTCGGCGGGCGAGAGCACGCACAGGCGTCCGTCGGCGCGCAGCAGCAGCGGCTCGGGGTGGCCGCGGTTGACGAGCCGTACGGTCCCGCCGCCGCGCGGGATCTCCGCGAGGACGGCCGTGGTGAACCCTTCGAAGGCGTCCAGCCCGTCGCGCCGCGTGCCCTCGCGCGCGAGGGCACGCTCCAGGCGCTGCGCCACGGCCTCCAGGGTGGCCTCCTGCTCGGCGGCCTCGCGGAAGGCGCCGATGACGACGGCGACGGCGGCCACCGCGCCCATGCCCTTTCCGCGTACGTCGCCGACGACGAGCCGTACGCCGTGCGGGGTGTCCTGCACGGCGTACAGGTCGCCGCCGATGAAGGCGCCGGCCTGCGCGGCCTCGTAGCGGGCGGCGACGTCGAGGCCGCCGATGCGCGGGTCCGGCTGCGGCAGGACGGCCCGCTGCGCGGCCTCGGCGATGGAGCGGGCGGAGGCGAGGCGGGCGTCGCCGCGGCGCACGACGCGGTTGATGACGACGGCGAGGGCGCCGACGGTGAGCATGGTGACGAAGGAGGTGACGACCTCGACGTCCACGCCCGCGTGGTTGTCGATGCGCAGGGCGAGCACGGCCACGCAGGACACGGCGGCCGTCGCCACGGTGGTGGCGAGCGAGAAGAACGGGGCCGCGATGAGGGGCGCGGCGGCGAACAGCGGGGACGCGGTGAACTGGGGCGGCGTGAGCGCGTCGAAGACGACCCCGACGACGATCAGGAGCGGGGGCAGCACCCGGGTGAGGGCCCGCTCGCGGGGGAGACCGGGGCCCTCAGCGGCCATGGCGCTCCCCGGGCCCGCCGCCGTCACAAAGGCCCCGAGCGCTCCCGGTGCCCCGGGCCCTCCCGGTACCCTCGGCGCTCCCGGTGCCCTCGACGCTCCCGGCGCTCGCGGTGCCGAGGCCCCCACCGCCCAATGCAACCACCGCTCCACTCCCGCCGCAGACCCTCCGCATCGGCCCAAGGCTTCCCGCGTCGGGGCCCCGGGGCGACCCGGCGTGCTCCGAGTGGGTGACCTGGCGAGCAGCGCGCGCCTTGGCGCGGGGCGGTGGCGCGGGCGGCGCACGCCCCCCGGCACGCCCCTGCGACACCCGGAACGCGGGAACGTGGGCGCGCGGGAACGCGGGTGCGCGGATGCGCGGATGCGCGGATGCGCGGATGCGCGGATGCGCGGATGCGCGGATGCGCGGATGCGCGGATGCGCGGATGCGCAGGAACGCCGAAGGCCCGGAATCCTTTCGGATCCCGGGCCTTCGGTTTCAGTAGCGGGGACAGGATTTGAACCTGCGACCTCTGGGTTATGAGCCCAGCGAGCTACCGAGCTGCTCCACCCCGCGTCGGTGAACCCAACAGTACGCCATCAGGGGCGCAGAACGCGAACTGGTTCCCGAGAGGCTCACGCGTTGTCCGCGTGGGTCAGCGTCTCCCAGGCCACGAACAGGTCGTCGGTGCCCTCCGGGCGCCGCTCCAGGGTGAGCTTCCTGGTGTGCGGCAGGTCCATGCCGAGACGCCCGCGCAGATGGTTCAGGCCGACCTCCGTGTCGGGCCCGAGGTCGCGCTGGAGCCTGCCGCCGCACAGCCAGCCGGGCGCGGCGGCACCGAGCTGGTAGCCGGAGTGGAACTCGAACGCCGCCCGCAGCCGGTCCTTGACCTCGTCGTACAGGTCGACGCCCTGGTGCCAGGCGGTCTCGGCGATGTGCGCGGTGGCGGCGAGGGAGTACCCGGCGTGCTTGAAGTTGCGGCAGGTCTCCTGCGCGAGCCCGTCGGCGAACGTCCGCTGCCCGAACCAGTAGCGGCGCAGCTCGTCCGCCGTGTCGACGTCGCTTCCCTCGGGCGCGACGGGCAGCGGCCCGTCGGACTTCAGGTAGAAGTACGCGGGCACGCGGGTGCGGAAGTGCCGCACCGCCTCCTCGAAGGCCGCGTGGTCGTCGAGGAACACGGCCATGCCGATGACGGCGTCGGCCATGACGAGGTCCCAGTTGCCGTTGGACTCGACCGAGCCGGCCACGACCTGGGGCAGATAGGCGTTGCGGAGCATCCGCTCGAAGCGCAGCAGGTCGCCGTCGGACCAGCCGTCGTACGTGTAGCGCACGGCCTCGGCCGCGCGGGCCCAGGAGGTCGCGGCCCAGGCGGTCTGGAGGCCCGCGTTGGCCTCCGTGTGCCGGGTGACCACGCGGGCCCAGGCGTCCATGATCCCGGTGGCCTTCACGGCGTGGGCGCGGTCGCCGGTGATGTTGTAGAGCAGCGCCTGGGTGTATGCGGCCAGGGCGTCCTCGCGCTCCTCCACGCAGCCCTGGCCGGGTTGGTCGCCGGGCGGGCAGGCGACCACGGCGTACGGCTTCGGGCGGTAGTCGGCGGCCGCGTACTTGCTGGCGCGCAGCTGTTCGTACGCCCTGAGCCAGGGCTGCTCGCGGGCCGCGACGTGGGCGCGCACCCGGTCGAGCTGGGCCTTGCTGAGGAGGACGCCGGGGTGGGTGAAGGGCAGGTCGGTGCGGCGGGCGGGGCGGGTCGCCGCGTCGCCGGGGCCGCCGTCGCCGCCGCAGGCCGGGGCGGCCAGGGCGAGGAGCAGGGCGGTGACCGCCGCGCGGATCCGGCGGCCGGGTATGCCCTTGCGGGGGCTGGGCCGTTCTTGTGCCTGAGCCGCCATGCCGCACCTCCGGATCACGTTCACTGGCAGCGTGCCGCGGGGGCGGCGGGGGCGCAGGATCTGATGGGCCGGTCGTGGGGCGGGCTCGCCCGGCGGGTCGCGGGTCGCTCGGCCTGTGACCGTCCTCACCTCGATCTTTCGTTCTCCGTGTCATCCGGACGCGGGTCGGCAGGCGTATGCACGGTGAAACCAAGGAGATCCGGGAGCAATCTGTTGACCGTCGAGGAGTTCGAGGAGTTCTACGCGCAAGCGGCCGCACGGCTGACAGGGCAGCTGTACGTGATGCTCGGCGACCTGCACGAAGCGCAGGACGTCGTCCAGGAGGCGTTCGTCAAGGGCTGGAGCCGCCGGGGGCGGCTCGACAGTGACGGCCGCCCCGAGGCGTGGATCCGCACCGTCGCCTGGCGGCTCGCGGTGAGCCGCTGGCGCGGTCTGCGCCGCTCGGCGTCGGCCTGGCAGCGCAGCGGCGCGCCGCCGCACGCGGAGGGCCCGGGCCCCGAGTCGGTCGCCCTGGTCGAGGCGTTGCGCGAACTGCCGCCGCAGCAGCGCCGGACGCTCGCCCTGCACTACATGTGCGACCTCTCCGTCGACCAGATCGCCGGGGAGACCGGCCTGTCCCCCGGCACGGTCAAGACCCATCTGTCCCGCGGCCGTGCCGCGCTCGCCCTCCGTCTGACAGACCCGCGTACCGAGGAGGCCCCCGGTGTCTGAACCGCACGACCCCCTGCGCTCGCTGTTCCAGGAGGCCGCCGACGCCGGCCGTGCCCGCGCGGGCGTGCCACCCGTCTCCGTCGTCGTCCGGCGCGGGCGCCGCGCGCACCGCGTCTTCGTCACCGCGGTGGCCGTCGCCGCGAGCGTGGTCGTCGCGGGCGCGGGCGCGCTGGCCCTGACGTACAGCTCGGAGCCGACGCCGCCCGCAGGCGTCCCCTCTGGCCCGCAGTCGCCTTCCCCGCCGCTCTCGCCCTCCCCCTCTCCGTCGCCCTCACCAACCCTGGAGCCCGAGTCGTCGCCCCCGCCGAGCGCGAGCTTCCCGCCGCCGGACCCCTCGGGTACGGAGGCGCAGCTCGGCGGCCCGGAGAGCAGTGCGCCGCCGGGTACCCCGACGTATCCGCCGGAGAGCGGGCAGGCGCTCGGGACGGCGTTGGGAACGACTGCCTCCGGCACGGGGGCGCCTCGCGGCTGACGCGCCGGGGGCCTTGAGCGACTCCAGGGCCCCGGCCTCTTGAGCGGCGCCCGTCCCTTGAGCGGCTCCTGGGCCCCGGCCCCTTGAACGACGGCTCACGCGTTCTGCGCCAGGCGCGCCGCGTGGCACCCCCGCGCGCCCCGAAAACACCCCAACCCGCCCCCGGAGGCACCGACTTGTCCGTTTCCTCCCCACCCAGGCCCCGGCCTCCGTCCCGGCCCGGGCCCCGGCCTCGGTCTCGGTCTCGGTCTCAGACTCAGACTCGGTCTCGGGCTTGGGCGACCGCCTCCGTCCACGTCCCCCGGCGCCGCGGTGCCCCGGCGCGCGGCCGGTGGCGCCTCCTCGGCAAGCAGGACACGGACGTCCTCTTCCTCTACGTCGTCACGCGCGCGGGCCTGTGGGCGACGGCGTACGGAGCCACCTGGCTGTTCCCGCCCGACTCGCGCGCCCGCCACGCCGCGTCCCCGCTGTCCGCCTGGCAGCAGTGGGACTGGTGGCACTACCTGCGCATAGCCCAGGAGGGCTACTTCCCGGGGGACCTCCGCCCCGGGATGGAGGGCTGGGACAACCGGGAGGCCTTCTTCCCCGGCTTCCCGTTCACCCTGCGCGCCGTCCACGCCGTCGTACCGGACTGGGCGGCGGCGGGGCTGCTCGTCTCCCTCGTCGCCGGAGCAGTAGCAGTGCTGGCCCTCGCCCGCGTCGCGCGCGAGCACGTCCCGCACCCGGACGCGGGGCGCCGCGCCGTCCTGTTCTTCCTCCTCTCCCCGTGCGCGGTCTTCCTGGCGGCGGGCTACACCGAGGCGCTGTTCCTCGCCTTCGCCCTGCCCGCGTGGCTGGCGGCGCGGCGCCGTGCCTGGCCGCTCGCGGGGGTGCTCGCCGCGCTCGCGACCACGGTCCGGGTGAGCGGCCTGTTCCTCACCGCCGCGCTCGCGGTGCACTTCCTCACGACGGTCCGCGCCCACCGCGACGGCCGCGCCCTGCCCTGGCTGCTGCTGCCCGCGCTGCCGCCGCTGGCGTACAGCTGGTACCTCCAATCCCGTACGGGCGACTGGATGGCGTGGAAGCACGCGGAGGAGCGCGGCTGGTACCGCGACTTCCACACGCCGTGGGAGGCCTGGCGCAACACCTGGGAGGCGGCCTCCCACCACACCACGTCCACCGGTTACGCCGTCGAGTTCCAGGCCGAGCTGCTCACCATGGTCCTCGGTCTGGCCCTGACCTGCTTCCTCCTGTACCGCCGCCGCTGGCCGGAGGCGACGTACACGGGCCTGACCCTCGTGGCCCTCGGCACGTCGTACTGGTACATGTCGCTTCCCCGCGCCACCCTCCTGTGGTGGCCGCTATGGGTCGTCCTCGCCTCGTGGAGCCTGCGCGCGCCGCGCGTCCGTACGGCGTACGTCTGTCTGGTGGCGCCCCTCATGACCCTCTGCGCCCTCACCTTCCTGACGGGCCGCTGGGCGGGCTAGCGCACCTGAGAGGATCGGCTCCTCGACCGACCGACCCGGAGGGCCGCGCCCGTGCTCGTCCTGCTCATCGCGCTACTGGCCCTCGCCCTCGCCGGCTTCACCGCGGTCCTCTGGACCCTCCACGGCACCGCCCCCCGCCCCGTCCGCACCGCGGCCCGCCTGACCTCCACAGCAGCCGACGCGGCGAGCCGCTACGGGAAGACCCGGAGGAACAACCGCGGCGACGGGGGCCAGAGCCTGGGCGGAGACGACGGGGGCTCCTGACCCGCTGCCCGCACCGCGAAACAGGGCTGGTCGCCTCCGGACGGCATGGCGACCCCAGCTCGTCACAGCCCATCCGAAGGCGTCGGCTTGCCCCTACGCATCTGTGCACCCTCGACCGTCAAGAGCCGAGGACGTCCATCAGGTGGTCATCGAGGTCAGCCACCCAGTTCTCCCGTCGCCACGGCCGCAGCTCGCGGCGGGCCTGCCGCAGGCGAAGCGCTGGAACACGGCCCCCGGTGGCCGAGGCCGCGGCAACACATCGGTGGAGCAGACGCACCGCGTCTCGGGGCTCACGGAGCCGGATGCGAGCGAGCGCCTGGTCCGTCGTGACGATGGCCCTCTGCACCTGCTCCCGCGGAGCGGACAGCGTCGCTACGGACCGGGCGAACCGGTCGTGCGCCTTGGCCGGATCGCCGACGTACAGCTCGCACACGCCCTCGAAGCCGCGCAGGTGCCCCGGCGAGAAGGACGTGGGCGCCGGATCGTCGGCGTGATCAGCCTCAATGTCGTACCAGGCGAGCCCCAGCGCGACCTGGGACTGCCGCTCGTGCCCTGCGCGCGCGGCGAGTTCGGCCTGAAGCGCATGGGCTCGCGCGCGGATCAGCGGGCTCTCCCCGGAACGGGCGGTGCGTACAGCTTGGTCGACCAGGCGCCTTGAGCCGACGAGGCCGTCCGTCGAGTAGAGGGTGACCAGAGCATGGCTCATGTGTACGCTCGCCTGCCGCCACGGCTGCTCAAGCAGGCCTGCTTCACGGCTGGCCTCGGTGTACAGGGCGCGGGACGCGGTATCGTCCCGCGTCTCGAACGCGAGGCGGCCCCCCAGGGTGGCGGCGGATACAACCACATCCCGCAGGCGGGGCGAGAGCGGGTCGGGTACCGGGCCCGAGAGGAGGCGCCTCGCCGCCTCGGCGACCGGCGTGAGGAGGAGCTGAAGCCGCACCATGGGCAGTGAGCCCACCTCGGCGTTCACGTCGGCCACGGCGGCGGCCAGCCCCGCCACGGTTTCCTCGTCCGCCTGTGACGGGTCCGCGAGCGCCGCGTCCAGTCCGGCCTGTGTGCCTGGCGCGAGGAGCGCGAGCAGGCCGCTGCCGCAGTCGGTGACTGCGCGCAAGACCTGGCTGCGCAGTTCGGCTGTCCGGCGCTCGCTCTCGCCGAGGAGGGCGAGAGCGTCCAGGAACTCGGCGAGGTCGGAGCCCCGGCCCAGCGAGGCGACACCTGTGGGGGTGCGAGCGTAGAGGTGGGCGAGCAGGAGCTGGTACCGCTCGTCCGGCACGGTGGGTCGAGGGGCCTCCCAGCGGGCGACGGATCGCTGCACGCTGGTCGCGGAGGGCAGGGCCGGCTGGTGCAGCTCCCGGGCGAGGGAAACGAGCGCGCGGGCGACTCCGGCGAGGGACAGTCCTCGGCGGTGCCGCAGTGCCTTCAGCCGTGCCGCTCCGGCAGCTCGATCCTCCATGTCGTCATAGTGGCGCCGCCAGTGCTCACACGGGCACGATCAGGCGCGGCTTCCCCTGATCGCGTGTGTAGTCGAGGGTCTGCCACGTGCCCGAGGACTCTTCGGCGCGGTGTGGGAAGCCGATCGTCATGCTCGCGCGGTCCACCATCCACCGGTTACGCGCGTGGTAGGCGGGCGCCTTCAGCTCCGGCGCTCGCAGTTCGACGATCTCTTTGATGCGGTCGCGGCTACGGGCGATGGCCTGCCGGGCCTCGGCGGGCTGTTGGTCGATCCGGCCCGGAACCACGATGGTGATGGCCGCGGACGTGTTGCCGGCCAGCCAGGTCAGGGACATGGAGTCGATGCCCTTGGCGCCCCCGATGTAGAAATGCGCGTCCCGGGTGGCGAATGGCCCGAGGTAGTCATGGAACAGATCCGCGTACTCATTGAGGTGGCGGGGCCCCGTGTTCCTGGTGCCGGTCACGGCGACCACACGCCTGATCACCTCTGTGTCATGGGTTGTCATATCCCGCCCTCACCTGCTTCGTTGGGATCTTCAGAGCGTGGACACCAACGACCTGAAGCAGCTCTCCAGCTTCCTGGAGAAGCACGGCCTGCTGATCACGGTGAACGAACCCGAGATGCGAGTCACCGTGACCAACCCCCTGAACAGCCGTCTGTCTGAGGAGATTCTCGTCATCGGGGACCGGTACGTCACCGGTTTCGACTACGAGGTGGGCGTGCAGGGAGCAGAGCGGGAGTGCGCCGATCGCATCTCGCGCATCCTCGCCGTCAACCGGACGCCCGGTGCGTCCCGATGACCGGTCAGCGCCATGACACTGCGTCCGCACCGGACTGCCTCGACGACTACGCGGACGGCAGGGAGCCGCCGGACCTGCATGGGATGGAGAGGCGCCCCGATCCCCCGTCTGCGCACCAGCTGACTCGGGAGCAGTACGCCGGGAGGGCCTGCGTCTGGTGCGCCGTCCAGCTCACGGCCGGGGCCGTCGAGGCGGGCACCTCTCGCGGCCGGGTCGGCGCCGTGGTCCTCGACAGCGTCGTGTACGCCTGCCCTGCCTGCGCTGGGCCTGACCCGCGCGACCCGGAGGAGAGGGGCAGCGATGCGTGACATGACCAAGGCCCTGCGCCTGGCCGTAGTCCCCGCCCTCGACACGCTTCGCGCGGAGCAGCGGTCCGGGGCCGTGTGCGTGTGGTGCCCGCGCGCGCTGCCGCCCGGCCAGGGCATCGACCTCAGCCCCGACGGACGCCTGCGCGCCTGCACGCCCTGCCACACCGTCCAGACCCGGGTGCTTGTGACCTACCTCGACTGGTACGACCACGGCATCACCTGCCTCCGATGCCCCCTCGGCCCCTGCGACCGCGGCCAGGTGCTGGGCGCCCAGCACCTCACCGCACGGGAGCAGGCGGGAAAGCCGGAGCTGTCATGCGTGGGCTGCCGGACCCCCATCACCCCCGGCGACACGGCCCGCCCACACCTCTGGCAGCCCCTGAGCGGGCCGGTGTACTCCTACCTCCACGCCCGCAGATGCCCGCAATAGAGCCCCAGCGGACGAGGCCGTCCAGGAGCGGGATGGCGTGGCCCGCCCGGAGGCACCCCCGGGCAGAGCCGCGACACTTCGACCGAGCACAGGCCGGGCTAACGACCCCCAAGCCCCCGAAAACAGCGAGAGACCCCAGGCCAAGGACATCTGACCTGGGGTCCAGCCGTAGACCGTGTGGGACTCGAACCCACAACCAATGGATTAAAAGTCCACTGCTCTGCCAATTGAGCTAACGGTCCTCGCCGACGTGAGGTCGGCGCACCCATGAGCATAGCCCGCCGGGCCCCGCAGTCCGATCGGGTATCGGTAGCGCGTCCGTCCTCACGGTGTGTCAGGCGATGGCCGCGCGGAACCGGGTACGGACGAAGGCGGGCACATCCGGAGATGTGCCCGCCCTCATCGGCTATCGGCTACGCGCCGGACCGGCGTGTCAGCCGTTGCGCTTCCAGCGCGGCTTGTCGTCGCGGCGGCCGAAGGAGCCACCGGAGCGGTGGTCGTCACGGCGGTTGTACGACGGGCGGTCGTGGCCGCCGGAGCGGTGGCCGCCGGCGGGGCGGTCGTCGCGGCGGTCACGGTTGAACGGACGGTCGCTGCCCCGGTGACCCGACGGGCGGTCGTCGCGGCGGAAGCCGCCACGGTCGTCACGGCGCTCGAAGGGACGGCCACCGCGGTCGTCACGGCGCTGGAAGCCGCCACGGTCACCACGGTCGTCGCGACGCTGGAAGCCACCGCGGTCGCCACGGTCGTCGCGACGCTGGAAGCCTCCACGGTCGTCACGGCGGTCACGGTCGAAGGAACGGCCACCACGGTCGTCACGGCGGTCGTCACGGCGCTGGAAGCCACCGCGGTCGTCACGGCGGTCACGGTCGAAGGAACGGCCACCACGGTCGTCGCGGCGGTCGTCACGGCGGAAGCCACCACGGTCGCCGCGGTCACCGCGGTCGTCACGGCGCTGGAAGCCGCCACGGTCACCACGGTCGTCGCGACGCTGGAAGCCACCGCGGTCGCCACGGTCGTCGCGGGACGGGCGACGGTCGTACGACGGGCGGTCGGAGCGGTCAGAGCGGTCGGTGTGCTCGGCGCGCTCGGCCTGCGGCTGGTCCGTCTGCTCCGGCAGGGCGGCCGGGGCCTCGGCCGGGGCGGCCTCGGCGGCGGTCTCCGCGGCGGCGGCGAGCGCCTCCGCCGGGTCCTCGCCCCGCTCGCGCGCGGCCCGCGCGGTGAGGCGGTCGGCCTCCTCGCGCAGCTCCGCGGCGCGGCGCTGGGCGCGCTCCAGCTCCTTGGTGAGGCCCTGCACCTCGCGCTCGGCCTGGCTCGCTGCCTGGCTGGCGGAGTCGGCCTGCACCTCGGTCATGGAGCGGGCGCCGGTGATCTCGGCGACCTCCGGGTCGAAGGCGCCGCCGCCGTTGATGACGTGACGCGAGGCGTCGACGCCCGCGTCCTCCATGAGGCGGAAGATCTGGCGGCGCTGGTGCGGCAGCGAGAGGGAGACGACGGTGCCGCTGCGGCCGGCACGGGCGGTACGGCCCGAGCGGTGCAGGTAGTCCTTGTGGTCACCGGCCGGGTCCACGTTCAGGACCAGGTCGATGCCGTCGACGTGGATGCCGCGGGCGGCGACGTCGGTGGCGACGAGCGCGTTGACGTAGCCGTCCTTGAAGTCGGCGAGGGTCCGCGTACGCGCGCCCTGCGTCATGCCGCCGTGCAGCGCGTCGGCCTTCACACCGGCGTCACGCAGCTGCTCGGCGATGCGGTCGGCGCCCAGCTGGGTGCGGACGAAGATGATGGTGCGGCCCTTGCGCGCGGCGATCGCGGCCGTGACCGGCGCCTTGTCGCGGGGCTTCACGATCAGGATGTGGTGCGTCATGGTCGTGACGTTGCCCTGGGCGCTGTCGACCTCGTGCGTCACCGGGTTGGTCAGGTAGCGCTTGACCAGCGTGGAGATCTCGTTCTCCATCGTGGCCGAGAACAGCATGCGCTGGCCGCCGGCCGGGACCTGGTCGAGCAGCTCGGTGACCTCGGGCAGGAAGCCCAGGTCGGACATCTGGTCGGCCTCGTCGAGGACGGCGACCTCGACGTTCTCCAGGGAGCAGGCGCCGCGGTTGATGATGTCGCGCAGACGGCCCGGGGTCGCGACGAGGACGTCGACGCCGCGCTCCAGGGCGTAGATCTGGTTGCCCATGGACGTACCGCCGCAGACGACCTTCATCTTCAGGCCGAGGACGTCGCCGTAGGGCTGGAGGGCGTCGGCGACCTGCATCGCCAGCTCGCGGGTCGGGGTCAGGATGACCGCGCGGGGCTTCTTCTTCTCGGTGTAGCCGTCGGCGAGGCGCGCCAGGGTCGGCAGACCGAAGGAGAGCGTCTTGCCGGAGCCGGTGCGGCCACGGCCGAGGATGTCCTTGCCGGCCAGGGCGTCCGGGATGGTCGCGGCCTGGATCGGGAAGGGGGTGTGCACGCCGTTGCGCGCGAGCTTGCGGACGACACCGTCGGGCAGGCCGAGGTCACCGAACGTGATCTCGGGCTCGGCGTCGGCTTCGGCCTCGGCGGCCTCGGCGGCGGCGTCAGCGGCCTCAAGGGCCTCCGCCTCGGACTCGACGACCTGCTCGGCGGGCTCCACGGCCTCGGACTCGACGGCCTCGGGCTCGACGGCCTCGGGCGCCACGGTCGGGGCGCCCTCGATTGCGGCCTCCGCCGCCTCGACGACGGTCTCATTCTCGGGCAGGACGGCGTGGTCAGAACTGAAAATGGACATGCGAAATGCGAAACCTTCCGGAGTCTCGGCACGCGCCCGTCAACTCCGTGATTTCGCAATGGACCGCCTCTATGCGGTCAGCCACGGCAAGGGAGAGTACGCGCCACGCGGCGCTCTTCTGTGGCTTTTCCACCAAGAGGGCCGGGCAAATGGGATCAAACGATCTACCACCATACGCACCTACCACCCCCATTGGCAAATGCGCACCATAATCGCCCTCCGCGGCTCCAGGAGCACCCCCTGAAGCACCCGCGGAGGCACCCCCGGGAGAACCCGGGAACAGCCCGGCACGCCCGGGCTACGCCGGCCCCGCCTGCGGCGAAGGCTCCCCCTGCTCCTTGACCGGCCCCTCCGCCTCCCCGTGCGCCGACGACGAGGGCTCCGGGGTCGTCGGGTCCGGCGTCGGCGTGGGCGGCTCGGGCGTGGGGTCGGGGGTGGGGGTGGTGCGCGTGGGGCGGGGCCCGGGCTTCGTGCGCGACGGCGTCGGCCGCCCGTTCCGCGTCGGCTCGACCGACGCGGTGCTGGTGCCGGACCCGGCCCGCGAGGGCTTGCCGCCCGGCTTGTCGTCGCCGTCGGCCTCCGGCGCCGCCTTGCCCTTGTCGCCGCGCTTGCCCTTGCCCTTCTTGCCCTTGCCGCCGCCGCCCTCGCGGTGCCCGTCGTCCCCGCGTCCGCGCTCACCGCCGGGCAGGACCGTGCCGCCGTCGGGCGCGGCGGCGCCGCCGCGCTCCTTGGCCGACTTCCCGGGCACGGGCGCGCCGCTCCCGTCGTCGCCGATGCTCATGCAGCCCGCGGTCGCCGCGACGGCCACCACGGTCGCGGCCCATCGGACGGAAACGTAGAACTGGCGCACGGCCGAGCACCTCCGAGGCGCAGGGGGAGAGAGACGCCCTGCCCAACTCCCGCGCCCGGCAAGAGGACACGCGCGCCACCGCCCCAAGAAGGACCCGCGCCCGGCCCGGCGCCACGGCCGTACGCGGCGGACGCCGGGCGGCGTCCCGGCCCCGCGCGGCAGCCCTCAAACGCGTACCGGACCCCGCGCGGCAGCCCTCAAACGCGTCCCGGGCCGGCGGCTCAGCCGTACCCGAGCGCGTGCAGCCGCTCGTCGTCGATCCCGAAGTGGTGCGCCACCTCGTGCACGACGGTGATCTCCGTCTCCGCCACCACGTCCTCGCGCGACTCGCACATCCGCAGCGTCGGCCCCCGGTAGATGGTGATCCGGTCCGGCAGCACCCCGGCGTACCACTCGCCGCGGTCGGTCAGCGGCGTGCCCTCGTAGAGCCCGAGCAGCTCGGGGTCGTCGCTGGGCGGCTCGTCCTCGACGAACACCGCCACGTTGTCCATGAGCCGTGTCAGCTCCGGCGGGATCCGGTCGAGCGCCTCGGCCACCAGTTCCTCGAACTCCTCGCGCGTCATCTCCAGCACAGGACCATTGTCGACCGTCGATCACCGGCAGGCATAGCCACCTCTCCGCTTGGGCATACGGGCCCAATGGGGCGCGACGTCACGGTCGTTCTGCGGCACCTGCGCGGCCTGCGCGGTGTCCCCACCACTCTCCTCGACCGCGTCCGCACCCTGCGGCGCGCACGCCGGAATGCCCGAGAAGGCGCACGTCAGCGGCGTACGCCGGTCGAGCTGGGCAGGGCCCCGCGCCCATTCGCCCGCTCCCTCGGCCTGATCGCCGTCGTGGTGCTGGGCGCCTGGCTCGGGCTGCTGATCGTCGGCAGCGTCCGTACGTCCGTGGGGCCCATGGACACCCGAATGGCGCTGCGGCCCTCGCTCACCGGCGGCACGAAGATCGACGTGTCGCCGCTCGGCGCCCTGGAGCTGCGCTCGCACACCGCGCCGATCCGCCTCGACGTCGACGTGGACCGCCTCGACCCGGTGCGCTCCGAGGCCCTGGTCGACCACCCCGAGCGGATCTCGGGGCTCCAGGAGGAGGTGGCGAGCGACGTGGTGAACGGCACGCTGAACCTCGCGGTGCGCTCCTGCGCCGCGGTCGTCGCCGGGGCCACCGCGCTCGGCCTCGCCGTCTACCGCCGCCCCCGGCGCGCGCTCGCCGCGGGCGGCCTCGCCCTGGCCCTGCTCGCCGCGTCCGGCGTGGCCGCGTTCGCCACCTGGAACCCCCGCTCGGTCCTGGAGCCGAAGTTCTCGGGCCTGCTCAGCAGCGCCCCCTCCATGGTTGGCAACGCGCGCAGCATCGTGAGCGAATTCGACGTCTACCAGCGCGAGTTGGCGCGCCTGGTGACGAACGTCACCAAGCTGTACGACGTCACGTCGACGCTGCCCGCGTACGAGCCGGACCCCTCCACGATCCGCCTCCTGCACGTCTCCGACATCCACCTCAACCCGGCGAGCTGGAAGATCATCAACTCGCTGGTCGAGCAGTACGACATCGACGTCATCGTCGACTCCGGCGACACCATGGACCACGGCACGGCCGCGGAGAACGCCTTCCTCGACCCCATCGAGGACCTCGACGCGCCGTACGTGTGGGTGCGCGGCAACCACGACTCCACGACCACACAGCGTTACCTGAAGAAGCTCAAGAACACGCACGTCCTGGACGACGGCAAGCCCGTCGACGTCGCGGGCCTGCGCTTCGCGGGCATCGGCGACCCCCAGTTCACGCCGGACCGCTCCACGAAGGCGGAGGGCGACCCCGCGGAGGAGGTGGCGGGCATCACGCTCGCCTCATCCCTGCGCGCCCAGGCCGCCGCGCGCACCCCGGTCGACGTGGCGGTCGCCCACAACCCGGTGGCCGCGCGCGAGACGGACGGCACGGTGCCGCTGGTCCTGGCGGGGCATCTGCACCACCAGGAGATGGAGGTCATGGACAAGGGCACCCGGCTGCGGATCGAGGGCTCCACCGGGGGCAGCGGGCTGCGCGCCGTCGAGGGCGAGCACCCGGACCCCGTCGAGACCTCCGTGCTCTACCTGGACCGGGCGACCAAGCGGCTCCAGGCCTGGGACGAGATCAAGCTCGGCGGGCTCGGCCTCACGAAAGCCGAGGTCAGCCGCCATCTCCCCAAGGAGAACCAGCCCGGCGCGAAGCCCTCGACGCCGCCGCCGGGCCCGCCTCCGTAAACCGTTTTGGCGATCGGTCCCCGCATCCCATATGCTTCTCACGTCCCCGACGCGCTGCGAAGCGCCCAGGCGGGTCGATAGCCCTCATCGTCTAGCGGCCTAGGACGCCGCCCTTTCAAGGCGGTAGCACGGGTTCGAATCCCGTTGGGGGCACGCACCACCCTGTGCGAGACTAGTGCTCGCACAACGCAAGGTCCTGTGGAGCAGTTTGGAGTGCTCGCCACCCTGTCAAGGTGGAGGCCGCGGGTTCAAATCCCGTCAGGACCGCTTGCAGATCACCCCGGTGAGCTGCGTGGCTGGGTAGCTCAGTTGGTACGAGCGATCGCCTGAAAAGCGATAGGTCGCCGGTTCGATCCCGGCCCCAGCCACTTCCTTGAAGCCCTCGTCTCCGGACGGGGGCTTCGTCGTTTCCCAGGCGCCGATGTTTCACGTGAAACGCCGTTGCCCACGCGCCAGTTGACCCGTCTCCGGGTGACCCTCCGGGTGGGCCCGGCAGGCCCACCCGGAGGCGCGGGTCACTCCGTGTCCGACGTCGCCTCGGGCTCGGTGCGGCGGTTGCGCAGGGCCGCGGTGAGGGCCACCACGGCCACTATGGCGACCAGGCCGAGCAGGGCCGCCCAGTCCGGCACCGCGTCGCCGATGCGGCTCGCCCGCTCCTGGACGGTGTACGAGTCGTCCACGTCGAGGAGGCCGGGCAGCGCGGCGGCGCCGTCGTAGGCGAGGAACAAGGCGCCGAGGAGCACGAAGAACAGGCCGGAGAGCAGGGACGTCGTGTGCAGCTCCAGACGGCCGACGCGGAAGGCGCGACCGCGCAGCCACCGCCGCCGCCCCAGGTCGAACCGCTCCCACAGCGCGGCGAGCACGAACAGCGGCACCGCCATCCCCAGCGCGTAGACCGCGAGGAGCGCGCCCCCGTACACCGGGCTGCCGCTCACCGCCGCGACCGTGAGGACGCTGCCGAGGATCGGGCCCGCGCAGAACCCGGCGAGCCCGTAGACGGCGCCCAGCGCGTACACCGACACCGCCGTGGTGGGCCGGATCCGCCCGGACAGCTCGGCGAGGCGGCGGGAGGCGAAGCCGAGCCCCACCACCTGCGCGATCCCGAGCGCGATGATCGTCCAGCCCGCCCAGAACACCAGCTGCTCCCGGTGCCCGAAGAAGAACCGCCCGGCCGTCGACCCGGCGGCCCCCAGCGGCACGAGGGTCGTGGCGAGCCCGGCGTAGAAAATGCCGGTCCGGGCGAGCAGCCGCGACGTGGAGTCGATCGAGTACGCGAAGAAAGCCGGCAGGAGCAGCGCGCTGCACGGGCTGACCAGGGCGAGGAGACCGGCGAGGAAGGCGGCGAAGTATCCGACGTCGGCCGTCACTTGCCGGCCCCGCCCTTGCCGCCCTTGGCCCGGCTCGCCGCCGCCTTCTGGATCGCCTCCTCGAAGACGGACTGGGGCTGCGCGCCCGCGAGGGGCCGCCCGTTGATCAGGAACGACGGCGTGGACGTGGCGCCGAGCTTGTAGCCCTCGTCCTGGTCCTTCTTCACCGCCGACTTCGCCGCGTCGCTCACGGTGTCCCGCAGGAAGCGCGGGACGTCCTTGACCCCGGCCTCGCGCGCCAGCTCCTTGAGCCGGTCCTCGCCGAAGCCCTTCTCCTTGGCGCCGTCCGCGTACGCGGCCTCGTGGAACTGCCAGAACCGGCCCTGCTTGCCCGCGGCCCAGGCGCCGCGCGCCGCCCGCTCGGAGTCCTCGCCGAAGATCGGGAAGTTGCGCCACTCGATACGCAGCGTGCCGTTCTCGACGTACTTCTTCACCAGGTCCGGCTCGGTGTCACGGGCGAACTTGCCGCAGAAGCCGCACTTGAAGTCCGCGAACTCGATCATGACGACGGGCGCGTCGGCCTTGCCCTGGGCGAGCGGGTCCTTGGCGTCGCGGCGCGCGAGGGCCTCCAGCTCGGGGAAGACGCCCGGCTCCGGCGCGGCGGAGTCCGAGCCCTTCCCGGCGGACGCGGAGGACCCCTTGGACCCGGAGTCGTCCGGCTTGGTAGCGGTGTACGAGGCGATGCCGAGCGCCCCGGCGGCGACGGCGACCGCGGCGACGACGGCGATGTTCTTCTTCTTGCGGGCAGTGGACATGGTGATGCGCTTCTCCTGTTGCGTGCGTGGACGTGCGTAGCTGAGGGGCCCCTGAGACAGGGGCCTCCTACACGCGCAGAACGGAGAGGTCCACCGGTGAGGGCGGCGTGAGCGGCGGCGGCGCGCGCAGCGACGCCACGGCCCGCACGGCCGGCTCGCTGCCCCAGGAGTCGTAGTCGACGGCACGGGCCGCGAACGCCGACGGCGGCAGCTCGTACCCGGGCCCCTGCCGCGGCGGCACCGCGGGCCGCTGTCCCAGGTCGGAGGCGTCGCTCCGGCCGCATCCCGGCGCCCCGCGCCCGTCGGCCTCCTGGGCGAAGACATGGGCCGCCCGGTCGACGGGCGGCGCGGGCCGGTCCGCGAAGGCGGGCCCGCAGAACGCCCCGAGCACCACGAGCAGCACCGCCACCAGGGGGCACCACGGCGTACGCACACGGGACGACATGCCCGGAATGGTACGTGCCGCCGCGCCCGCCCCGGGAAATCGGTTGGCCACCTGTGAGCACCGGGTGAGATCCTGGACCGCGTATGTCTACGCAGCCCGCCCTCACCCTCGACGCCCTCGCCCCCCGCCTGTCGGAGCTGTCGCTGCGCGACGAGCACCGCATCGGCCGGCGGCTCGAAGGTGCGCGCCGGATCCGCAAGCCCGAGGCCCGGGCCGCCGTCCTCGCCGAGATCGCGACGGACATCGACCAGGCCGTCACCAGGATGGCGGGCCGCGCCGACGGCGTGCCCGCGATCACGTACCCCGAGCAGCTCCCGGTCAGCCAGAAGAAGGACGCGATCCTGGAGGCGATCCGCGACCACCAGGTCGTGATCGTCGCGGGTGAGACGGGCTCCGGCAAGACCACCCAGATCCCGAAGGTCTGTCTGGAGCTGGGCCGGGGCGTGCGCGGCCTCATCGGCCATACGCAGCCGCGCCGCATCGCCGCCCGCACGGTCGCCGAGCGCGTCGCCGACGAGCTGGACACGCCGCTCGGCGAGGCCGTCGGCTGGAAGGTCCGCTTCACGGACCAGGTCGGCGCCAACACGTACGTGAAGCTGATGACGGACGGCATCCTGCTGGCCGAGATCCAGACGGACCGCGAGCTGCGCGCGTACGACACGATCATCATCGACGAGGCCCACGAGCGCTCGCTCAACATCGACTTCCTGCTCGGTTACCTGGCGCAGCTGCTTCCGAAGCGCCCGGACCTGAAGGTCGTGATCACCTCCGCGACGATCGACCCGGAGCGCTTCTCCCGGCACTTCGGCGACGCCCCGATCGTCGAGGTCAGCGGCCGTACGTATCCGGTGGAGGTGCGCTACCGCCCGCTCCTGGAGGAGGAGGGCGACGACCCGGACCGCGACCAGATCACCGCGATCACGGACGCGGTCGAGGAACTCCAGGCCGAGGGCAAGGGCGACATCCTGGTCTTCCTCTCCGGCGAGCGCGAGATCCGCGACACGGCGGACGCGCTGGAGAAGAAGAAGTTCAAGTTCACCGAGGTCCTGCCGCTGTACGCCCGGCTGTCGCACGCCGAGCAGCACCGCGTCTTCCAGCCGCACACGGGCAGACGGATCGTCCTCGCCACGAACGTCGCCGAGACGTCCCTGACCGTCCCGGGCATCAAGTACGTGATCGACCCGGGCACGGCCCGCATCTCGCGCTACAGCCACCGTACGAAGGTGCAGCGCCTGCCCATCGAAGCGATCAGCCAGGCCAGCGCCAACCAGCGCAAGGGCCGCTGCGGGCGTACGTCCGACGGCATCTGCATCCGCCTGTACTCCGAGGACGACTTCAACGCGCGCCCGGAGTTCACGGACGCGGAGATCCTCCGGACGAACCTGGCGTCCGTCATCCTCCAGATGACCGCGGCGGGCCTCGGCGACATCGAGAAGTTCCCGTTCATCGACCCGCCGGACCACCGCAACATCCGCGACGGCGTGCAGCTCCTCCAGGAGCTGGGCGCGCTCGACCCCGCGCAGAAGGACCCGAAGAAGCGCCTCACCCAGCAGGGCCGCAAGCTGGCGCAGCTGCCGGTGGACCCGCGCCTGGCCCGCATGGTCCTGGAGGCCGACCGGAACGGCTGCGTCCGCGAGGTCATGGTGATCGCCGCCGCCCTGTCCATCCAGGACCCGCGCGAGCGCCCCGCCGACAAGCAGGCGCAGGCCGACCAGCAGCACGCCCGGTTCAAGGACGAGACGTCGGACTTCCTGGCGTACCTCAACCTGTGGCGGTACGTGCGCGAGCAGCAGAAGGAGCTGGGCTCCTCCGCGTTCCGCCGCATGTGCAAGCGGGAGTATCTGAACTTCCTGCGCATCCGCGAGTGGCAGGACATCTACACGCAGTTGCGCACGGTCGCCAAGCAGATGGGCATCCATCTGAACGACAGCGACGCCCCCGAGAAGCAGGTGCACATCTCGCTGCTCGCGGGTCTGCTGTCGCACATCGGCATGAAGGACGTGAAGGAGGGCGCGAAGAACGAGTACCTGGGGGCGCGGAGCGCCAAGTTCGCGATCTTCCCGGGGTCGGCGCTGTTCAAGAAGCCGCCGCGCTTCGTGATGTCCGCCGAGCTGGTCGAAACGTCACGCCTGTGGGCCCGGGTGAACGCGCGCGTCGAGCCGGAGTGGGTCGAGCCGCTCGCCCAGCACCTGCTCAAGCGCACGTACAGCGAGCCGCACTGGGAGAAGGACCAGGCGGCCGTGATGGCGTACGAGAAGGTGACGCTGTACGGCGTCCCGATCGTCACCGACCGCAAGGTGAACTACGGGCGCATCGACCCCGAGGTCTCCCGCGACCTGTTCATCCGCAACGCGCTCGTCGAGGGCGACTGGCGCACGCACCACAAGTTCTTCGCCGCCAACCGCAGGCTGCTCACCGAGGTCGAGGAGCTGGAGCACCGGGCGCGGCGCCGCGACATCCTCGTCGACGACGAGACGCTCTTCGACTTCTACGACCAGCGCGTGCCCGAGGACGTGGTGTCGGGGGCGCACTTCGACTCCTGGTGGAAGAAGAAGCTCCAGGAGGGCGGCGAGGCGGCCGAGCTGCTCGACTTCGAGCGGTCCATGCTCATCAACGAGCGCGCGGGCGACGTGTCGAAGGACGACTACCCCGACGCGTGGCGGCAGGGGCCGCTGAAGTTCCGGGTGACGTACCAGTTCGAGCCGGGCGCGGACGCGGACGGCGTGACGGTCCACATCCCGCTCCAGGTGCTCAACCAGGTCTCGGCCGAGGGCTTCGACTGGCAGATCCCCGGCCTGCGCGAGGAGGTCGTCACGGAGCTGATCCGCTCCCTGCCGAAGCCGATCCGCCGCAACTACGTGCCGGCGCCGAACTACGCCAAGGAGTTCCTGAAGCGGGCGACCCCTCTCCAGGAGCCGCTGCACGTCACGCTCGCCCGTGAGCTGCAGAAAATGGTGGGCGTCCCGGTGCACGGCGACGACTTCGACCTGAGCCGTGTCCCCGACCACCTGAAGATCACCTTCCGGATCACCGACGAGCGGCGCCGCAAGCTCGCCGAGGACAAGGACCTGGAGGCCCTGAAGCTCCGGCTCAAGCCGAAGGCCCGCAAGGCCCTGTCCCAGGCCGCGGCCGCCACGGCGGAGCGCACGGGCGGCGCCACCATCGAGCGCACCGGCCTCACGGACTGGTCCATCGGCACGCTGAGCCGCGTCTTCGAAACCCGCAGGGCGGGCCAGCCGGTGAAGGCCTACCCGGCCCTCGTCGACGACGGCGACACGGTCTCCGTGCGCCTCTTCGACACCGAGGCGGAGCAGGTCCAGGCCATGTGGAAGGGCACGCGCCGGCTCATCCTGCGCAACATTCCGGTGAACCCGGCCAAGTTCGCCCAGGACAAGCTGACCAACCAGCAGAAGCTCGCCCTGTCGGCGAACCCGCACGGCTCCATGCCCGCCCTCTTCGCCGACTGCGCGACCGCCGCGGCGGACAAGCTGATCGCGGACTTCGGCGGACCGGTGTGGGACGAGGAGTCGTACCGCAAGCTCTACGAGAAGGTGCGCGCGGAGATCGTCGACACGACGGTCCGTACGGTCGCGCAGGTCCAGCAGGTCCTCGCCGCCTGGCAGGCCTGTGAGCGGCGCCTGAAGTCGACGCGCAGCCCCGCCCTGCTCGCCAACCTCCAGGACGTACGGGAGCAGCTGGACGGCCTCGTCAAGCCCGGCTTCGTCACCGCGACGGGCATCCGCAGGCTGCCGGACCTGATGCGCTACATGGTCGCCGCCGACCGCCGCCTCCAGCAGATGCCGGCGAACGCGCAGCGGGACACCACGCGCATGGAGAAGGTCCGCGAGATGCGCGACGAGTACGCCTGGCTCCTGGAGCAGCTCCCGCAGGGCCGCCCGGTCCCGCAGGAGGTCCTGGACATCCGCTGGATGATCGAGGAGCTGCGCGTCAGCTACTTCGCCCACGCGCTCGGCACGGCCTACCCCGTGTCGGACAAGCGGATCGTGAAGGCCATCGACGCGGCGGCGCCGTAACCGGTCACGCACGCAGGGTGAGTTCGACCGCTGGCCTGCACTCCTGTACAGTCCTTCTCGCAGCGCAACGCAGTACGAGCGCCGCGAAACCTGGTCCTGTGGAGCAGTTTGGAGTGCTCGCCACCCTGTCAAGGTGGAGGCCGCGGGTTCAAATCCCGTCAGGACCGCATCGGAAAGCGGGCCGCACCGTCAGGTGCGGCCCGCTTTCGCGTTCCCGGCCGGCAGGGGCCGCCGCCGGAGGCTCCGCGTCCGCCCGGCGCCCGGGGGCGAGCCCGCGCGGCGGGGCACCCGCCAGGGGCTCGCGGGGGTGAGGCACGCGCCGAGGGCCCGCGTCCAGTTGCCGCTCGCCTTCTTGACGGCGTCACATTCCCCCGGTACCCCAATCAGCAGGACCCAGGGGCCCAGGGGCGGCCACGCCCCCCGGAGGTGACGCATGACGCCAGTCCCCGCATCCGCGCGGCACGAGACACGCGCCCTGCTGCGCGCCCATCTCGCGGCGGCCTCGAGCTACCGCCACGTGACCCGGCACTGCCCCATCTGCCACCGGCTGCTGCGCCTCGCCATGGAGCCCCCGGAAGAGGCCCACGAGGTCACGGAGGCGTCTGAGGCCGCCGAGCCGCGCACCGGGCAATGCGAGGACGAAAGTCCTCCCAAGGCATGACCAAAGCCGCCGCGCCCGGCACACCCGCGGTGGGAAGCTGAGAGCCACGGGAGCGGGAGTGTTCTCCCCGTCCGGGCGCTACGCCCCATTAGCGCAAGGGCGGCAAAGGCAACAAGCCACGGTGCGTGTGACGGTAGTCACCGAATGAGTTTCGAAAACCGTTGAACTTACACCCGTCCTACAACAGGTCAATCTAATATGTGCAATTGCACCTACGGACAGAGTCTCGCGACACCTCACGATGGGCGCTGTTGAGCGGCCCTGTGAGCCGCCTTGTTGAAGCCTGGGAGAGCCTGTAGGGCGAGCGGCCCGGGCCCGGGAGGCCGGACACAAAAAAGATCGCGCTGGACCCGGCGGAGTCCAGCGCGATCGACGACGCACCCAAGTGGCTCAGGCAGGGGTCCCGTTGGGGCAGGACCCGCGTCGCATGGAGCTATGTGTCGGACGGTACGGCCGGGTTGGGGGACCCGGCAGCGACGGTGCTCTTCGTCCGATGTGTACTTCTTGCTGCGAAAACGCCCTGCGTCAGGCCTCGCTGCGCTGCTGCGGAATGCCCGCGAGCAGTGCGCGGACCTCGGCCTCGCGGTAACGGCGGTGCCCGCCGAGCGTGCGAATCGACGTGAGCTTGCCAGCCTTGGCCCAGCGCGTGACCGTCTTGGGGTCGACGCGGAACATCGTGGCAACCTCAGCCGGGGTCAGCAGCGGCTCGGCATCAGGGGTGCGAGCGGTCATGAGCGGCCTCCTCGGGAGAACCGAACCTTCTCGGTTCATTCCTCTAAATTCTGCACCTTGACCCGCGTTGCCCGAAATGGCGGACGCGAGTCGAGTCGGTTATAGGACGAACGGCTTGTCCTCGGCACTACAACTACACCATCCGTCCAGCCGCGTCGGCCAAACCGATGGAATTGCCCTCCCAGGTGTCCATCAGCGACGGAAGCCGATGGACCATGCCATAGCGGACAGTCACGTCACAGTGACGATCAGTCACAGAGCGATCAGGAGTCAACAGACCCCCCATAGCGTGCAATGCTGAGCATTCCGCCCGTAGTTGGACGGAAGGAACCCTGTCCGGACTCCTTGTCCTATTTTGGCATGAGGAAGGCCGATCGGCGCAAGGGTCAGTTAAGTGCGGTCCATCACGCTTGAGGCAAAGGCCCGGATCGGGACCTACGTCCCGGCGGCGGGACAGGGGAAAGCCCAGGATGCACTACTTCCAGGGGAAAACCGCCGGCTCGGTGTTACGGCTTCGTCAAGGAAGGCGACGTCAGTTCGAGAACTGCCGCTCCCGGACCGCGCGCCACCGCTCGACGAGGCGCACGTACGCCTCCCCCGCGCCCTCCCCGTCGCCGTCACGCAGCGCCTCGATGCCCGCGGCCACGTCCGCCGCCGAGTGGTCGCCGTCGAGTGTCTCCTCCGGCAGCGTGTGCACCAGGCCGCCGTAGTCCAGCTCGACGAGCGAGCGCGGGTGGAACTCCTCCAGCCACCGGCCGACGTCCACCAGGCCGTCGATGAGCGGCCCCTCGTCCATGGCGTTCCGCAGTGCCTTCAGGCCCCGCGCGACCCGGCGCCGGGCCTGCACCATCGGCGTGCGGTACCGCAGGACGGGCGCGGCGGCCCCGGGCGGCTCGTCCTCGCCCGCAGCGTCGGCGTACCCCTTGTCGTAGAAGCGCTCCTCGTCCGCGACCAGGACGAACCAGTTCAGCGGGACGTGCCAGGTCGCCGTGCGGATCCAGGGGCGCGCGTCGGGGTTGCGGGCCAGCCAGGCCTCGTAGTCCGCCGCGGCCTGCCGGCGCACCACCGGCGGGATGACCGCGTCCAGGACCGGCGCGGGCAGCTGCCCGGACAGCTCGTCGAGGGCCTGCCAGCCGCGCAGGCGCGTGCGCCAGGGGCAGACGCACACCACACCGTCCGCCTCGACCACGAAGGCCTCCCGGCTCTCGTGCACCGGCACCGGGATCGGCGGTGTGGGCGCCAAGTCCGCCAGCGAAGCCCGTAGTTCGTCCTGGTAGGAGGGCCGCTCCGGGCGGCGCGCGTAACGCGCCCAGTGGGTGCGCTCGGGCTCGGGGAAGGCGGCGAGCGGCTCGTACACACGCAAGTACGACGCGTACGGGACGACCACCGAGGACACCTTGGGCACGGCTCCTCCCCTCCCCCGCGTTCCGGCCGGAAAACACTGCGGATCCTGCCATGGCCGAACACCGCCGTACTGCGTCTCGCAGCCCGGGAGAGTGACGCCCGCGAAGAGGGGACAGAGTCTTGCCGACCTCCGTGCGGCGGCAGGGCCCCATGAGGCTCTACTCTCATGCCACAACGGAGCCCGCCACCCGCACGGGCGCCCGCCCAACCGCCGCTACGTAACCGGGAGTCACCACCGTGACCGATGCAACCGACGGCGTCCTGCACACCCTGTTCCAGTCGGATCAGGGGGGTCATGAGCAGGTCGTGCTGTGCCAGGACCGCGCCAGCGGACTCAAGGCCGTCATCGCCATCCACTCCACCGCCCTGGGCCCCGCCCTCGGCGGTACGCGCTTCTACCCCTACGCCACCGAGGAGGCGGCCGTCGCCGACGCGCTGAACCTCGCGCGCGGGATGTCGTACAAGAACGCCATGGCCGGTCTCGACCACGGCGGCGGCAAGGCCGTCATCATCGGCGACCCGGACAAGATCAAGAGCGATGAGCTGCTCCTGGCCTACGGCCGTTTCGTGGCCTCCCTCGGCGGCCGCTACGTGACGGCCTGCGACGTGGGCACGTACGTGGCCGACATGGACGTCGTCGCACGCGAGTGCCGCTGGACGACCGGCCGCTCCCCGGAGAACGGCGGCGCGGGCGACTCCTCGGTCCTGACCGCCTTCGGCGTCTTCCAGGGCATGCGCGCGTCCGCCGAGACGCTGTGGGGCGCGCCCACGCTGCGCGGCCGCAAGGTCGGCGTCGCGGGCGTCGGCAAGGTCGGGCACATCCTCGTCGAGCACCTCGTCGAGGACGGCGCCGAGGTCGTGGTCACGGATGTGCGCGAGGAGTCCGTACGCCGCATCACGGACAAGCACCCGCAGGTCACCGCGGTCGCCGACACCGAGGCCCTGATCCGCACCGAGGGCCTCGACGTGTACGCGCCGTGCGCGCTCGGCGGCGCGCTCGACGACGACACCGTGCCGGTCCTCACCGCGAAGGTGGTGTGCGGCGCGGCCAACAACCAGCTCGCGCACCCCGGCGTCGAGAAGGACCTCGCCGACCGCGGCATCCTCTACGCCCCGGACTACGTGGTGAACGCGGGCGGCGTGATCCAGGTCGCCGACGAGCTGCACGGCTTCGACTTCGACCGCTGCAAGGCGAAGGCGTCGAAGATCTACGACACCACGCTCGCCATCTTCGCTCGCGCGAAGGCGGATGGCATCCCGCCCGCCGCAGCGGCCGACAGGATCGCCGAGCAGCGCATCGCGGAGGCCCGCCGCCGCTGACGCGTACCGGGCGAAAGGCTGCGGAAAGTGTCCGAAAGCATACGGAACGCGGCCCCGGGACAACTGAAAACGGCCTTCAGAACGGCCTGATTGGGCCCTGACAAGGCCCTCGTAGGGGCCCGCCGGCGTCATCGGGAGACAAGACTCACGCCCGTCGGCGGGTCGCCCGCCAAGAAGAGGTTAAAATCGCAGCTGACCAGCGAGGAAAGGGCTCCTTGCCGGTCGTGCGCCCAG
The DNA here is from genome assembly GCF_056431945.1 of Streptomyces sp. NPDC045778. NCBI lineage: Bacteria > Bacillati > Actinomycetota > Actinomycetes > Kitasatosporales > Streptomycetaceae > Streptomyces > Streptomyces sp. NPDC045778. The sequence goes on from NZ_JBWKJZ010000002.1 coordinate 49,004, forward strand.
GCGCGTCCTGCGGGCGACGTACCGTATGGCCGCAGGAACAGGTACCGTGGAAGCCCTACGGACCGGTCTCTCCACGGAGAGCCCGTTCCGGATCATGAACGCGTGTCAAGACTCTGGGGCCATGAGCCCCGATACCGAGGGGGTCGAGCCATGGGGCGCGGCCGGGCCAAGGCCAAGCAGACAAAGGTCGCCCGCCAGCTGAAGTACAACAGCGGCGGGACTGACCTGTCGCGTCTGGCCAACGAGCTGGGCGCTTCGACTTCGCAGCAGCCGCCGAATGGCGAGCCGTTCGAGGACGAGGACGACGAAGACCCGTACGCGCAGTACGCGGATCTGTACAACACCGACGACGATGACGACGAGGACGCCGGCGAGTCCGGCCCCTCGCAGCAGCGCCGCGGCGCTTGACCTCGTAGTTCGGTACTTCCCGCGGTAGCGTCCGCACCTCTCGCGGACGGCGGGACAACGCACTTCACCCGGTCCGGGCAGCTTGCCGGACCGGGTTTCGTGCTGTCCGGTGGGTTACTTGGCGTAGTCGCCCGTCAGCTCGGCGCCCGTGGCGTGGTCGCCGCGGTCGGTGATCTCGCCCGCGACCCAGGAGTCGACGCCGCGGTCGGCGAGCGTCGCCAGGGCCACGTCCACCGACTCCTCGGGCACGACGGCGATCATGCCCACGCCCATGTTCAGGGTCTTCTCCAGCTCCAGGCGCTCGACCTGCCCGGCCTTGCCGACGAGGTCGAAGACGGCGCCCGGCGCCCAGGTGGAGCGGTCCACGGTGGCGTGCAGGCCGTCCGGGATCACCCGGGCCAGGTTCGCCGCGAGGCCGCCTCCGGTGACGTGGCTGAACGCGTGCACGTCGGTGGTGCGGGTCAGCGCCAGACAGTCCAGGGAGTAGATCCTGGTGGGCTCCAGGAGTTCCTCGCCGAGCGTGCGGCCGAACTCCTCGACCTGCTGGTCCAGGGTCATCTTCGCGCGGTCGAAGACCACGTGCCGAACCAGCGAGTACCCGTTGGAGTGAAGACCGGAGGACGCCATGGCGATCACCGCGTCACCCTTACGGATGCGATCGGGGCCGAGCACCCGGTCGGCCTCCACGGCGCCCGTGCCCGCGCCGGCGACGTCGAAGTCGTCCGGGCCGAGCAGGCCCGGGTGTTCGGCCGTCTCGCCGCCCACGAGCGCGCAGCCCGCGAGGACGCAGCCCTCGGCGATGCCCTTGACGATGGCGGCGACGCGCTCCGGGTGGACCTTGCCGACGCAGATGTAGTCGGTCATGAACAGCGGCTCGGCGCCGCACACCACGATGTCGTCCATGACCATCGCGACCAGGTCGTGGCCGATGGTGTCGTACACGCCGAGCTGCCGGGCGAGGTCGACCTTGGTGCCGACGCCGTCCGTCGCGGAGGCGAGCAGCGGCCGATCGAAGCGCTTGAGCGCGGAGGCGTCGAAGAGCCCGGCGAAGCCGCCGAGGCCGCCGAGGCCCGCCACCTCCGGGCGCTGGGTCTTCTTGACCCACTCCTTCATCAGCTCGACGGCGCGGTCGCCCGCCTCGATGTCGACGCCCGCCGCGGCGTAGGAGGCACCAGTACCAGCAGTTGTCTCAGACATTGCCCGGGATCTTTCGGTGTTGACGATGGGGCTCAGGGGCGACGGATCGCGTCGGCGGCGGCCGTGGCCGCCGGGCCCGCGGCCAGCTCCGTCTCCAGGAGCTGCTTGCCGAGCAGCTCGGGGTCGGGCAGCTCCATCGGGTACTCGCCGTCGAAGCAGGCGCGGCACAGGTCCGGCTTGTCGATGGTGGTCGCCTCGATCATGCCGTCGATGGAGATGTACGAGAGCGAGTCGGCACCGAGCGACGTGGCGATCTCGTCCACGGTCATGCCGTTGGCGATCAGCTCGGCGCGGGTCGCGAAGTCGATGCCGAAGAAGCAGGGCCACTTCACGGGGGGAGAGGAGATGCGGATGTGCACCTCGGCGGCGCCCGCCTCGCGGAGCATCTTGACCAGGGCGCGCTGGGTGTTGCCGCGGACGATCGAGTCGTCGACGACCACCAGGCGCTTGCCCTTGATGACTTCCTTGAGGGGGTTCAGCTTCAGCCGGATGCCCAGCTGGCGGATGGTCTGGGAGGGCTGGATGAAGGTCCGCCCGACATAGGCGTTCTTGACGAGGCCGGCGCCGAAGGGGATGCCCGAGGCCTCCGCGTAGCCGATCGCGGCGGGGGTGCCGGACTCGGGGGTCGCTATGACGAGGTCCGCGTCGACCGGCGCTTCCTTGGCCAGTTTCCGCCCCATCTCGACGCGCGAGAGGTAGACGTTGCGCCCCGCGATGTCGGTGTCGGGACGGGCCAGGTAGACGTACTCGAAGACACAGCCCTTGGGCTTCGCTTCCGCGAATCGAGAGGTCCTGAGGCCGTTCTCGTCGATGGCGACGAACTCGCCCGGCTCGATCTCGCGGACGAAGCTGGCGCCGCAGATGTCGAGCGCGGCGGACTCCGACGCCACGACCCAGCCGCGCTCCAGGCGGCCGAGGACCAGCGGGCGGATGCCCTGCGGGTCACGGGCGGCGTACAGCGTGTGCTCGTCCATGAAGACGAGGCTGAAGGCGCCCCGCACCTGCGGCAGGACCGCGGCCGCGGCTTCCTCTATGGTCAGCGGCTTGCCGTCGGCGTCGGTCTGGCCCGCGAGCAGCGCGGTGACCAGGTCCGTGTCGTTGGTCGCGGCGACCTGGGTCGCGCGGCCGTTCTCCTTGGGCAGGGCGGCGACCAGCTCGGCGAGCTGGGCCGTGTTGACGAGGTTGCCGTTGTGGCCGAGGGCGATGGAGCCGTGGGCCGTGGCGCGGAACGTGGGCTGGGCGTTCTCCCAGACGGAGGCTCCGGTGGTCGAGTAGCGGGCGTGTCCGACCGCGATGTGACCCTGGAGGGAGCCGAGGGAGGTTTCGTCGAAGACCTGGGACACGAGGCCCATGTCCTTGAAGACGAGGATCTGGGAGCCGTTGCTGACCGCGATTCCCGCGGATTCCTGACCCCGATGCTGGAGGGCGTAGAGCCCGAAGTACGTGAGCTTTGCGACCTCTTCGCCCGGAGCCCAGACACCGAAGACGCCACAAGCGTCCTGGGGGCCTTTCTCGCCGGGGAGCAGATCGTGATTGAGTCGACCGTCACCACGTGGCACGGCACCGAGTGTAGGCGAGATCGACCACTGGTCCGAATTGGGGATACGGGTCCTGTACGGAGCGTAGGCGGGGGCTTGACGGGGGCCCGGAAGGGCGTGGCCGCATATGTACGTTCCTCCAGGCGGCCTGTTTGCGGACCTCCTGGCGGACGCCTTCCCGATCTTGTTCCGGCCGGGTTGCTTCGGCCGTGCGAAGGGCTCGTGAACAGGCACGACAGTGCATTGACAGCCCTCCGCCGGCTCCGCGAGGCTCCTGGTTCATGCAGCCCTTCGGTGACCCGCTGACGGTCCCGCTCGTGTGGCGCCGCCATGTGGATCTGGCCCGCGTCGCGAGCGCGATCTGTCGTTTCGGCGCTTGAGCGGGCCTTTCATTTCGCCCTGTTTCAGGGCGGTTTGACCTTCTTGGTCGTGGGACGTTTGTCACGCTGAAACGTTCCCCCTTCGGGGCGCTTCGGGGGCTTTCCGCCCCAGCCGTCCCGCTTCGCGCGCGCTCCGGCGCGCTTCTCGCGCCCCTTCCGGGGCGCCCCTCCGCCCTTTCCGGCCGCACCCCCGCCGCTTCACCTCGGGGGGCTTCGCCGCGCCCCCGCGACGGGGGCCCTTCCTGCCCAGGAGCCCTTTGTGCCTTCGTACGAGAGTCCGCTGTCCCGGCGCGCCTTCACCGGGGGTGTGGCGGGCGCCGCCACCGCCGTCGGGATCGGTGCGGGCGAGGCCGTCGCCGCGCCCGTCGCGTCCCCTGTCGCGGCCCCCGCCGAGCGGCCCTTCGCCGCCCGCGAGCGGCACGACGGGAGGGCCGGGCGGCGGCCCAACATCCTCTTCGTCCTCGGCGACGACCTCGGCTGGGCCGACCTGTCGTCCTACGGCTCGCCGCACATCAGGACCCCGCACCTGGACCGCCTCGCCCGCCAGGGCGTGCGCTTCACCCAGGCCTACTCCGGCTCGGCGACCTGCTCCCCCACCCGCTTCAGCCTGTACACGGGGCGCTTCCCCGGGCGGACGAAGGGCGGGCTCGCCGAGCCCATCGCGGACAAGTCGGCGGGCCTGGAGCCGACCCACCCCACGCTCGCCTCGCTGCTGCGCGGCGCCGGGTACGCGACCGCCCTGATCGGCAAGTGGCACTGCGGCTACCTGCCGGACTACTCGCCCACCAGGTCGGGCTGGGACGAGTTCTTCGGGAACTTCGGCGGGGCCCTGGAGTACTACTCCAAGCTCGGCCTGGCCGGCGAGTACGACCTGTACGAGGGCGACGCGACCTACAAGGACCTGCGCTACTACACGCGGATCCTCACCGAGCGGGCCAGTGAGTACGTCCGGCGCGAGCACGACCGGCCGTGGCTGCTCAACCTGAACTTCACCACCCCGCACTGGCCGTGGATAGCCGACGGCGACACCGAGGCGAGCGCGGAGGTCGTACGGCGGATCGAGGCCGGGGAGCGCGGTGCCCTCCAGCACCGGGACGGCGGATCGGTCGCCAAGTACACGGAGATGGTGCAGGACCTGGACCGCTCGGTCGGGCACGTGCTGCACGCCCTGAAGAAGTCCGGCCAGGAGCGCGACACCCTGGTCTTCTTCGCCTCCGACAACGGCGGCGAGCGCTTCTCCTACAACTGGCCGCTGTCCGGGAACAAGGGCTCGCTACGGGAGGGCGGCATCCGGGTGCCGACCATCCTGCGCTGGCCCGCCCGTCTGGACGGCGGGCAGGTCAGTGACCTGCCCGTGTACACGCCCGACTGGACGGCGACGCTGCTGGAACTCGCCGGGGCGCGGCCCGATCCGGCCCGGCCGCTCGACGGCACGAGCCTGGCCCCGTACTTGCTGCGCGGCACGGAGCCGGGCGAGCGGGACCTGTTCTGGCGGGTGCGGGGCGAGCGGGCGCTGCGGCGCGGGCCGTGGAAGTACTACCGCGGCAAGGGCGGCGCGGACCAGCTCTTCCACCTGGGCCGCGACCAGCGGGAACAGGCGGACCTGGCGGGCCGGGAGCCGGCACTCCTCGCGGAGCTGCGGACGGCGTGGGAGCGGACGGATGCGGGGCTGCTGCCGTATCCGGCGGCGTGAGCCGCCGTATCGACGGCGGGAGGGCCGCAGGGGGGTGGGCTACTTCTTCGTGTTGGCGTCCACCGTCGCGGTCGCCGTCACGACCGTGCCGTCCTTGGCCGTGAGCGTGAGGGTGTCGTCCTCGACCTCGTACCGGGTCTTGCCGTCGAACAGCTTGAGCAGGTCGCTCTCCGTCTTCTCCCTGGGGCCGACGCACATCATGCGGGTCAGCTTCGGCGCGCCCAGGGCGAGGGTGCCGTCGTGCGCCTCGGCCTTGCCGGTCACGCCGTTGCAGCCGAGGTTGCCGCGCACGGTGCCGTCCTTGCCGAAGACCAGCCGGGCCTTGCCCGCGACCTGCTTCGGCAGGGGCCGCGCCGACTCACCCTTGCCCACGGCGTCCACGGTCCAGGTCGTGCCCTGGAGCGGGGCGTCGGGGGCCGCGGGGCCGCTGGTCAGGGCGATGCGGTCGCCCTTGGTGTTGGTGAGGGTCAGGCGGTCGTCGTCGACGCTGGCCTTGAGCTTGCCGTCGATGGCACGGGCGAGGCTGTTCTCGAAGTCGAGGGCATCGCAGGCGATCTCGGTGTGGACGCCGGGCTTGAAGTCGACGGTGTCGCCCTTGACGGAGACGTCGGCGCCGTAGCCGTTGCAGCCGAAGTGGCCGCCGGCGCCGCCCTTGCCGCCGAGCCGTACGTAGACGTCGTCCGGGGCCTTCTGCTTCTTGCCGTCGACGGTGAGGCTCTCGACGTTCCACCGCACGCCGGTCAGGGGCACCTTGGCGCCGACGGAACCGGAGTCACCTTTGCCGGACTTGCCGGACTTGCCGGAATCCTTCGATCCGGACTCCGAGCCGCAGGCGGCGAGCAGACCTGCGGCGACGAGGACGGTGAGGGTCTGGGTTACGCGCTGCTTGTACATGTCACTGTGACGGGACGACGGGCGGACCGGTTCCCTCACCGGCCGTCGGCCGCGCGTCCTGCACCCGCGCCTCAGGAGCCTCGTAGGCGTCGTAGGCGTCGTAGGCGTCGTAGGCCTCGTAGGCCTCGTAGGCCTCGTACCGGCTACGACATCAGCGGCAGGAGCCCGCCCAGATCCGCCCGTTCGCCGCTCGCGCTGACCTTCGCCGCGTCGCGGGCGGCGGCCCAGGTCGTCCGGCCCGTCGCGAGCCGGATCCACGTCAACGGGTCGGTCTCGACGACGTTCGGCGGGGTGCCGCGGGTGTGCCGGGGCCCCTCGACGCACTGCACCACGGCGTACGGCGGAATCCGCACCTCCACCGAGCCGCCGGGGGCCTTGACGGCGAGGGTGTCGGCGAGCAGCCGGGTGCAGGCGGCCAGGGCCTGGCGGTCGTACGGGACGTCGAGGCCGGGCACGGCGTCGTTCAGGTCGTCGGTGTGGACGACGAGTTCGACGGTGCGTGTGACCAGGAAGTCGGCGAGGGTCATGCCGCCGAAGCGCATCTGGACGACGCGGCTGCCGGGGGCGTCGGGTAGCGCGTCGGCGAGCCGGTCGACGGCCTGCCCGAACAAGGCGTCGAGGTCCGCGCCCCCGCCCACGATCCCGCGCACGTCCTCGTCGACCTGGCCGGCTGCCGCCGAGGTCTGGAACGCCCAGTTCTGCAAGGTGACATCGGCCTTGGCCGGAGCGGGCGCGGCAAGCGCGCGGGCGACCGCGCCGAGCGACATCGTCAGATGCGCGGCCAGTTCGCGCACGCTCCAGTCGCCGAGCCTGGTGGGCCGGGCGAGTTGCTCGTCCGAGAGCCCGGCGACCGCCTCGCGCGCGGTCGCGAACTGGGCGAGGACGGCGGTGCGGGTCTTCGTCTGGTCGTAGGCGCGGGCGCGCTTCTTGGCCGGTGGCATAGCCGGAGCCTAAGCCTTGACGGCGAACCCGCTGAGGCCTTTTTCCAGCAGGTCGAAGGCGGCGCGGGCGAGCCGGTCGGCGTCCGCCGCGATCGTGGCGAGCGGCTCCCCCGCCAGGCGGCGGCGCATGGCGTCCGCACAGACCGCGTTGCGTACGCCGATGAGCTGCGCGGCGGCGACCTGGGCGAGCACCGGCTCGACGGTCTCCTCGGCGAGGACGTCGGCGAGCAGGGTCTGGCCCCGCATGTGGAAGTCGTGCGCCCGCTTGAGCAGCACCGGTGTCTCCAGGACGAGGCGCAGCGTCTGCAAGGAGCGCTGGTCGTCGCTGAGGCCGACGGCCGGGGAGCGCTCCGCGATCGCGCCGAGCAGCTGGCGGCGCAGGGCGTCCACGGCGGACTCGCCGGGGGCACGGCCGCGCACCGCGTCCGCGGCGTCGGCGACGTGCTCCTCCATCGGCCCGAGGACCAGGTCCTCCTTCGTACCGAAGTAGTTGAAGACGGTCATCTTCGATACGTCGGCGGCCTCGGCGATCTCGGCGACGGACACTTTGTCGAAGCCGCGCTCGACGAAGAGGTCCACCGCGGCCCGCCAGATGCGCTCGGCGGTCTGCCGCTTCTTCCGCTCGCGCAGACCCGGCCGCGTGGCCTGGGGCGCCTCGACGGCGGCCGGCGCGTCTCTCTGTGCCATGCTCCGCATTGTATGCGGATGATTTTTGGCCGGGATCAAACATTTACCGGGTCATGGATTCATCGGCCTTGGCGGGTACGTCCGCGGCGGCCTCGGCCGGGTCGGGTGCGTCGGCTGCGCCGGCCGCGTCGGCCGCGTCGGCCGCGTCCGTCGCGTCCGTCGCGTCCGTCGCGTCGGCGGGCGCGGGCACCGTGAAGACCTCCCTGTTCGCGGGCACCCCCACCCCGCGCCACCGGAACGGGATCCCGCGCGCCGAGACGACGTCGGGGCCGTCCATCAGCTGGAAGTGCACGTGCGGCTCGGTGGAGTTGCCGGAGTTGCCGCACTGCCCGATGACCTGGCCCACGCGCACCCGGTCACCGGCGCGCACGGTGAGGGAGCCGCGCCGCACGTGCGCGTACATCGCGTGGGTGCCGTCGCCGAGGTCGAGGACGACGTGGTTGCCGATCACGCGGCGGGCCGGGGACACGGAGCGCGCCACAGCCTCGATGAAGAAGAAGTACAGGAGCGCGAGCAGGGAGTTGCGGCTGAGGTGATCGCGCTGGCTGTCCTCCGCGCGCACGACGGTCGCGTCGGCGACGGCGAGCAGCGGGGCACCGAAGGCGGGGAAGGCCCGGTTGCCCCGCGCCACGGGCCAGAGCCAGGCGAAGCCGGGCCGCGCGTTCTTCCCGGAGTCGTCGCCCTCGGCCGTGATGTCGATGGCGTACGTCTGGGCGAGGCCGTGCGTGCCGTGGCTCGGCACCTTGTCGGCCGGGCTGTTGAGCGCGGACCAGCGGCCGGTGACCGGGGCCTCGACCTCGACGGGCTCCGGCGGGGCGGCCACGATCCGCTGCCGCACCGTTCGCCTCAGCAGCAGGCTGATGGTGATGGCGGCGACCACGGGGAGCCAGCCCAGCCAGTAGTTGTACGGCAGGTCCACGAAGAACCCGGCGATCGCCTGCACGAAGAAGACCAGCCACAGCAGACGGCTGAGGACGGCGGCGAGCTTGCGTATGGACACGGTTGTTCCCCCTGTGGACACGGTTTCCGCCTGTGGACTCGGTTGTTCCGCCTGTGGACTCGGTTGTTCCGCCTGGCGGGTTCGGCGCGGTCAGGGCCGGGCGGCGGCGATGAGGACGAGCAGCGGCACCACGCGCCCCGCCGGTACCTCGTATCGGCCGCGGGCCGTGGTGTGCAGCCAGCCCGCGCCGGTGAGCTGGCGCAGGTGGTGGTAGATCTGGCCGGTCGTGCCGACCCCGTCGAGCGCGGCCAGCTCCGCGACGGCGCGGCGGCCGCCGAGGATCTCGCGCAGCAGCCTCAGCCGCACGCCGTGACCGAGCGCGGCGAAGGAGTCGGCCGCGTCGGACCAGTCGCCGTCGAGGAGCGCCTCGGTGAACTGGCCGGTCTGCCAGTCGTACCGCTCTCCGGTCGGCAGCCGCACCGCCCCCGTGTACAGCACGCCGCCGTCGGCTGCCTTGTGCTCGGCGAGCTGCGCCTTCAGGCCCTCCAGGGCCCAGAAGTCGCTCTCGCTGACGGTGGGCGCGGCCCCTTCGCGGTCGCGGCCCGCGCTCTCCAGCGCCGCCATGCGCCGTTCGAGGTCGGCGACGCGTTCTTCCAGCTCCATGAGCCCATGTTACGTAATTACGTAATTCCAAACACGCGCGAAAGGGCGAAAGGGCGAACGGCGTCCGGCAACGACAGAGCCCCCGCCCGGACCAGGTCCGGGCGGGGGCTCGTCGAGCGGGTGTCGTCCTGGGCGTCCTAGGCGAAGAGCCCGGGGATCGTCTCCGCGTGGGCCGTGCGCAGCTCGCTCAGCTCCAGCGCGAACTGGCCCTGCACCTCCACGGCGTCACCGTCCACGACACCGATGCGCGTGGCCGGGAGCCCCCGGGCGCCGCACATGTCGGTGAACCGCAGCTCCTCGCTGCGCGGCACGGACACGACCGCGCGCCCCGCCGACTCGGAGAACAGGAAGGTGAAGGGGTCCAGGCCGTCCGGCACGACCAGGCGCGCGCCCTTGTCGCCGCGCAGGCACGACTCCACGACGGCCTGCACCAGACCGCCGTCCGACAGGTCGTGCGCGGCGTCGACCATGCCGTCGCGCGAGGCCGAGATCAGGATTTCGGCGAGCAGCCGCTCGCGCTCCAGGTCGACCTTGGGCGGCAGGCCGCCGAGGTGGTCGTGGATCACCTGCGACCAGGCCGAGCCGCCGAACTCCTCGGCGGTGTCGCCGAGCAGGTAGAGGAGCTGGCCCTCCTCCTTGAAGGCGATCGGCGTGCGGCGCGTGACGTCGTCGATGACGCCGAGCACGGCCACGACCGGGGTCGGGTGGATCGCCGTCTCACCGGTCTGGTTGTACAGCGAGACGTTGCCACCGGTGACCGGCGTGCCGAGCGCCAGGCAGCCGTCCGCCAGGCCGCGCGTGGCCTCGGCGAACTGCCACATCACGGCCGGGTCCTCGGGCGAGCCGAAGTTCAGGCAGTTGGAGATGGCGAGCGGCTTGGCGCCGGAGGCCGCGACGTTGCGGTACGACTCGGCGAGGGCGAGCTGCGCGCCCGCGTACGGGTCGAGCTTCGCGTACCGGCCGTTGCCGTCGGTGGCCATGGCGACGCCGAGGTTGGTGTCCTCGTCGACGCGGACCATGCCCGCGTCCTCGGGCTGGGCGAGGATCGTGTTGCCCTGCACGAAGCGGTCGTACTGGTCGGTGATCCACGCCTTGGAGGCCTGGTTCGGGGACGCCACGACCTTCAGGACCTGGTCCTTCAGCTCCTCGGCGGTCGCCGGGCGCGGCAGCTTGCCCGCGTCGTCGGCCTGGAGGGCGTCCTGCCAGCTGGGGCGCTCGAAGGGGCGGTGGTAGACCGGGCCCTCGTGCGCGACCGTGCGCGGCGGCACGTCCACGATCTGCTCGCCGTGCCAGAAGATCTCCAGGCGCTCGCCGTCCGTCACCTCACCGATGACGGTCGCGATGACGTCCCACTTCTCGCAGATCTCCATGAACCGGTCGACCTTGTCCGGCTCGACGATCGCGCACATGCGTTCCTGCGACTCGCTCATGAGGATCTCCTCCGGCGAGAGCGAGGAGTCGCGCAGCGGGACGGTGTCCAGCTCGACGCGCATGCCGCCGGAACCGGCCGAGGCCAGCTCACTGGTGGCACAGGAGAGCCCGGCGCCGCCGAGGTCCTGGATGCCGTCGACCAGCTTCTCCTTGAAGATCTCCAGGGTGCACTCGATGAGGAGCTTCTCCTGGAAGGGGTCGCCGACCTGGACGGCCGGGCGCTTGGCCGGACCCGTCGACTCGAAGGTCTCCGACGCCAGGACGGACACGCCGCCGATGCCGTCGCCGCCCGTGCGGGCGCCGTACAGGATGACCTTGTTGCCCGCGCCCGAGGCCTTCGCGAGGTGGATGTCCTCGTGCTTCATCACGCCGATGCAGCCGGCGTTGACCAGCGGGTTGCCCTGGTAGCAGGGGTCGAAGACGACCTCGCCGCCGATGTTCGGCAGGCCCAGGCAGTTGCCGTAGCCGCCGATGCCCGCGACCACGCCGGGAAGGACGCGCTTGGTGTCGGGGTGGTCGGCGGCGCCGAAGCGCAGCGGGTCCACGACCGCGACCGGGCGCGCGCCCATCGCGAGGATGTCGCGCACGATGCCGCCGACGCCGGTCGCGGCGCCCTGGTACGGCTCGATGTACGAGGGGTGGTTGTGCGACTCGACCTTGAAGGTGACCGCGTAGCCCTGGCCGACGTCCACGACGCCCGCGTTCTCGCCGATGCCGACGAGCATCGCGCCCCCACCCGGTGTATCAGCCTCCGGGACCTTCTCGCCGAACTGCTTCAGATGGACCTTGCTGCTCTTGTACGAGCAGTGCTCGGACCACATGACGGAGTACATGGCCAGTTCGGCGCCGGTCGGGCGGCGGCCGAGGATCTCGCGGATGCGCGCGTACTCGTCCTCCTTGAGGCCCAGTTCGGCCCAGGGGAGCGCGGTCTCCGGGGTCCCCGCCGCGTGCTTGACGGTGTCGAGGGTCATCGGGCGTCCACCAGTTTCTTCAGGATCGAGGTGAAGAACCCCAGGCCGTCCGTGCCGCCGGTCCCGGTCAGCGGCTCCACCGCGTGCTCGGGGTGCGGCATGAGGCCGACGACGTTGCCCGCCTCGTTCGTGATGCCCGCGATGTCGCGCAGCGAGCCGTTCGGGTTCATGTCCAGATAGCGGAAGGCGACGCGGCCCTCGGCCTCCAGCATGTCGAGGGTGCGCTCGTCGGCGACGTAGCGTCCGTCGATGTTCTTCAGCGGGATGGAGATCTCCTGGCCCGCCTCGTAGTCGGCGGTCCAGGCGGTCCTGTCGGTCTCGACCCGCAGCTTCTGGTCGCGGCAGATGAAGTGCAGGTGGTTGTTCCGCAGCATCGCGCCGGGCAGCAGGTGCGACTCGGTCAGGACCTGGAAGCCGTTGCAGATGCCGAGGACCGGCATTCCCGCCTTGGCCTGGTCGATGACCGACTCCATGACGGGCGAGAAACGCGAGATGGCGCCGGCCCGCAGATAGTCGCCGTAACTGAATCCGCCGGGCAGCACCACGGCGTCGACCTGCTTGAGGTCCTTGTCCCGGTGCCACAGCGGCACGGCCTCGGCGCCCGCGACGCGCACGGCGCGCTGGGTGTCACGGTCGTCCAGGGTTCCCGGAAAAGTGACGACTCCGATTCGGGCAGTCACTTCTGGGCTCCCGTGGCGCTCTCGGCGGCCTCCACCTTTACGACGAAGTCCTCGATCACCGTGTTGGCGAGGAAGGTTTCCGCCAACTCGTGGATACGGGCGAGCGCGGCGTCGTCCACCGGCCCGTCCACTTCGAGTTCGAAGCGCTTTCCCTGACGTACATCGGAGATGCCCTGGAATCCGAGGCGCGGCAGTGCACGCTGCACCGCCTGTCCCTGGGGGTCGAGGATCTCCGGCTTGAGCATGACGTCGACTACGACGCGTGCCACTGGCACTCCCGGTGTGTGGTGCTTGCGTGTGCTGCCAGGCGTGGTGCTGAGCAGGTTCCTTCAGACTACCCGTACAAAATTTCTACCCGCGTAGATTCGTAGCAACATACGTGACCCCAGTCACTCGGGCTCGATGGTCCGCTGGTCATCCGGGTGTCGCTCCCGGCCCGTACGCGAAAAATCCTGGAAAAGATCACAGCTCGCCATTGCGCCCGGCACCCCGCCCCGGACAGTCTGCTGACGTGCGCCCAGGGGCGGCATTCCCGGCGACCCGCCGCCGGAACACGCGGTGAGATTTAGCCGACTTCCCCCTTCATTGCCAGGCCCTGTACAAAGGAATTGGCACTAGCCGATACTTTGTCCCAAAACTGCCGGACAGTCGGCATCAGCGCATGTCATATGCGGTGGCGTCGCACGAAAGGACCGATATTCGTGGCGCAGCGTGTCGTGGTCACTCTCTATGACGACATCGACGGCTCAGAAGCGGCGGAAACGGTCGCCTTCGGTCTCGACGGAAGGTCGTACGAGATCGACCTCAACGAAACCAATGCCGAGAAACTTCGCAAGGTGCTGGCCCCCTACCTCCAGGCGGCTCGCAAGAAGTCGAAGTCCGGCAAGGTCTACCGGCACACGGCGGTGACGGCCGACCCCGCCGCCGTGCGCGCCTGGGCCCGCTCCCACCAGCTCGACGTGCCGCCCCGTGGGCGCATCCCGAAGAAGGTGTACGAGGCCTTCGAAGCCGCCAACTGATCTCCGGCCGGGCCCCCGCCGACCCCGGCCGGCCGGCCTCTCCGGGGGTGCCGCGCAGCCGACTTGCGCGGCACCCCCGGTGATCAGCTAAAGTCTGGAGCACGCCGAGGGGCCAGGCCGAAAAGCCGAATCCCACAGCAGCGTGCGGGTGTAGTTCAGTAGTAGAACATCCCCCTTCCAGGGGGAAGGCGCAGTGTGCGATCCCTGTCACCCGCTCTGCATCCAGTGACCGACCACCCTTCCGGGTGCGGTAGGCTGGTGCTCGCACCGATCGGTGAAAGCCGGTCGGGAGCAGATGCGAACGTAGCTCAGTTGGTAGAGCGCAACCTTGCCAAGGTTGAGGTCGCGAGTTCGAACCTCGTCGTTCGCTCCACAAGAAGAAGCCCGGTACCTCAGGTACCGGGCTTCTCGCTGTCCGGGCCCGTTCCGCGAGACCCCGTTCTGACATTTGTCATGGGTGCCGATGACAGGCCGCACTGCCGCGGGGCCCCCGCCCGCGGAACCCTTGAGTCATGACTGAGAACGTGATCGACGTCACCGACCTGCGGCGGACCTACGCGGGCGGCTTCGAAGCGGTCCGGGGGATCTCGTTCACCGTGGGACAGGGCGAGTTGTTCGCCCTCCTGGGGACCAACGGCGCGGGCAAGACCTCCACCGTCGAACTCCTGGAAGGCCTCACCGAACCGGCCGCGGGCGAGGTCCGCGTCCTCGGGCACGACCCCTACCGCGACCGGGCCGCGGTACGCCCGCGCATCGGCGTGATGCTCCAGGAAGGCGGCTTCCCCTCCGAGCTGACCGTCACCGAGACCGCCCGCATGTGGGCCGGATGCACCAGCGGCGCGCGGCCCGTCGCCGAGGCCCTCGACGCCGTCGGACTCGGCAAGCGCGGCTCCACCCGCGTCAAACAGCTCTCCGGCGGCGAGAAGCGCAGGCTCGACCTCGCCACGGCGCTCATCGGCGACCCCGAGGTGCTGTTCCTCGACGAGCCCACCACCGGCCTCGACGCCGAAGGCCGCCGCGAGACCTGGGAGTTGGTGCGCGCCCTGCGGGACAACGGCACCACGGTGCTGCTCACCACCCACTACCTGGAAGAGGCCGAGCAGCTCGCCGACCGCCTCGCGATCCTGCACGAGGGCCGCATCGCCGCCTCGGGCCGCGTCGCCGACGTCGTCGCGGCCCAGCCCGCGCAGATCTCCTTCGACCTGCCCGACGGCTACTTCCTCGGCGACCTGCCGCCGCTCGCCGCCCTCGGCGTGAGCGACCACGAACTGACGGGCCGCACGGTACGGCTGCGCACCGGCACGCTCCAGCGCTCCGCGACCGAACTGCTCGTCTGGGCCCGGCGGGCAGGCGTCGAGCTGCACGGGCTCGACATCCGCGCGGCCTCCCTCGAAGAGGCCTTCCTGCGGATCGCGCGGGACGCGACGGCCGCCGGCGCCCCCGACAAGGAGGAAGCGGCATGACCACGGTGACCAGCACGCGGCCCGTGGCCGAGCGCACCGCCCGCACCACCCCGCTCACGCGCATGCGAGCGCTCGCGCGGGCCGAGCTGACCCTCCTCGGCCGTAGCAAGGGCACCCTGTTCGGGGCGCTCTTCGTGCCGCTCGTCCTGCCGTTCAGCGTGCGCCAGGCCGCCGAGGGGATGGACCTGAAGGGCACCGGCCTGTCCGTCGGCTCGGTGGTCCTGCCCGGCGCGATCGGCTTCTCCCTGCTCTTCGCCGTCTACTCGGCGCTGGTGAACGTGTACGCGGCCCGGCGCGAGGAACTGGTCCTCAAGCGGCTGCGCACCGGCGAGCTGCACGACGCGGAGATCCTCGCGGGCGCCGCCCTGCCGTCCGTGGCCGTCGGCCTCGCCCAATGTCTGCTCCTGACCGCGGGCTGCCTGGCGTTCCTCGACCTGGGGGCACCCGAGGCACCGCACTACGCCGTCCTGGGGCTGCTCCTCGGCCTCGCGCTGTGGCCCCTGCTCGCGGCCGTGACGGCGAGCCTCAGCCGGAGCGTGGAGAGCGCGCAGGTCGCGGCCATGCCGCTGCTGCTCGTGTCGTTCGCGGGCTCCGGCACGATGGTGCCGCTCGAAGTACTCCCGGACGGCCTCGCCGACGTCTGCGCGCTCCTGCCGCTCTCCCCGGCGATCGAGCTGATCCGCGGCGGCTGGACCGGACAGCTCTCCTTCGCCGAGGCGCTCGGCGCCCTGACGACCGCGGTGGCCTGGATCGCGATCGGCGTGTTTGCTGTACGACGGTGGTTCCGCTGGGAGCCGCGCCGCTGAGGAGGGGGTGGACGTGGTCGGGCGGATACGGGCCGTGCAGGGCTTCTGGCGCGAGCGCAGCAAGATCGAGCGGGTCGAGCTGCAGTCCGTGGCGCTCTGGCACGCCATGCCGTGGATGCTCTACCTGAGCTGGGGCTCGCTGCCGCTCGGCCTGAGCCTGGAGCCGGACCTCCCGGCGCAGCTGCTCGGCTGGGCGATGATCGTGACCGCCGCCGCCCAGTGCGTGCACGTGAACCGCAGCGTGCGGCGGGCACTCGACCACTACTTGGGGCGCGCTCCCTACCCCGCGCGCGACCTCGCCGTCTCCCGCGCCCTCATGGTGGCCATGTTCGTCCTCGCCCTCGCGCTCCAGGCCGTGGAGGGCATCCAGGGCGGCATGATCAGCTTCGCCCTCGCCTTCCTCGTCGTACCGCACTGCGAGGCCCTCGCCTTCGCGCTGCCGCTGCGGGACTTCGCCCTGCGCTTCGCGGTCATCGAGGCGGCGGCCGTGGGCGGCTTCGCGGCGATCGGGATGCTCGACAGGCGCCTGCTCATGATCGCCGTGCTCGTCGCCTTCGGCGCCGGTGTCGCCCTGCTCAGCACGCGCTGCGGGGCCTGGACGCTCTCGGTGATGTGGGAGGCCGACCGGGCCCGCGAGGTCGAGGCCCGGCTCGCCGTCGCCGAGGAGCGGCTGCGCTTCGGCCGCGACCTGCACGACGTGATGGGGCGCAACCTCGCCGTCATCGCCCTCAAGAGCGAGCTGGCCGCGCAGCTCGCCCGGCGCGGACGGCCCGAGGCGGTGGACCAGATGGTCGAGGTGCAGCGCATCGCCCACCAGTCGCAGCGGGAGATCCGCGAGGTCGTACGCGGCTACCGCGAGGCCGACCTTGGCGTGGAACTCGCCGGGGCCCAAGGGGTCCTGGAGGCCGCCGGGATCACCTGCCGGGTCACCGGGGAGCCCACGGGCCTGCCGGCGGCGGTGCAGTCGGCCCTCGGCTGGGTGGTGCGCGAAGGCACCACGAACGTACTGCGCCACGGTGACGCCCGGCACTGCGCCATCACCGTGGCGGTCACGGAAGGACGGACGACGTTGACCATCGAGAACGACGGGGTGCCCGAGGACCGCGCGGCCACCGGCGGCACCGGCCTCCCGGGCCTGCGCGAGCGCCTCGCCGCCGTGGACGGCGCCCTGGAGCACACCACCGGCGGCGGCCTGTTCCGGCTCACCGCGCGGGTGCCGGTGTCGCCCGGGACGGGCCCGGCCGACGAGGCCGGGGACACGCTCCTGGCCGACGCCCCGGAGGCGAAGGCCTCATGCGCCCCGGAGGCGAAGGCCTCGTGACCGTGCGCGTGCTGCTCGCCGACGACGAGCACCTGATCCGCGGCGCGCTCGCCGCCCTGCTCAGCCTGGAGGACGACCTGGCCGTCGTCGCCGAGGCCGCGTCCGGGCCCGAGGCGCTTGCCATGGCGCGGGCCCACCGGCCCGACGTGGCCGTGCTCGACCTCCAGATGCCGGGGGCGGACGGTGTGAGCGTGGCCACATCCCTGCGCGACGAACTCCCCGGCTGCCGGGTCATGATCGTGACCAGTCACGGCCGCCCCGGCCACCTCAAGCGGGCGCTCGCGGTCGGGGTGCGCGGGTTCGTGCCGAAGACGGTGAGCGCGCAGCGGCTCGCCGAGATCATCCGCGCCGTGCACGACGGACGCAGGTACGTCGACCAGGAGTTGGCGGCCGACGCGATCTCCGCGGGCGACTCCCCGCTGACCGCCCGCGAGGCCGAGGTGCTCGAACTCGCCGCCGACGGCGCGTCCGTCGCGGAGATCGCCGAGCGCGCCTCGCTGTCCCAGGGAACGGTCCGGAACTACCTCTCGTCGGCGGTCACCAAGACCGGTGCCGAAAACCGGCACGCGGCAGTGCGTCTCGCGCGCGAGCGAGGTTGGGTATAGTAGCTATCGCGCTTCGGCGCAGCGCGGACGTAGCTCAGTTGGTAGAGCGCAACCTTGCCAAGGTTGAGGTCGCCAGTTCGAACCTGGTCGTCCGCTCAAGTGAAGCCCCCGGTTCTCCGAACCGGGGGCTTCGTCGTGCCCGGCTACCAGGCGGTGCCGGTGAGGCGCTCGTACGCCTCGATGTACTTGGCGCGGGTCGCCTCCACCACGTCCGCGGGCAGCGGCGGGGGCGGCAGCTCCCCGTGGCGGTCCCAGCCGGACGCGGACGACGTCAGCCAGTCGCGGACGAACTGCTTGTCGAAGGACGGCTGGGCGCGGCCCGGCTCCCAGGTGTCGGCGGGCCAGAAGCGGGACGAGTCCGGCGTCAGGACCTCGTCGGCGAGGACCAGGGTCTCGCCCTCGAAGCCGAACTCGAACTTCGTGTCGGCGAGGATCACGCCCCGGTCGCGCGCGATGTCCCGGGCCCTGCCGTAGACGGCGAGGGTGGACTGCCGCAGCTGGGCCGCCGTCTCGGCGCCGACCTGGCGCGCCACCTCCTCGTACGAGACGTTCTCGTCGTGCTCGCCGACCTCGGCCTTCGTGGCGGGCGTGAAGATCGGCGCGGGCAGCTCGGAGCCGTCGGTCAGGCCCTCGGGCAGCGCGAGGCCGCAGACGGTACGGGTCTCGTTGTACTCCAGGAGGCCCGAGCCCGTCAGATAGCCGCGGGCCACGCACTCGACGGGCACCATCTCCAGGCGCTTGCAGATCAGCGTGCGCCCCTCCCAGTCGGCGGGCGCGCCGGGCGGCAGCTCCGTGGAGAGCACGTGGTTCGGGGCGAGGTCGGCGAGCTGGTCGAACCACCACAGCGACAACTGGGTCAGCACGCGGCCCTTGTCGGGGATCTCGGTCGGCAGCACCCAGTCGTAGGCGGACATGCGGTCGCTGGCGACCATCACGAGGTCGCCCGCCTCGTTCTGGTACAGCTCGCGCACCTTGCCGGTGTGCAGATGCACCAGGCCCGGAACCTGGATCGGCTCGGGCTTTTCGACGAATCCGGACACGGTTCCTCCCCGTGGTTCTGTCTAAGTGCTCCGATTCTCCCGTATGCGGGGAGTGGTCTTGGCCAAGGGTTGGCCGAGTCCCGACGTGAGGGCGCCGCCGTGGTGTCCGCGCCGGGTCAGTCGCGCTTGCAGATCCGGTCGAGGAGGTTGGCGGTGGCGCGCTGGACCCGCGCGTCGACATGGCCGGGCCGGTCGAGCGCCGGGGACCAGGCGAAGGTGCCCGAGGCGAAGACGAGCGCGCCGGACGGGGCGCGGTACAGCGAGGTCTCCTGGTGGCGGACGGTGCCCTCGCCGTCCGTGTACGGGGAGTGCGCGAGCAGGATGCGGTCCTGGTGCTCGGGCAGCGCCGTGCGCGGGAAGTAGCGGTCGGCCTCGCCCGCGACCAGGCCCTCGATCCCGTCGCCCTCGTGCGCGCCGGTCGCCTCCCAGAGCCAGTGGTCGGCGTTACGCACGATGAGCGGGTGCGGCTCGGGGACCCGGCCCGCGTACTGGATGCCCATGAGCTGCTGCTCGGGCACGTCGACCTCCCGCCACAGCGCGGCCTTGCCGGGGCCTCGGCGCTTGCGGCAGGTCAGCAGGCGGTCGGGGACGCCGGACGGGGACGGGCCCGACTCGACCTGCCAGTACATGGTGTTGGCGGAGAGGAAGACCAGCGAGGTGCCGTTCCCCCGGGCCAGTTCGGCGGTGCGGCGCATCGCGGCGGACCAGTACTCGTCGTGGCCGGGGAAGACCAGGCCGCGGTAGCGGGTGGGGTCGACGCGGCCGGCGTGCAGGTCGCGGGCGTCGGCGTAGGCGAGGTCGTAGCCGTACCGCTCGGCCCAGCGGATGAAATCGTAGGCGTGGCCGACGTGCAGGGGCAGGCCCGCGCCCGCGTACGGCCGGTCGAAGGAGACCGTGACGGCGGCCTCGCTCTCGCCGAGGAGCCGGCCGCGGTCGTCCCAGGCGTGGTAGAGGCTGGCGCCGGTGCGGCCGTCCTCCGGGTAGAGGTTGTACGCCTGCCAGGTGATGTCGGGGAGCAGCACGAGGAGGTCGGCGGACGGGGCGTGGCCCAGCTCGCCCTGGACGAGGCTGTCGCGGACGGTGAAGGGCACGTGGGAGCGGTAGCCGTCGACGGTGGTGAGGACGGCGACGTACGCGCCGACGTTCCAGTACGACGGGATCTGCAGGCGCCAGGAGAGCCACCAGTGGTGGCACGAGACGGTGCGGTCGGCGGTGAGCGGCGGGGGCTGCACGATGCCGGCGAGGCGGGGGCTCGTGGTGATCTTCGCGGCGCCGTCGCCGCCGTAGTGCCCGATGCGGTAGATGTCCACGCTGAACTGCTGCGGCGGGTCGACCGTGATGTGGAAGTCGAGCGCCTCGCCCGGGGCGGCGGCGCCGGTGCTCGTGAAGCCCTTGATCTGGCGGTGCACGTCGTCCGCGGTACGGGGGCCGCCGCCCGCGCGCCGGGCCGGCAGGGGCCCGGTGGCGCCGGGGGCCGGGGCGTGGTCGACGTACCACGGCACGACCTGGCCGGTGTCGCCGAAGTAGTGCTCCGTGCCCCGGAGCCAGGGCAGCGGGCCCTGGCCGAAGGGGTCGCTCACGGCGTGGGCGAGGGCACCCGACTCCCAGCGGCGGATCGGCTCCGGTCCCATGCGTCGTCCCCTCCCTCGCTCCCCCGAGCCTGTTCTCCGCCGCTGCGTGGTCGATGGCTCCGTGCCGGTGCGGAGGCGGAGCCGCCGCGGGCCGCGGCGGTCTTTCCCTTTCGCGGTCCCAGCACATCACATTACGCACGCGGTCCGTCACCGTTCGTCGTGAATTAACGAGACCCCCGATGACTGGAACGTTTCGCTCCGGGAGTGGGGGGCGGAACGCGGGGTGCCGCGGGGGCGGGGCGTCAGACGAGGCGCAGGGGCTTCTCCGGGCGGACGCCCTGGGCGGTGAGCCAGGCGCGCAGCGGCTCGGGGTCGCCGTCCTCCACGAGGGTGAGCACGCGCGGGGTGAGGTCGGCCGCGCGCTCGCCGCCCATCAGCAGGGAGGGGCCGTCCAGCCAGTCGAGGCCGGGGGTGGCGCCCGCCGTGTCGACGGCCGCGCAGCACACCATCGCGGTGACGTGGTCGGCGAGCAGCTCACGGCCGGTCCGGGGCGGCTGGAGCGGGAACAGGGGCAGCGCGCCGTCGTCCCAGAGCGCGTCGTCCGGGGACTGGCCCGTGGGGGCGGGCCGTGCGGGGGCCGCGGCCTCCTCGCGGGCCAGCTCGGCGCTGAGCCCGGCGGCGAGCTGGCCGCCGCGGCCTTCGTCGGTGTCTTCGTGGGCGGTGTCTTCGTGGGCGGTGTCTTCGTGGGCGGTGTCTTCGTGGGCGGTGTCTTCGTGGGCGGTGTCTTCGTGGGCGGCGGCCTCGGTGTGCGCTTCGTCCGCGGAGGGGCCGTCGACTCCCCAGGCTTCGGAGGCGTCGGCCTCCGCGGCGGCGGGCCCGGGGGCGCGGCGGGCCGTCCGCTCGGGGTCCGTCAGGTGGTCGAGGACCCGGCCGAGCGTGGGGCCCTCGGGGTCGGGGGCCTCGGGGTCGGCCGAGCGGCTGACGCCGAGCGCGTCGAGCACGCGGTGCAGCCGGGCCGCGTCCATGCGCCACTTGCGGTCGACGATCTCGTCCGGGTACTCCTGCCAGGCCACCGGGGCCCAGCCGGGTCCCGACTCGGCGGGGCCGCCGTGGAAGAGCCGGGCGGCGAGCAGCGAGGCGGCCTCGTCCACCGCGCCGGGCTCCTCCAGGAGGTCGCAGGCGGGGCGCTCGCCGAGCCGCGAGGCGAACCCCTCGGCGAGGCGGTCCCTGCGGGACAGCTCGGTGAGCGCCGAGACCACGCCCGCGTCGAGCCGCGAGGGCCACCGGCCCATGCGCCAGGCGGGCAGCGCGACCCGGGTCAGGAGCCGGTCCCAGCCCGCGTACGCCAGGCCGACCTGCTCCTGGGCGACGATCCGCGCGCCGTAGTCCACGGTCTGGGCGCGCTCGGCCGCGGCGGCGGCGACGCCGCGCTCCATCTCCGCCGCGTGCGTCCGGCAGCCGCCGAGGAGCAGCCGCGCGACCCTGCCGACGCCGCCGAGGACGGTGCGGGCGACCGGTCCGCGTCCGGGTGCGGAGGCCACGGCGACGGCCGCGTCCAGGCCGCGCACGAAGCGGCGGGCGGCCGCTATGTCCGGGTGGGCCGAGGGGCCCGTGCCCGCGACGACGGGGGCGAGGACCGCGCGCAGCTCGCCGACCCGCATCCACCACAGGAAGGGCGAGCCGATGACGAGCACCGGGGCGGCGGGGGCGCGGTTCCTGGCCGGGCGGTCGCCCCGTGTCCGCGCGCCGAAGTCCATCTCGTCGGCCTTGCCCGCGCGGTCGTCGTCGCCCGCGGGAGCCTGGGCCGTCCCGTCGCCCCGGGGCGCCCCGGTCTCGCGGCCGTGGGCCGGGTGGGTGCGGTCCTCCAGCCAGCTGTCGCAGTCCGGGGTGAGCGCTATCGCGGAGGGGGCCGGGACGTCCAGGCGGTCGGCGAGGTCGCGCACCAGGCGGTACAGGTCGGGCGCCGCGGCCTCGCTGATCGGGACCGTGGGGCTCAGGGCCGGTCTCGCGCGGGCGACGACCAGGGCGACGACCGCGGCGGCGGCGAGCGCGAGCACGGCGAGCACCGTGAAGGTCCAGCGGGCCGCGGCCCAGGCGGTGCCGTCGACGTGGCCCGTGGCCGCGGCGGCGAGCAGGACGACGGCGACGGCCGCGGGCAGCAGGGCGACGGCCAGCGCCCTGCCGCGGATGCGCAGCACGGCGAGAGCCCGCGAGCGCGCGGCCCGCGCGCCCGCCTCCTCACCCATACCTGACACGACCGAAGACACCCCCTGCTGCCTCACAGCTCGGCCGTCGGCCGGAGCCGGCGGCGCACGTCGATGGCGTTGCTCACTCCCCCACTGTGGCACCCGCCACCGACATCGCAATGCCGGTGGGCTGTTTGGCTCTGAGTGCCGGAACGCCTGCGCCGCACCCTAGTTGGGACGCTGGTCAGCGTCAGCCGGATGGGCCAGCGGTCACTCGATGGAATGGCTTTGGGTAAAGCTGTCCGCCAGGTAGCGGCGCAGCGACGCGGCCAGGCTCCCGGCGAACGCCCGCTGCCCCTCGGCGTCGACGAGGTCGAGCGACAGATACGGATTGAGGTCCTCCAGTTCGACCAGGAGCAGCCGTCCGTCCGGTGCCCGGCAGGCGTCCACGCGCTGGATGCCGTACGGGAGCGTGTTCCAGTCGACGAACCGCCGCGCGAAGTCCAGGTCGTCGTCCGTCGGAGCGTACGGTTCGAGCTTCCAGCGCTGGTCGGGGCGGGGTGCGTACAGCGCGTACTGGAAG
The DNA here is from genome assembly GCF_056431945.1 of Streptomyces sp. NPDC045778. NCBI lineage: Bacteria > Bacillati > Actinomycetota > Actinomycetes > Kitasatosporales > Streptomycetaceae > Streptomyces > Streptomyces sp. NPDC045778. The sequence goes on from NZ_JBWKJZ010000002.1 coordinate 72,021, forward strand.
GCGTCGTCGATGAAATAGAACGACACCTCGTGGCGGAAGTCGATCCGGGGCTGGGCGAGGAGCCCGCCGCCCTCGGTGAAGTCCAGGCCCGCGAGGTCCCCGCGGCCGACGGTCCGCAGGCCGATGGAGTCGGCGCCGTGCTTGGGCTTGACGACGTACGAGGCGGCCTCGGGCAGCCGGTCGAGGTCTTCACGGCGGTCGACGGTCGGGATGACGGGGAGGCCTTCGGCGGTCAGTTCGACGAGGTACTGCTTGCCCGCCATGTCGGCGCGGCCCGTCAGCGGGTTGTACACGCGCACGCCGTCGCGCAGCGCGCGGTCCCGGAAGGCGTCGTACGCCTCCTGGTAGTGGATGACGGGTCCGCTGTTGCGTACGACGACGAGGTCGAAGCCGTCCATCAGGGCCGCCGCGTCCAGCGGGTGGCACAGGGCGACGTCCATGTCGTCGAGGTGCTCGCGCAGCCGGGCGGAGAGGCGGATGTCCTCGTCGCAGTAGCGTCGCCCGCGTGCCTCGTAGGCCAGGTCGGTGACGTACAGGAGGCGAGGGCGCGGACGAGTTGGGGCCATGGCCTTACGTTACGTCACCGCCCGGTCGCCCTCCCGGCTACTCGGCGGCGGCGCGCTCCGCGATGTCCGTGCGGTACTGGGAGCCCTCCAGGCTGATGCGGGACACCGCCGTGTAGGCGCGCTCGCGGGCCTGCGTCAGGTCGGCCCCTGTCGCCGTCACGGACAGCACGCGGCCGCCCGCGCTGACGACCGCGTCGCCGTCGCGCTTGGTGCCCGCGTGCAGCACGTACGCGTGCGGGGCGTCGTGCGCGGCGACCGCGTCGAGGCCCACGATGGGGTCACCGGTGCGCGGGGTGTCCGGGTAGTTGTGCGAGGCGACGACGACGGTGACGGCCGCGTCGTCGCTCCAGCGCAGCGGCGGCAGATCGGCGAGCGTGCCGTTCGCGGCGGCGAGCAGGACGCCCGCGAGCGGGGTCTCCAGGCGGGCGAGGACGACCTGCGTCTCGGGGTCGCCGAAGCGGGCGTTGAACTCGATGACGCGCACGCCCCTGCTGGTGATCGCGAGCCCCGCGTAGAGGAGCCCGGCGAACGGGGTGCCGCGCCGCCGCAGTTCGTCGACGGTCGGCTGGAGGACCGTCTCGAGGACCTCGTCGACGAGCTTCGGGTCGGCCCACGGCAGCGGCGAGTAGGCGCCCATGCCGCCGGTGTTGGGGCCCTCGTCGCCGTCGAGCGCGCGCTTGAAGTCCTGGGCGGGGCGCAGCGGGACGACGGTCTCGCCGTCGGTGACGGCGAACAGCGACACCTCGGGGCCGTCGAGGAACTCCTCGATGACGACGCGGCCGCAGCCGCGGGCGTGCTCCCTCGCCTGCTCGACGTCGCCGGTGACCACGACGCCCTTGCCCGCGGCGAGGCCGTCGTCCTTGACCACGTAGGGCGGGCCGAAGGCGTCGAGCGCCTCGTCGACCTCCGCCTCGGTGGTGCAGACGTACGAGCGTGCCGTGGGCACCCCCGCGCCGGCCATCACGTCCTTGGCGAAGGCCTTGGAGCCCTCCAGGAGCGCGGCCTCCTTGGACGGCCCGAAGCACGGGATGCCCGCGGCCCGCACGGCGTCGGCCACGCCCGCGACGAGGGGCGCCTCCGGTCCCACGACGACGAGATCCGCCCCGAGGTCACGGGCGAGCCCGGCCACGGCGGCGCCGTCCAGGGCGTCGACCGGGTGCGGCTCGGCCACCTCTGCGGTGCCGGCGTTGCCGGGCGCGCAGTGCAGGGCGGTGACCGCCGGGTCGAGGGACAGGGAGCGGCACAGGGCGTGTTCGCGGGCACCGCTGCCGATGACGAGGACCTTCACGGGGGCCAGCCTAGCCCGGCGGGACTCGTGGCTTTGGTCGGGTGTCCTAGGCGAGGGGCGGGGGCTCTTTGTGGGTTCGTACGAGTACGGGGTGCGCGGGGGTGGCGCCCGGCCGCCGCTGCCCCTCCGCCGCTGCTTCTCCGGGTACGCCCCTACTCGTTCGGGTACTCCTCGACGACCGTCGCCCCCAGCTCGCGGACGATCAGCTCGTGTCCGGACAGGGCCGAGTCGACCAGGTCCGGATCGTCGTCCTCGGGGATGTCGTCCTCCGGCGCGATGTGCTCCGGGGCGCGCGGCTGCGGGGCGGGCGCGGCCGGTGCCGGGGCCGCCTGCGGCGGGGCGGGGCGGCCCGCGGGCGGGGGCGCGGGGGCCGCGGGCGCCTGCGGGGCGGGCCGGGGGGCGGCGGGGGCGCCCTGGCCGCCGCTCGGGGCGCCGTACCCACCGCTCGGGGCGTTGTACCCGCCGCCCTGGCCGCCGCCGAAGCCACTCGCGGCGGGCGGCGGGGCGCTGCCGCCGGACGGGTCGATGATCGCCTCGACCTTCCACTGCACGCCGAACTGCTCGGAGAGCGCCTGGCGCAGGACGTCCTCGCTGCCACTGCTCGCGAAATTGTCCCGGGCCCCGGCGTTGACGAAGCCGATCTGGAGGGTCGTCCCGTCGAACCCCGCCACCTGGGCGTTCTGGCTGAGCAGGATCCAGGTGAAGCGGCGGCGGTTCTTGACGGCCTCGAGGATGTTCGGCCAGAGGGTGCGGGGGTCGGGGCCGCCGACGACGGGGGCGGGCGCGGGGGGCTGCGGGGCCGGGGCCTGCGCGGCTGCGGGGGGTGCGGGGGGTGCGCTCGGGGCGGGCGCGGGGGCCGTGGTGCCGCCGCCCGCGGGGGCGGCGGTGGGCCAGCCGCCGGGCCGGGGCGCGGCGGCGGGCGCGGCTCTGCTGCCCGGCGCGGAGGCCGTGGGCCAGCTGCCCGGCGGGTTCGCCGCGGGGGTGGGCTCCGGGGCCGGGGGGGCCTGCGGGGGCGCGGCCTGGGGTGACGGCGTGGGGGCCGCCGCGGGCGGAGGCGGGGTGGCGGCCGGCGCGGCCTCGGCGGACGCGGTGTCCCCGGCGGGAGCGGGAGCCCCTCGCACCGCGGCACGCGCGGCCGCGGCGCCGCCTCCGGGCGGGACGGGCGGGCCGGACGGGCCGGGCGGAACGGCGGGCCCCGGCTGCCGCACGCCCGCGTGGGCCTCGGGCCCGGGGGCGTACCCCATCGGGGGCGTCGAGGCGGGTCCCTGCGCCATGAAGTGTCCGCCGCGCTCCAGGCGGTCGAGCCGGGCCATGACGGCCCGCTCGTCGTCGTACGCGGCGGGCAGCAGCACGCGGGCGCAGATCAGCTCCAGCTGGAGGCGCGGTGACGTGGCGCCGCGCATCTCCGTGAGTCCCTCGTTGACCAGGTCGGCGGCGCGGCTCAGCTCGGCGGCGCCGAACACGCCCGCCTGGGCCTGCATGCGCTCGACCACGTCGGCGGGGGCGTCGATGAGGCCCTTCTCGGCGGCGTCGGGAACGGCGGCGAGGATCACGAGGTCGCGCAGCCGCTCCAGGAGGTCGGCGACGAACCGCCGGGGGTCGTTCCCCCCCTCGATGACGCGGTCGACGACCTCGAAGGCGGCCGCGCCGTCGCCGGAGGCGAACGCCTCGACCACCGAGTCGAGGAGCGAGCCGTCCGTGTACCCGAGGAGGCCGGTCGCCATGGCGTACGTCACACCGTCCTCGCGGGCGCCGGCGAGGAGCTGGTCCATCACGGACATGGAGTCACGCACGGAACCGGCGCCCGCGCGCACGACGAGGGGCAGCACCCCTTCCGCCACGGGGATCTCCTCGCGCCCGCACACCTCGGAGAGGTAGTCCCGCAGGGTGCCCGGGGGCACGAGGCGGAACGGATAGTGGTGCGTGCGCGACCGGATGGTGCCGATGACCTTCTCGGGCTCGGTCGTGGCGAAGATGAACTTGAGGTGCTCCGGCGGCTCCTCGACGACCTTGAGCAGGGCGTTGAACCCCGCCGACGTGACCATGTGGGCCTCGTCGATGATGTAGATCTTGTACCGGCTGCTCGCGGGGCCGAAGAAGGCCTTCTCGCGCAGGTCGCGCGCGTCGTCCACGCCACCGTGGGAAGCGGCGTCGATCTCGATGACGTCGATCGACCCCGGGCCGTTCCTCGCGAGGTCGCGGCAGGACTGGCACTCGCCGCAGGGGGTCGGGGTGGGACCTTGCTCACAGTTCAGACAGCGGGCCAGGATGCGCGCGCTCGTCGTCTTGCCGCAGCCGCGCGGGCCGCTGAACAGGTACGCGTGATTGACCCGGTTGTTCCGCAGCGCCTGCTGCAACGGGTCGGTTACATGCTCCTGCCCGATGACCTCGGCGAACGACTCCGGGCGATAGCGGCGGTACAGCGCGAGAGACGACACATCTACGAGGTTAATGGCGCCCACTGACATCCCGGACCGCCCAGCGGCACCACCGGCCCCGGAACGCAAAGCGCCCCTCACGCACCCGCCAGAGCCGACCTACCCTTGCTGCCTTCCGGCCCTGGGGGAGTTCAGTCAGATAGCGCCACGTGAGGGGCTGGCCCCCACAGTAGCCGATCCCCACCCCCGGGAACGAGTTCGCGAGCACTCCTCAACGTCTTGTATTGTTTGCGGCGGAGGATTCGCCTAGAGGCCTAGGGCGCACGCTTGGAAAGCGTGTTGGGGGCAACCCCTCACGAGTTCGAATCTCGTATCCTCCGCCAGTGCCTCACCGGGCACGAAGTCGAAGGGCCCCGCTGCTTGCAGCGGGGCCCTTCGACGTTGTCCGTCCGCGCTTCCGTGCCGGGCGGGTGCTACAGGTCGAGCTGGTACTCGTGGGCCGTGTGGGTCGGGACGTAGCCGAGTTCGTCGTTGACGCGTCGCATGTGCGGGTTGTTGTCGGCGGTGTCCGTCAGCAGGCCGCTCAGGTGGGGGTGGCGTTCGCGGGCGCGGAGGATCGAGGCGGCCTTCATCCAGCGGGCCAGGCCGTGGCCGCGGTGTTCGGGGAGCACCGCCGTGCCGTAGTGCTGGGCGTCGCCCGTCCCGTCGCCGGGGACGACCAGTTCGGTGAAGCCGGTGATGACGCCGGTCGTACGGTCCACGGCCGCCACGGTGTGGAGGACGTCGCCGCGGGCGGCGACCGCGTCCGCCGCCGCCCGTACCCGGTCGAGGTCCCAGACCACCGTGCCGTAGTCGACGGCGCCCATGGGCATGTCGTCCATGGCCCGGCGCGAGGCCACGTACGTGGTGGCGAGTTCGTCGGGCACCCTGCCCTCCCACGCCGTCAGCCGGTAGCCGGGGTGCGGCTTCCCCGCGAGGGCGGTGAGCGCGGGGAGGTCCGCGCACGGCAGCGGGAGCCGGGCGTACGTGAGGGCGAGCGCGGCGCGGAAGCCGCCGGCGGTGAGGAAGGCGGCGCCAGGAGATCCCGCCCCGGCCTGGGCCACGACCGTGCTCCGGCCGTCCTGGCGGGCCGCTGCCAGCGCCGCGTCGAGCAGGCGGGTGCCCACCCGGCCGCGCCGTTCGGCGCGGTGGACCTGGACGTCCAGTTCGGCGAGGTGGCGCTGGCCCTTCCTGGTGAACAGGCGCAGGAAGGCGTGCCCGGCGGGGCTGCCGTCGGTACCGGTGGCCAGCCAGGCCAGGCGACGGCTCGCGGAGGTCTCGTCGGGGTCGGTCAGGGCGGTGATGCGCAGGGGCAAGCTGACTCCATGAGGGAAGGGCCGGGGGTCGTGCCGTGCGGGGCTCTCAGGCGGTCACCGGGCCCAGGGCAGGGCGCGCGTGCCTTCGGTGCCGGGCACGGAGGCCACCCCGTCCGCGCGCATCGCGACATGCGCCTCGGCCGCCTGCGGGGCGTGGACCTGGCGGCACACGTCCGGGGGGAGGACGAAGGTCTGGCCCGCCGAGATCCGCTCGGTGCGGCCGTCGCAGGTGACGTCGAAGGCTCCGGCGGTCACCGTCCAGACCTGTTCGCGGCTGATGAGGTGCTCGGGGCCGCTCCGGCCCGCCTCCATCGCGACCGTCCAGGTACTGAGTTCCGCGCTGCCGCGGGCGGGTGCTGCCAGGCCCGTCATGCGGGCGTTCGGGGACTCGGTGACGTTCGCCTCGGTGGGGGTGATCACGGACATGGCGGGCCGCTCCGACGACGTGACGTCCGGCGTCTTCGGTGCGTCCGATACGTCCGACTGCGCCGGTCCCGCCGACTCCCCGGGCTCCCCGGACTCCCCGGGCTCCCCGGGCTCCCCGGGAGTGACCCATTCGACGAGCTGCACGACGACCCCGTTCGGATCCGTCAGCTGGAACAGCCGCTCGCCCCAGGGCTCCTCGCGCAGCGGCATCGTGATCGGGGCGCCCGCCGTCCGCAGGCGGCGCTCCTCGGCCTCGATGTCCGTGACGGTGAGCGCGAAGATCAGGCCCGTGGCCCGCTGGTCGCGCTGCTCGGGCGGGAGCACCTCGCTGCCGCGCCGCAGCAGCACGACGTCGGCGGCCCCGTCGCCGCGGGTCAGGGACGCGAAGCCGTCGGCGGCCATGGCGACCTGGTAGCCGAGGTGGGTCTGGAAGAACTCACGCGAGGCGTCCACGTCGGCGACGGTGAGGGAGAGGGTGGAAGCGGTGACGTTCAGGGGAACTCCTGGCGATAGGGGTCTGGTGACGCGGGCCGAGCGGGGGGCCGCCGGGCGGGCAGGGGGCCCGGGCGGAGTGCGGTTCAGGCGGTCGCCTTGGCGTACGTGAGGACGACGTTGCCGCCCGCGAACACGCGGCTGTCCGCGAGCCGGAACGCCTGCGGCGCGAAGTCGGCGCGGAAGAGCGGGACGCCGGTGCCGGCCACGACCGGGTACTGCTTGACGATCAGCTCGTCGACCTCGGGCAGGAGCCGGCCGGCCAGCTCGCCCCCGCCGCAGAGCCAGATCCCGAGCCCCTCCTCCCGCTTGAGCCCGCGCACCAGGGTGAGCGGGTCCTCGGCGGTGACCTCGACGGCCGGGTCCGGGCTCGTGGTGAGCGAGCGGGACAGGACGATCTGCCGCAGGTGGGAGTACGGGCTCGTGAGCCCCGCGGGCAGACCCGCGGCGTACGTGTGGCGGCCCATCACGACCGTGTCGAAGCGGGTGGCGGGGGTGTCCGCGACGCCGAGGGCCGCGCGGGCCGGCGCCGGGAGGGTCTCCGCGAACTCCGTGGCCAGGAAGGGCAGGAAGTCCTCCGTGACGTACGGCATGAGGACGTCGAAGCCGCCGTCGGGGTCGGCGATGAAGCCGTCGATGGTGGCGCCGACGAAGTAGGTGAGCTTGCGCAATCCGAAGCCTGTTCTCTCGGGGTAATTTTGCAACGGACGTAAATTTAGCCCTGACCCCTCAGTCCGTCAAGCATATTTTTATGTCGGATGTAAGATTGCTTCATGACTACCGAGATGGGCCTCCGCGAGTCCAAGAAGCTGGAGACCAGGCAGCTGATCTCCGACCACGCCACCAGGCTCTTCATCGAGCAGGGCTTCGAGCAGACGACCATCGCCGAGATCGCCACAGCGGCCCGCGTGGCCAAGAAGACGGTGACCAACTACTTCCCGCGCAAGGAGGACCTGGCCCTCGACCACCACGAGACGTTCACCGGGGGCCTGGCCCGGGCGGTCGCCGAGCGCGGGCCCGGCGAGGAGCCGCTCGCCGCCCTCGGCCGGACGTTCCGCGCCGCCCTCCTTGAACACAGCCCCGTGGTCGGCTTCACCGGGCCCGCGTTCGCCCGCATGGTCGCCGAGAGCCCCACCCTCACCGCCCGGCTGCGCGAACTGCACGACCAGCGGGAGGAAGCCCTCGCCGAGGCGCTGGCCGCCGCCGCCCCCGACGGCGCCCCGGCCATCGCGCCCCGGGCCGCCGCCGCCCTGATCGCCGCGGCGGACCGGCTGCTCTTCCGGCGCATCCAGGAACTCACCCTGGCCGGCCGCAGCGACGACCGGATCGAGGCCACGCTGCTCCCGGAGGCCGACCACCTCCGCGCTCTCCTGGGCGCCGCCCTCGGCACGGAGGCGTCGTAAAGGCGTAAAGACGTGAAGGCGTGAAGGCGTGAAGGCGTGGCGGCGGGCTCTCAGGCTCCCGGTACGGAACCCACCAGGCCCCCGTCGACCACCAGGTCCTGCCCCGTGACGTACGACGCGTCGGCCGAGGCGAGGAAGGCGACCGCGGCCGCGACCTCCTCGGCGCGGCCGAGGGCGGCGAGGGGGACCTGGGCGGTCACCGCGGAGTCGGCGGCGGGGTCCGGGGTGGCCGCGCGGTACATGGGGGTGTCGATGTAGCCGGGGCTGACGGAGTTGACGCGGATGCCCCGGGGGGCGAGGTCGGCGCCCAGGGTGCGGGCCAGGTTGTGGACGGCCGCCTTGGTGGCGGAGTAGACCGACGCCACGGCGAGGCCCCGGTGCAGGGTCCAGGAGGCGTTGAGGACGAGGGAACCACCCTTCTTCAGGAGCGGGACGGCCTTCTGGGCGGTGAAGTAGACGCCCTTGAAGTTCACGTTCACCGCGAGGTCGAAGTCCTCCTCGGTGATCTCCGCGCTCGGCTTGAAGACGCCGGCGCCCGCGTTCGCGAAGACCGTGTCGAGGCCGCCGCGCCAGGCCTGGACCTCGCTCATCAGGGCGTCCAGGTCCGCCAGGCTGCTCGCGTCCGCCCGCACGGCGAGCACCCGGTCCGGGGCGCCGAGTTCCGCCGCGGCCTTCGCCAGGCGCCGCTCGTCCCGGCCGGTGATGGCCACGTACGCGCCCTCGTCGAGGAGGCGCCGTGCCGTCGCGAGGCCCATGCCGCTGGTGCCGCCGGTGATCAGGGCCGTCTTGTCCGTGAATCGCTGCATGGGCCGATCGTCGGGGCGGCGCGGCCGGCGTGGGGAGTGTGAGCTGAGCCTGGGTCCGGCACCACCACCCTGGAACCGCCCTGGAACCGCCCTGGGGGCGCCCCAGGACTCGCTGGATTTACACGTTCGAGTGATATGCCAAACAGCCATTCCCCAGGGGCGTGCGGGCCCCGGGAGGCTGGGCCCGGCCGCGCCACATGCCAGGACGCTCCGCGCGTCGGCGCTTACCGGCCATCGGGCGCGCGCGGCGCACAAGGCGCTCGTTGACCCGGTTCGCGCCGGTTGTTTGGCTCGTCGCGCCTCACCAGGCCTTGCCGAAGCCGGACAGGCCTTGCCGAAGCCGGAAGGGACGCGCGATGTCGACAGCAGCGGAGCAGCAGCCGGACGCCGGACAGGAGGGCGGACGGGCCCAGTTGAGCCTCGGGATCGCCGCCGCGCGGAACCTGGCGACGACCACCAAGACCGTCCCGCAGATGCAGGGCATCAGCTCCCGCTGGGTGCTGCGGTCGCTGCCGTGGACGGAGGTCCGCGGCGGCACGTACCGGGTCAACCGGCGGCTGACGTACGCCGTGGGCGACGGCCGGGTCTCCTTCGTGCAGGAGGGGTCCGACGTCCGCGTCGTACCGCAGGAGCTGGCCGAACTCGGCCTGCTCCGCGGGTTCGACGAGGCCGACGCGCTCGGCGCGCTCGCCGCGCGGTTCACGCGGCGCGCGTACGAGCCGGGGCAGGTCCTCGTGGAGGCCGGGCGCCCCGTCGACCAGGTGGTGCTCGTCGCGCACGGCCGGGTGGAACGGGTCGGGCGCGGCCCGTACGGCGAGGAGACCGCGCTCGGGGTCGTCGCCGACGGCGGGTTCTTCGGCGGGCGGGCGCTCGCGCCGGAGGCCGCGGACGCCGGGGAGTGGGAGTTCACCGCCCGCGCCGCGACCGCCACCACCGCGCTCGTGCTGACCCGGCAGGAGTACGAGGCCGTCGCCGGGCGGCACGAGGCACTGCGGGAGCACACCCGGCGGCGGTTCGCCGAGCGCGGCCTGCCGCAGACCAAGCACGGCGAGGCAGCCGTCGACCTGGCGTCAGGACACTCCGGGGAACCCGTCCTGCCGGGCACCTTCGTCGACTACGAACTGCGGCCCCGCGAGTACGAGCTGAGCGTCGCGCAGACCGTCCTGAAGGTGCACTCGCGCGTCGCCGACCTCTACAACGACCCGATGGACCAGGTCGAGCAGCAGCTCCGCCTGACCATCGAGGCGCTGCGCGAGCGGCAGGAGTACGAGCTGGTCAACAACCCGGAGTTCGGCCTGCTGCACAACGCCGAGTACGGGCAGCGCATCCAGACCCACTCGGGCCCGCCGACCCCGGACGACCTGGACGAGCTGCTGAGCATGCGGCGGCAGACGCGGTTCCTGTTCGCGCACCCGCGCGCCGTCGCCGCCTTCGGGCGCGAGTGCAACAAGCGGGGCCTGTACTTCGGCCACGTCGACCTGGGCGGGCACCGGGCGCCGGCCTGGCGGGGCGTCCCGCTGCTGCCCTGCGGCAAGATCCCCGTCTCCGCGGGGCAGACCTCGTCCATCATCGCCGTACGCACCGGCGAGGAGGAGGGGGGCGTCGTCGGGCTCCGCCAGACCGGGATACCGGACGAGTACGAGCCCGGGCTCAACGTGCGGTTCATGGGGATCAACGACCAGGCCGTCATCTCCTACCTGGTGAGCACGTACTACTCGGCCGCCGTACTCGTCCCGGACGCGCTCGGCGTCCTGGAGGACGTCCAGGTCTCCGCGGCCCGCGGGTAGGAGCGCCTTCGACCGCCACGCGGGGCGGCGGTGCGCTCGCTGCCCGGCCGGTAGCGGGTGAGGCCGACCCCGGTGAGCACCACTGCCATCCCCGCCAGGACGCGCGGGCTCAGGTCCTCCCCCAGGACGAGGGCCCCGAGCGCGACCGAGACCACCGGCAGCAGATAGCCGACGGTCGCGGCCGCGGTGGGGCCCTCGTCGGCGATGAGCCGGGAGTTGAGGTGGAAGGTGAGGCCGGTGCCGAGGACGCCCAGGACCACGACGGCGGCGACCCCGGTGAGGCTCGGCGCGGCGGCGGGCCACGCGGCGAAGGGCAGGCCGAGCGCGGCCAGGCCGGTGGCCACGAGGAGCTGGGCGGCGGAGAGGGCGAGGGGATCGGTGCCGCGGCTGACGAGGTGGCGGGCCATGTACGCGAAGGCGACCGCGTAGCTGACGGCGGCGGCGAGCAGCACCAGGGCGCCACCGCCGGCCAGTCCCGCCTCGTGCCAGGGCGCGAAGATCAGCAGCGTACCGCCGAAGCCGAGGACGAGACCGCCGAGCCGGTGCGGGCCGAGCCGGCGGTCGGTGCGGAGCAGCAGGCCGAGGCCCAGGGACCACAGCGGGGTGGTGGCGTTCATGACGCCCGCGACGCCCGAGTCGACGGTCTGCTCGCCGATGCTGAAGAACAGGAACGGCAGCGCGTTGCAGAACAGCGCGGCCACGACCAGGTGCCCCCAGGTGCGCCGGTCGCGCGGCAGGCGCTGACGGGCGGCGCGGGCGAGCCCGAGCAGCACGGCGGCGCCGAGCGCGCAGCGGACGACGGTGACGTGCAGCGGCGCGAGCCCGCCGTCGAGGGCGAGTTTGATCCACAGGAAGCTCGAACCCCACAGCAGGGCGAGGACGGCGACGCGCACGACGGCTCCAGGGGAAGGCGGGGACTGGGGTGTACGTCGACGGTGCCCCGGCCCGACCCATAAGACAAGCGAAAAGATGTGGAGCCAGAATTAAGCAGGGCTACATTCGCCGCGTAAGGTGGGCGCATGCTCGACATGCGGCGCTTGCAGATCCTGCGGTCGGTCGTCAGCAGCGGCTCGGTCACCGCGGCGGCCCGGAACCTCGGCTACACGCCGTCGGCGGTCAGCCAGCAGATGGCGGCCCTGGAGAAGGAGGCGGGCGTCGCCCTCCTCGAACGGACGGGGCGCGGAGTGCGGCCCACCGACGCCGGACGGCTGCTCGCGGACTGCGCGGCGGCGCTCGGGCGGCACGTCGCCGAGGCGGAGACCGCGCTCGCGGACCTGCGGACCGGGCGCACCGGCCGGATCTCGGTGCGGTACTTCGCCACGGCGGGCGCCCGCCTCGTCGCGCCCGCCCTCGCCCGGCTGCGGCGGGAGCACCCGGGCGTGCACACGGAGCTGCGGCTCGACGAGGACCCGCTGCCGGAGGTGAAGGCGGGCCGCGTGGACCTGGCGCTCGTGGTGCGGCGCCACGACGCGCCGCCGGTGGACGGCGTCCGCTTCGTCCACCTCCTCGACGACCGCTACCGCGCGGTGCTGCCCGCGGGCCACCGCCTGGCCCGCGGGGACAAGCTCGACCTCGCCGAACTCGCCGGTGAGCCCTGGGTGGGCAGCGAACTGCCGGGGCCCTGCCTGGACGCGGTGCTCGACGCCTGCGCGGCGGCGGGCTTCACCCCGGACCCCGTCGTGGACAGCGGCGACTACGCGACGGCGCGGGGCTTCGCCGCCGCGGGGGTGGGCGTGACCCTGGTGCCGGGACTCGGCCTCGCCGGGGTCCCGGACGAGGGCCCGGACGTTGTCGTACGCCGTGTCGCGCGCCCCGAACCGGTGCGGTCGATCTGGGCGGCGGTCCGCGCGACCGCTCCGGAGGGCCCGGTGCCGCGGGCCTTCATCGGCGCCCTGCGCGAGGCGGCGGCCGACGCGGCCGCCGCCTGACCGCTCAGGCCAGCGCGACCAGCTCGCGGTACTCCGCGTTCCACAGGTCCTCGGTGCCGTCGGGGAGCAGCAGCACCCGGTCCGGCCGCAGCGCGTCGAGCGCGCCCTCGTCGTGGGTGACCATCACGATCGCCCCCGGGTACGTGCCCACGGCCGCGAGCACCTCGTCGCGCGAGGCCGGGTCGAGGTTGTTGGTCGGCTCGTCGAGGAGCAGCACGTTGGCGCCCGAGTGGACGAGCCCGGCGAGGGCGAGGCGGGTCCTCTCACCGCCGGAGAGGACGCCCGCGGGCTTGTCGGCGTCGTCGCCGCGGAACAGGAAGGAGCCGAGCACGCGCCGCACCTCCCCGCCGGTCAGCTGGGGCGCGGCCGCCGCCAGGTTCTCGCGGACGCTCGACCCGGTGTCCAGGGTGTCGTGCTCCTGCGCGAAGTAGCCGAGCCGCAGGCCGTGCCCGTGCACCACGCGCCCGCCGTCGGGGCGCTCCCGCCCGGCGAGCAGCCGCAGCAGGGTGGTCTTCCCCGCCCCGTTGAACCCGAGCACGACGAGCCTGCTGCCCCGGTCGACGGCGAGGTCCACGCCCTTGAGCACGGACAGGTCCCCGTACGACTTCTCCAGGCTCACCGCGCCGAGCGGCGTGCGGCCGCACGGGGCGGGCTCGGGCAGCCGGATGCGGGCCACCTTCTCGCCCCGGCGCACCGGCTCCGTCGCGGAGAGCATGCGATCGGCGCGCCGGACCATGTTCTTGGCGGCGGTCGCGGTGGCGACGCGCGCCCGCATCTTGTCGGCCTGGGTGCGCAGGGCGGTGGCCTTGCGCTCGGCGTTGGCGCGCTCGCGGGCCCGGCGCCGGTCGGCGGCGGCGCGCTGGTCCAGATAGGCGTGCCAGGTGGTGTTGTGCACGTCCACGGCGGCGCGGGCCGGGTCCAGGTGCAGCACCCGGTTGACCACGGCCGCGAGCAGCGAGGTGTCGTGGCTGATCAGCACGAAGCCACCCGGGTACCCGGCCAGATACCCGCGCAGCCATTCCACGGAGTCGCGGTCCAGGTGGTTCGTGGGCTCGTCGAGCAGCAGTACGTCGTGGTGCGCGAACAGGACGCGGGCCAGCTCGACGCGGCGCCGCTGCCCGCCGGACAGCTCGCCCACGGGCCGCGCGAGCACGCGCTCGGGCAGCCCGAGGCCCGCGGCGACGCGGGCGGCCTCGGACTCGGCCGCGTAGCCGCCGCGGGCCTGGAACGCGTCGTCCGCGCGGGCGTACGCGGCGAGGGCCGCGCGCTCGGGCCCGGCGCCGGAAGCCGTGGCCAGGGCGGTCTCGGCGGCCCGCAGCGCGCGCACCGCCCGGTCGAGACCGCGCGCGGACAGGATCCGGTCGCTGACGGTGGCCGCCGGGTCGGCGGCGGCCGGGTCCTGGGCGAGGACACCGAGGGAGCCGGTGCGCGTCACGGTGCCCGCGGCGAGGGGCACCTGCCCCGCGAGGGCCTTGAGGAGGGTGGTCTTGCCCGCGCCGTTGCGCCCGACGAGGCCGACCCGGTCACCGGGCCCCACGTGGAAGGACACCCCGGCCAGCAGGGTCCGGGCACCGACGCGCAGATCGAGGTCACGTACAGAAATCAAGGGAATACGCTCCGCACTAGCGAAAGGACACACGGGTGACGTGAAGGCGTGTGTCCTGGCTAGGAAATGCGGGGCGTCGACATGGGTCCGAGGGTACGGCGACGGTCGGCGGGGCCGCACACGATTTTTCCCGGCCCCGACCTAGCGGCCCGCACGCCGTCGTCCTGGGCTCGGCCGAGATCATCCAGCCCGTCCGGCGTTCGAGGACAAGCGCGGTAGCGCGGTGCTGTGAGCCGGACCAGCGAGGGCGCTCAGGCCAGGACGCGGCGGCTGCCGCCCTGCGCGCCGGGGCCGCCCGGGGGATGATCGGCCCATGGACAAGGACGTCACCCTGCACCTCGCCCAGGAGGCCGAGGCCGACGCGCTCCTGAGCCGCAGCCCGCTGGCCGCGCTCGTCGGGATGCTCCTGGACCAGCAGGTCCCCATGGAGTGGGCGTTCGCGGGCCCGTACACGATCGCGCGGCGGCTGGGCGCGGACGACCTCGACGCACACGAGATCGCCGCGTACGACCCCGAGGCGTTCGCCGCGCTCCTGGCCACGAAACCGGCCGTGCACCGCTACCCCGGCTCGATGGCCGGGCGCGTGCAGAAGCTCTGCCAGTACCTGGTCGAGCACTACGACGGCGACGCCGCGGGGATCTGGCGGGACGCGGGCAGCGGCAAGGAGCTGCTCGGCCGCCTCACCGACCTGCCCGGCTTCGGCAAGCAGAAGGCCCAGATCTTCCTCGCCCTGCTCGGCAAGCAGCTCGGCGTGCGCCCCACGGGCTGGCGGGAGGCCGCGGGAGCCTACGGCGAGGCGGGGTCCCACCGCTCGGCGGCGGACATCACGGGCCCGGAGACGCTGCACAAGGTCCGCGCCTACAAGCAGGAGCAGAAGGCGGCGGCCAAGCGGGCCGCGTCGAAGTAGCCGCCCGGCCGGTCAGCGCCACCGCCGCGCCGTCCCGGAGCAGCCGCCCGGCCGGGTCAGCGCCGCCGCCGGGCCGTCCCGAAGACCGAGCGGGAGATCTCCCGGCCCAGCTGCGTGCCCACGGACCGCAGGAGCGACTTGAACATGCCGCTGCCGACCACCTGCTCCACGACGGAGCCACCGCCCTTGGCGGCCTTGGGCGGCTCGGCGGCCGGGGCCTCGGGGACGGCGGCCGCCGCCTCCTGGAGGCGTTCGTACGCGGAGTGGCGGTCCACGGCCTGCGCGTACCGGGCGTGGAGCTGGGAGCCCCGCACCGCCCGCTCCAGGTCCGCGGCCTGCACCGGGCCCATCAGGGACCGCGGCGCCCGCAGCCGCGTCGCCGCCACCGGCGTCGGGGCGCCCTTCTCGCTCAGCACGGTGATCACGGCCTCGCCCGTGCCGAGGCCGGTGAGGACCTCCTCCAGGTCGTACGCGGAGGTGGGGAAGGTCCGCACGGTCGCCTTGAGGGCCTTCTGGTCCTCGGGCGTGAAGGCGCGCAGCGCGTGCTGGACGCGGTTGCCGAGCTGGGCGAGCACGTCCGCGGGCACGTCCTTGGGCGTCTGGGTGACGAAGAAGACGCCGACCCCCTTGGAGCGGATGAGCCGCACGGTCTGGGTGATCGACTCCAGGAACGCCTTGGACGCCCCGTTGAACAGCAGGTGCGCCTCGTCGAAGAAGAACACGAGCTTGGGCCGGTCCAGGTCACCGACCTCGGGCAGGTCGTGGTACAGATCCGCGAGCAGCCACATCAGGAACGTCGAGAACAGCGCGGGCTTGTCCTGGACGGCGGGCAGCTCAAGGACCGACACCAGGCCCTGCCCGTCCCCGGCCACCCGCAGGAACTCGCTCGTGTCGAACTCCGGCTCCCCGAAGAAGTCCCCCATGCCCTGCGCCTCGAACGTGGTGAGCGCCCGCAGGATGACCCCGGCGGTCGCGGTCGACAGGCCGCCGATGGTCCGCAGCTCCGGCTTGCCGTCGGGCGACGTCAGGAAGGTGACGACCGCCCGCAGGTCCTTGAGGTCGACCAGCTCCAGGCCCTTCTGGTCGGCGTAGTGGAAGATCAGGCCGAGGGACTGCTCCTGGGTCTGGTTGAGCTGGAGGACCTTCGCCATGAGGAGCGGCCCGAAGCTGGTCACGGAGGCCCGCACGGGGATGCCCGTGCCGATCCCGCCGAGCGCGTAGAACTCGCTGGTGAAGCCCTGCGGCGCCCAGTCCTGGCCGACCTCGCGGGCCCGTGCCGTGACCTTCTCCCCCGGCTCGCCGGGCGCCGAGACCCCCGAGACGTCGCCCTTGACGTCGGCGAGGAAGACGGGCACGCCCTGCGCGGCCAGCTGCTCGGCGACGAGCTGGAGGGTCTTGGTCTTGCCGGTGCCGGTGGCCCCGGCGACGAGCCCGTGCCGGTTGAGCATCGCCAGCGGCACGCGCACCTGCGCGTCCGGGTGGCAGCGGCCCTCCCACAGGACGGCCCCGAGGTCGAGCGCGGGCCCCTGGAAGGCGTACCCGGCGGCGATCTCCGCGACCTCGGGGGCGCTCGCAGCGGCCCCGGCGGCCCCGGTGACCTCAGCGGCCTCGGGGGGCGCCCCGGCGCCCGGGGACGCTCCGGCCGCGGACTCGTTCGGGCGGTTTGCGCCATCGGGTGTGGACGGCGTCGGCTTGCTGTCGCTCACTTCGCACCCTGCTCCCGACTGGAGAGTTCCCGCTTTGCCCCGCTTTCGGGCGGCATTTCCCAGGGTCGCACTCGGCCGCCATGGCTGCGCCCGGAGAGCCTTGACCGGTAGGCTTTCCGTGTGATCTTCAAGCGCATCGGAAACGGCCGGCCGTACCCCGACCACGGCCGGGAAAGCACCCGGCAGTGGGCGGACGTCGCGCCGCGCCCGGTCCGCCTCGATCAGCTCGTGACGACCAAGGGCCAGCTCGACCTGGAGACCCTGCTCGCCGAGGACTCCACGTTCTACGGCGACCTCTTCGCCCACGTGGTCAAGTGGCAGGGCGACCTGTATCTGGAGGACGGCCTGCACCGCGCGGTCCGCGCCGCGCTCCAGCAGCGCCAGGTCCTGCACGCCCGCGTCCTCGAACTGGGCTGACGCCACCCCGCGGAGCGGCCCGCGCACCGGGGCCCAATTCCGCGTTGGCCCTTTCGGGTTGGACTGCGCGGCCGGTAATGATCATCTAGTAGGCATCGCGCCCGGGCCGCACTACGCTGCGCCCATGAGCATGCTCACTCCCCCCGGCATGGGCGGCAAGTACCGCATCACGGGGGACAAGTATCCGCGAATGCGCCGCCCGAGCGGCCGCCGCAGGATCGTGCTCGCGGCCGTGGCGGCCCTCGCCGCGTTCGGCCTGATCGGCTGGGGCACCCTGCAACTCGTCGACGTCTTCACGGGCGGCGACGAGGCGTCCGCGGCCGGCGCCGGGGACTGCGTGGAGAAACCGGCCCGCAAGGCCGTGGCGAAGCAGGCCGCACCCCTGCCCGAGCCCCGCAGGATCACCGTGAACGTCTTCAACGCCACGCCCCGCGAAGGCCTCGCCAAGAAGACCGCAGACGACCTGAAGAAGCGCGGCTTCACCGTCGCCAAGTTCGACAACGCCACGAAGGCGTACGACAAGAAGGTCAAGGGCCCCGGCATAGTGCTCGGCCCCCGGTCCGCCCTCGACACCGCGCTGCCCGTGCTCGCCACGCAGCTCACCGGCGCCGAGAAGCGCACCGACGGCCGCAAGGACGCCACGGTCGACCTGATCATCGGCGCCGGGTTCAAGGGCCTGGCACAGGAGAAGGACGCCGCCAAGGCCCTGGCGGCACTCGCCAAGCCCTCACCGGCGCCCTCCCGGCCGTCGTCGGGCGACGGCGAGAACTGCTGAGCGCGCACCGCACCACGACGGTACGGCGAGCTGTCGTCCGGCTTATTCAGCCGTCCCGTACATGCGGTCCCCGGCGTCGCCGAGGCCCGGCACGATGTACCCGCTGTCGTTCAGGTGCTCGTCCACCGCGGCCGTGACCACGGTGACCGGCGTGCCCGCCAGCTCCCGCTCCATGACCTCGACGCCCTCGGGGGCGGCGAGAAGCACCACGGCCGTCACGTCGTCCGCGCCGCGCTTGATCAGCTCCTGGATCGCCGCGACCAGGGTGCCGCCCGTGGCGAGCATCGGGTCGAGGACGTACACCTGGCGGCCGGACAGGTCCTCCGGCATGCGCGTCGCGTACGTGGACGCCTGGAGCGTCTCCTCGTTGCGGATCATGCCGAGGAAGCCGACCTCGGCCGTGGGCAGCAGGCGCACCATGCCGTCGAGCATGCCGAGCCCGGCCCGCAGGATCGGCACCACGAGGGGACGCGGGTGCGACAGCTTCACGCCGGTCGTCGACACGACCGGGGTCTCGATGTCGACCTGCTCGGTGCGCACGTCCCGGGTGGCCTCGTACGCGAGCAGGGTGACCAGCTCGTCGGCCAGGCGCCGGAAGGTCGGGGAGTCGGTGCGCTTGTCGCGCAGCGTGGTGAGTTTGTGCGCCACCAGCGGGTGGTCGACGACGTGGATCCGCATTGTTCAACAGTAACCGGGCGAAGCGCCCCCTCCGTCCCCCGCGGGCCCCACCCGCCCGCTCGGGACCTCCCCGTCCCTCCGTTGGCATCAAGTCGGCCCTCGGGGGGAAGGTGGTCGTACGAACTGGGGTGGTGTGGCCGATGCCCGACCGGGAACGCCGCGAGACCGACGCGGAGCGCCGCAGGCGCCGTGCCCAGTTCCTGCACGAGCTGGCCGAGGCCCGCGAGCTGCGGGCCCGGGTGACACCGCGCCGCGCACGGGCGGCCCGACTGCGACAGGCGATGCGTATGCGCACGTTCCGCTGGTAGCCGCGGGGGCCGCGGCGTCGAAACGGCATGTGATTCGCAACGCGACGCGGACACAGCGGCCGGAAGACCTCTCCTGAAGCCGTTGTTTCTGCCACGATTCCGAGTGGGCGGGGCTTGGCACCGCATTCCCGCCCCCGACGTCCGCCGGGGGGATCCCCAACCGGCGCCTATGAACAGTGGGAGAGTCACGGTGTACTTCGCCGCACTGCTCGCGCGCACCGAAGACGGGTGGGAAGCGAGCGACACGGAGCTCGACGATGTGGAGACCCTGTCGGATCTGACCGACCTGGCCCGTGAGGCCGCCGCCGAGTCGGGCGGCGCCGACGACGAAACAGTGCTCGTCTTCATCGAGCAGGAAGACGCGTGGTTCGGCGTCGTCCGCGTGGACGGCGAGGAGGACCCGCGCATCTACGTCTCGGACGCGGCCGCCGCCGCCCGCAGCGCCTACGGCGAGATCCTGCTCACCGACGAGATGCTGGGACGCGATCCCGACGACGGCGCCGTCGACCTGGACACGCTCGACCTCGACGGCACGGAGGACGGCGAGGACGGGTCGGGCGACGACGAGACGGACGCGGGGGGCGGCGAGGCCGTGCCCGCGGGACCGCTCGGGGACCGGGAGATCCTGAGCGACCTCGGCGTATCGGAGAAGGAGCTGCTCGCCCTGGAGAGCGGCGACGCCCTCAACGAGATCGCCGACGTCCTGGGCGCCGCGGAGGTGCTCGAAGCGGTCCGCTGACCACGTCCGCGCGACACGGCGGGCGCATCCGTAAGGTTCGTCGTGTGGCCCCTCCTGTGAACCCTCTCCCCGACCCCGTACGGGACCGCTGGCTGGCGCCCATGCGGCTCGCCCTGGACGAGGCCGGACTGGCCGTCCGGGGCGGTGACGTGCCCGTCGGCGCCGTCGTGCTCTCCCCGGACGGCGAGACGGTCCTCGCACGCGGCCACAACGAACGTGAGGCGGCCGGCGACCCCACCGCGCACGCGGAGGTCCTCGCGCTGCGCCGGGCCGCCGCCGCGCTCGGCTCCTGGCGGCTGCCCGGCTGCACCCTCGTCGTCACCCTGGAGCCGTGCGTGATGTGCGCGGGCGCGCTCGTGCAGTCCCGCGTGGACCGGGTCGTGTACGGCGCCCGCGACGAGAAGGCCGGTGCCGCGGGCTCTCTGTGGGACCTCGTGCGCGACCGGCGGCTCAACCACCGCCCCGAGGTCGTCGAGGGCGTCCTCGCCGACGACTGCGCGAAGCTGCTCACCACCTTCTTCCGGGGGCGGTAGCGGGCCCCACCCGGGCCCGGCGGAGGTCTGGCCGGGAACGGATTTCAGAGCACGGCCCACCTTGGGCTAGGATCTCTCTCGGTAGCGTGTCCGAGCGGCCGAAGGAGCTCGCCTCGAAAGCGAGTGTGGCGCAAGTCACCGAGGGTTCAAATCCCTCCGCTACCGCTCTTCACACAAAGGGCCCCGTCCTCACGGACGGGGCCCTTTGTCGTTACTGCCCTTCGTCTGCCCTCTGCTGCGGAACACGCCCCTGACTCACGTCGTCACGCCCCGGAGGGCGGGGGAAGCGGCGACGGGGGGGTGCCGCTCCCCCCGATGAGGACCGGCACTCTCAAGTCCGCGCCGCCACCGGGGGAAGAGGCGGCGCGAACCCCGCAGTGGAGGCCGGAACCGGGCCCGCGGATTCCTGCCGGATCCCTCGGGCTCACGTCCATCCTGCGCCGGACCCCACCGCGGCACCGGAGGCCAACGGCCCAGGAGCGGGGGTCATTGGTCCTTAAAAACCAGGTGAGTTAGCGCCACGTTAGACTCGCCCGGCAACAGGCGGCAGCGGCAAGGACAGAGGGTTACGGGGGCACGGGATGAGCGAAAACGGGGAGGGCACCGCGTGAAGGACCCAAAGAAGCTCATTCTCTTCGTCCTTGTGGTGTTCGTCCTGTACGTGATCATCACCGATCCGGCCAAGGCCGCCGACTACGTACAGGTCGGCTTCGAGGGCATCTCGGACGCCGCCAAGGCCATCGGCGACTTCATGACATGGGTCGCCAACGGGGGCAAGGACGACTAGGAGCACCTGATGATCCGCCATCTGGTCCTGTTCAAGCTGAACGACGGCGTCGAGCGCGACGACCCGCGCGTCGCCGCGGGCGTCAAGGCCTTCGAGCAGCTCGGCGGCCTCATCCCCGAGCTGACGTTCTGGGAGTGCGCCTGGAACATCTCCGAGCGTCCCATCGCGTACGACTACGCCATCAACTCCGCCGTCGCCGACGCCGGCGCGCTCACGCGCTACCTGGAGCACCCCGCCCACCAGGCGGGCGTCGCGCTCTGGCGCGAATTCGCCACGTGGGTCATCGCCGACTACGAGTTCTGAGCACGCGCCGCCGCGCGCTCCGACGAGCCCCTCCCGGGCTCCGGCAGCCCTTCCCGAGCGGCCCCGCACCTCAACGGTGCGGGGCCGCTTCGCGTTTCACCGCGCCGGTGCTTCGCGCCGACCCGCCGTCCCGTTCCCCGCCGTTCCGGCCGTCTCAACACGGAGTTATGGGGTGCTTGCACACAGTGCACATGTCTTGTGATGCTATGACCGCTTTTGACGGATGAGTTGACCGAACTGATCGGGTCGACCGATTCGAAGGGGTGGCGTTGACGTTGCCGGCCAGTTCTGCGCCCGAAGCGCCTCCCGCGAAGGGGCCCACGAGCACCCGGGGCGCCGACACGCGGGCCCTCACCCAGGTCCTGTTCGCCCAGCTGAAGGAGCTGGAACCGGGCACCCCCGAACACGCCCGCGTACGCGCCGCGCTCATCGAGGCCAACCTGCCGCTCGTGCGGTACGCCGCCGCGCGCTTCCGCAGCCGCAGCGAGCCGATGGAGGACGTCGTCCAGGTCGGGACCATCGGGCTCATCAACGCGATCGACCGGTTCGACCCGGGCCGGGGCGTCCAGTTCCCCACCTTCGCGATGCCGACCGTGGTGGGCGAGATCAAGCGGTACTTCCGCGACAACGTGCGCACGGTGCACGTGCCGCGCCGGCTGCACGAGCTGTGGGTGCAGGTCACCGGGGCCACGGAGGACCTGACCACAGCCTTCGGACGGTCCCCGACCACCGCCGAGATCGCCGAGCGGCTGCGGATCGGCGAGGACGAGGTCCTCGCCTGCATCGAGGCCGGGCGCTCGTACCACGCGACGTCCCTGGAGGCCGCGCAGGAGGGCGACGGGCTGCCCGGGCTCCTCGACCGGCTCGGGTACGAGGACCCCGCCCTGGACGGGGTCGAGCACCGGGACCTGGTGCGGCACCTGCTCGTGCAGCTGCCCGAGCGCGAGCAGCGCATTCTGCTGCTGCGGTACTACAGTAATCTGACCCAGTCTCAGATCAGTGCCGAATTGGGCGTCTCCCAGATGCATGTGTCAAGACTGTTGGCCAGAAGCTTCGCGCGGCTTCGATCCGCAAATCGGATCGAGGCGTAACCGTATCGGGTGGAGCGGTCTTCCGGCCGTTGCCGACGGGGAGTTGGGCGAAATCGGCCGAGACCCTTTCCTTCCTGCGGGTACGTCACCCTCACTTGTCGACAAGTCACTACAGCGTGTTGCCGACATGTGACATTCTGCTGGAACCGCGTTTGCCGCAGCTCCGGCTCCGGTATTCAGGTGGAGGCTGCGTTCCTTCGGTGGGGCGCAGGCCGCGACCGTCCGCGACCTCAAGGGGGTGGCATGTCCGCAGACCAGGGCAGCTCGAAGGTGCTCACGCTCACGCTCGAAGGCAGCGAGAGCGCGTCCGCGCCCGACGCGCTTCAGGGTTCCGATGCCGCTCCTCCGGCCGTGCCGGAGGCCGCCGTCCCGGCGGCTCCCGAGGCCATTGACACCCGCACCCTGTCCCGCTCCCTCTTTCTGCGGCTCGCCGCGCTCGATCAGGACAGCCCCGAGCGCGCGTATGTCAGAGACACCCTCATCGAGCTGAATCTGCCGCTCGTGCGGTACGCGGCCGCGCGCTTCCGCAGCCGGAACGAGCCGATGGAAGACATCGTCCAGGTCGGCACCATCGGGCTCATCAAGGCCATCGACCGGTTCGACTGCGAGCGCGGGGTCGAGTTCCCCACGTTCGCGATGCCGACCGTGGTCGGGGAGATCAAGCGGTTCTTCCGGGACACGAGTTGGTCGGTGCGGGTGCCCCGGCGGCTCCAGGAGCTGCGGCTCGCGCTCACCAAGGCCAGCGACGACCTCGCGCAGCGGCTCGACCGGTCGCCGACCGTGCCCGAGCTGGCGGCCGTGCTCGGCGTCTCGGAGGAGGACGTCGTCGACGGCCTCGCGGTGGGGAACGCGTACACCGCCTCGTCGCTCGACTCCCCCGCGCCCGAGGACGACGGCGGCGAGGGGTCGCTCGCGGACCGGCTCGGGTATGAGGACACCGCCCTTGAGGGCGTGGAGTACCGGGAGTCGCTGAAGCCGCTGCTCGCGAAGCTGCCGCCGCGGGAGCGGCGGATCATCATGCTCCGCTTCTTTGCGAACATGACGCAGTCGCAGATCGGTGAGGAGGTCGGGATCTCTCAGATGCACGTCTCCCGGCTGCTCACCCGGACCCTTTCCCAGCTTCGCGAAGGGCTCATCTCGGACTGAGGGCTCGCTTCCGCGCCGGTTGGAGGTTCGTTCTCCGTCGGTCGAGGATTCGCTCCCGTCGACTGAGGGTTCGCTTCCGCGCCGGTTGAGGGTTCGTTCGCCCCGCGCCGGCCGGGGGTTCGCTCCGCGCCGGCCGGGGGTTCGCTCCGTGTCGGCCGGGGGTTCGCTCCGTGTCGGCCGGGGGTTCGCTCCGTGTCGGCCGGGGGTTCGCTCCGTGTCGGCTGAGCATTCGTCGGTCTGTGTCCGCCGTCGTCCTGCGCCCTGCGCCGGGTGTGCGGCGGGGCCCCGCCGGTATGTCCGTCCTCGCCGTCATGTGCGCGGGGCGGACTCCCGCGCGGGGCACTGCCGTTGCTGTGCTCCGGGCGGACATACCGGCGTGTCCCCTCACGTTTCGTCGGCGGCCGTCCCCCGGTGGTTCCGAACTGCGGCGTCAAAGAGACTTGGCCGGTTTGTGTCGGCGCTTGGCGTGTTCCCGGCTACTTCAGAGCCAGCCAGGCCACGGCCGCGACGATGGCGATCGCCGCCACGACGCCGATGATCAGGCCGATGCGCGGGCCCGCGGGCGCCTGCTGCGGCCGTGAGCGGCCCTGTGGGGTCTCGTCGACGAAGGCGCGGAACATCTGCGTGGAGCCGGCCGGGTCGTGCTGACCCTCGGGGCCCTGCGGGGCATGGGGGTTGTGTGCCATGGGGCAGGACCCTAGCGAATCCGGGGTGTTCCGCCCAACCCCCCTCTGACCGGGGACTTTACAGAGGGGGGTACTGAGCTTTGCCAGGGTTTTAGGGGGCTGGGGCCGATTTCGTTTGCCTGTGGCAACCAACCGCTTTTATCGTTGCCCTAAGCAACGAAAGTGAGGGTGTCGTGGCCGCTCAGCGTCAGTACGAGGAGCTGGCCCGCCAGCTCAGCGCCATCGGCGCCGTCAAGCGCGACCTCGCACGGATCCTGCCGCACGACTGCCCGGCGGGCTCCGCGGCCGTACTGACCCTGCTGAGCCGCTACGGCGAGATGCGGATGGGCCGGCTCGCGGAGCTGCTCGCGGTGGACATGTCGGTGACCAGCCGGCACGTGGCGCACGTCGCGGAGCGGGGCTGGATCGACCGGTCCCCCGACCCCGCCGACAAGCGCTCGCGCATCCTGCGTCTCACCCCCGCCGGTGAGCGGCAGATGGAAGTGCTCTCCGAGTCCACCACGCGGCTGCTCTCCGAGCGGCTCAGCGACTGGTCCGACGACGAAGTCGGCCTGCTCACCGCGTTGATGGCCCGGCTCCGCGACAGCTTCGGTGACTGCAGGTCCGCCGCGCCGCGCGTCACGGCACCCACCCGTACACCCGCGTAAGAACCAGGAAAAGGAACCCCATGGCAACATCCACACCGTCCGGTGTGCGGGGCAGCCATGCCAAGCACGGAGGGCATCAGCACGACAACGCGCCGATGACCCACCGCCAGATCATGGAGGCGCTCTCCGGCCTTCTGCTCGGCATGTTCGTCGCGATCCTGTCGTCGACGATCGTCTCCAACGCCCTGCCCGAGATCATCGGCGACCTCGGCGGCGGTCAGTCCGCCTACACCTGGGTCGTCACCGCCGCGCTGCTGTCCATGACGGCCAGTACTCCCCTGTGGGGCAAGCTGTCCGACCTGTTCAGCAAGAAGGCGCTTGTTCAGATCGCCCTCGTCATTTATGTCCTCGGGTCGGTCGTCGCCGGGCTTTCGCAGAACGCGGGCATGCTCATCGCCTGCCGTGTGGTGCAGGGCATCGGCGTCGGCGGTCTGTCCGCGCTCGCGCAGATCGTCATGGCCGCGATGATCGCCCCGCGTGAGCGGGGGCGTTACTCCGGCTACCTGGGCGCCACCTTCGCCGTCGCCACCGTCGGTGGGCCGCTGCTCGGCGGTGTCATCACCGACACCTCCTGGCTCGGCTGGCGCTGGTGCTTCTACGTGGGTGTGCCGTTCGCCGTCATCGCTCTTGTGGTGCTTCAGAAGACCCTGAAGCTGCCCGTCGTGAAGCGGGACGTGAAGGTCGACTGGGGCGGGGCGCTCCTCATCTCGGCCGCCGTGTCGCTGCTGCTCATCTGGATCACCTTCGCGGGCAGCGGCTCCGGCAAGAAGTACGAGTGGCTGTCGTGGCAGACGTACACGATGGTCGGTGGCTCGGTGCTGCTCGGGCTGCTGTTCCTGCTCGTGGAGTCCCGGGCCAGTGAGCCGATCATCCCGCTGCGGCTCTTCCGGAACCGGACCATCACGCTCGCCTCGGCGGCCTCGCTGTTCGTGGGTGTCGCGATGTTCGCGGGCACCGTGTTCTTCAGCCAGTACTTCCAGCTGGCCCGGGGTGAGTCGCCGACCATGTCGGGCGTTCTCACCATTCCGATGATCGGTGGGTTGTTCGTCTCGTCGACTGTTTCCGGGCAGCTGATCACCAAGACCGGGAAGTGGAAGGCCTGGCTCGTGAGCGGTGGTGTGCTGCTCACCGCCGGGCTCGGGCTCCTCGGCACCATGCGGTACGACACCCCGTACTGGCACATCGCCGTCTACATGGCCCTGATGGGGCTCGGCATCGGCATGATGATGCAGAACCTGGTGCTGTGCACGCAGAACCAGGTGGACCCGCAGGACATCGGCGCCGCCAGTTCCGTGGTGACCTTCTTCCGGTCGCTCGGTGGGGCCATGGGTGTCTCCGCCCTCGGCGCCGTGATGTCCACGCGGATCACCGACTACGTGAAGGACGGGATCGCCGATCTCGGCCCTCGGGGCGCGGCGTTCGGCCACGGCGGGACCGCCGGTGGCGGCATTCCCGACCTGGACAAGCTGCCCGAGCCGTTCCGCACGGTCATGGAGAGCGCGTACGGGCACGGCATCGCCGACGTCTTCCTGATCGCGGCGCCCATCGCCTTCGTCGCGTTCCTGATCACCCTGTTCATCAAGGAGGTCCCGCTGCGGTCCGCCGCGGCGGCGGCCCAGTCCGCCGAGACCGCCCCGGCCGCCGCCGGCTCCTCCGCCGCCCCGGCCCCCGTCGAGGAGCCCGTGCTCGCCGCCGTCGCCGCGACCGCCGAGGGCGCGACCGCCGAGCAGGCGCACGCCGTCCGGGCCTCGGCCGCGCAGGCGTCCGCCCCGGCGACCGGTGGCGGGATCCCGGTACGCGGCTTCGTGCGCGGCGCCGAGAGCGCACCCGTGCCCGGCTCCGCGGTCACGCTGATCTCGCTCGGCGGGCAGCAGGTCGGGCGCTCGGTGGCGCGGGCCGACGGCTCGTACGCCGTGGACGCGCCCGGCGCCGGGTCGTACGTGCTCATCGCGGCAGCCGACGGGTTCCAGCCGCAGGCCTCGACCGTCGTGGTGGGCGACGAGCCGCTCGCGTACGACGTGCTCCTGAGCGGGACCAGCGGGCTCAGCGGAGTCGTGCGGACCGCCGAGGGCAAGGAGCCGCTGGCCGGCGCGATGGTCGTGGTGACCGACGTGCGCGGCGACGTGCTCGCCACCGGGGCCTCGGACGAGCAGGGCGCGTTCGCCTTCGGCGAGCTTGTGCCGGGCGCCGTCACCGTCGCCGTGAACGCGCCGGGGCACCGGCCCGTGGCGCTGCCCGTCGAGATCGCCGCCGTGGGCGTCACCCGGGTCGAGGCCGAACTGCGGCCCGGCGCGCGGGTGCTCGGCACCGTGCGGGCCGCCGGGGGACCGCTCGCCGACGCGCGGGTCACCCTCGTGGACGCGGCGGGCAACGTCGTGGCCGGCACGACCACCGGGGCGGACGGGGCGTACGCCTTCACCGACCTGGACAGCGGCGAGTACACCGTCATCGCGGCGGGCTACCCGCCGGTGGCCACCGCCCTGGTCGTCGCCGGGGACGGCGTCGACGGGCACGAGATCGAACTCGCCCACCCGGGCGAGTGACCGGCCCCGGTCCGGGGTGGTGCCGGCGTTTCCACGGCAGGGGACGGCCGGCCGGCACCGCCCCGGACCGGTCATTCAGGGGGCCGCGCCCCCGCGGCAAGCAGCGACAGAGCAAACGGGAGTTGTGGGATGGGGATCAGCGCGCGCGTACGGACCCGGGACGGATGGGCCGTGCCTCACGCCGTCGTGACCGTCACGGACATGACGGGGGCGCAGGTACTGCGCGTGGAGGCGGACGCGGAGGGCGCGGTGCGGGACGCCACCGCGCTCCCGGCCGGTCCGTACACCGTCATCGTGACCGCCGTCGGGTACGCGCCCGCCGCGGCCACCGCCCTGGTCACCGCGAGCGGCCGCGCCGAGGTGGGTGAGGTGGTCCTCGCCCGCGCGGGCGGCGCCGAGCTGCCCGCGGCCGGGCCGTGGACGATCGACCCCGCGCACTCCTCCGTGGGCGCGGTCGCCCAGCACCTGGGGATCTCCAGCGTGCACGGGCGGTTCACCGAGTTCTCCGGGCGCGTGGAGGTCGCGGAGGACCTGGCGAAGTCCCGCGTGGAGGCCGTGATCCGGGCCGCCTCCATCGACACCGGCAACGGCCTGCGCGACGAGCACCTGAAGGGCGCCGACTTCCTGGACGTGGCGGCGTACCCGGAGATCACCTACCGGTCGACGGGCCTGGAGCCCGCGGGGGCCGACCGCTGGACCGTGCGCGGCGAGCTGGCCATGCGCGGCGTCGTGCGGCCCGTGGACCTCGATCTGGTCTGCCTCGGCACCGGCGCCGACCCCTGGGGCGGCACCCGCGCCGCCTTCCGCGCCACCGCCGAGCTGCGGCGCGAGGACTTCGCCATGAACTACAACCAGGTCGTACGGGCCGGGATCGCCGCCATCGGCACGACGCTGCGCGTGGAGCTGGACATCCAGGCGGTGCGCGGCGAGGAACTGCCGGGGGCCTAGGCCCTCAGGAGCGGGACAGCAGGCCCTCGATCCCCGCGATCAGGAGGTCGAGGGCGATCTCGAAGTCCCGCTCCCACATCTCGACGACCGTGGCCTCGGTGCGGGAGTTCATCAGCTCCTGGGCGCTGCGGATCGTCTCGTTGCCCGACATCTCCTCGTTCACCGTGCCGACCGCGTCGCGGAAGTACTCGTCGAGGGTCATCCCGGCGTCGTCGCAGCGGGCGATGAAGTGGCCCTCTATCGTGCCGAAGCCGTACACGAACTGGAAGACCGCGGCGATCGCGCCGTTGCGCTGCTGGGGCGCGAGGCCGGTGTTCCGCACGACGCGCTGCACGGCGAGGGAGTACCGCAGCCAGTTCGGGCCGATGTTCAGGAACTGGCCGACCAGCGGCGACACCCACGGGTGGCGGACCAGCAGCGCCCGGTAGGACCGCGCGAGGTCGCCGAGCTGGGTGCGCCACGCGGACGGGTCGGTCTCGGTGTCGGGCAGGCGGACCTCGGCGCAGACCGAGTCGAGGGCGAGTTCGAGCAGGTCGTCCTTGGTGTCCACGTACCAGTACACCGACATCGCCGTGACCTCAAGCTCAGCGGCGAGGCGGCGCATGGAGAACTTGGCGAGCCCCTCCGCGTCCAGGAGCCG
This sequence comes from Streptomyces sp. NPDC045778, assembly GCF_056431945.1. Taxonomy (NCBI): domain Bacteria; kingdom Bacillati; phylum Actinomycetota; class Actinomycetes; order Kitasatosporales; family Streptomycetaceae; genus Streptomyces; species Streptomyces sp. NPDC045778. Next base: position 100,910 of record NZ_JBWKJZ010000002.1, read on the forward strand.
GACCGTGGCCTCGGTGATGCGCTCCCGGTCCAGACCGGACGGCTGGTCGCCCCTGCGGCCCGAGCCCCGGGGCGCCCTGCTCTCCAGCCAGACGCTCATGCGCGCCGCTCGCTTCGCGCGGTCGGCTGCCTTCGCCATGGCGCACCTTCCTGGTACGGGTCCTGCTCCCGGTGGGTGGGGCGGGGGGTCGGAACGCTCCGGCCACCCGCCTTCGATGCTATGCCGGTGCCCGCGCCACGGAGCTACGCGGACGGCTGCTCCACGGTTTCCCGCGGGTGCTCGCCCGCTTCCGTCCTGCCGGCCCGCCACAGCAGCACCGCCGCGACGGCGCCGCCGAGGAACACCGCGGCCGCGCCCACCAGCTGGCTGGTCTCCAGGCCCGAGGAGAACGCGTCGGCGACGCGCTCCCGCTCGCCCGCCGAACCCGCCGCGGCCATGGCCGCGGGGAAGGAGGCGGCGGAGACCCCGGCGAGCGCCGCGAAGCGGGCGTTGAGGACGGCGCCGAGGACGGCCACGCCGAGGCCGTTGCCGAACTCCGCGAGCGTGCCGTTGACGCCCGCGCCCACGCCCGCCTTCTCCGGCGGGATCGCGCTCATGATCGCGTTGGCCATCGCGGGCATGGCGAACGAGATGCCCGCGCCCATCAGGACGAGCCCGGCGAACATGCCCGAGTAGGCGTGGCCGCCGAACACCGCGATCACCGCGAGCCCGCCCGCCATCATGGTCATGCCGGTCAGGATCGTGCCGGGCGTACCCAGCTTGGCGTGCAGGCGCGCGCCGATGCCCACCATGTTCAAGGCCACCACGGCGACCGCGAGCGGCGCGGTGCGCAGGCCGGCCTCCAGGGGTTCGTACCCGAGGACGAACTGGAGGTGCTGGGTGAGCAGGTAGAGCGAGCCGCCCATGCCGAAGGCGACCAGGATCGCGCCGGTCACCGCGCCCACGAACTGCTTGTTCCGGAAGAAGTGCATGTCCAGCATCGGGTAGGGGATCCGCGTCTCCCAGACCGCGAACACGGCGAGGACACCCAGGCCGACGCCCGCCGCGACCAGGACGTGCGCCGACGTCCAGCCGTGCTCGGGCCCCGAGATGATCGCGTACACGACCGAGGCCATGCCGATCGTCGAGAGCACCGCGCCGGCCAGGTCGGGCCGGTCGCCCTGCGGGTTCCTGGACTCGGGGACCAGGCGGACCACGGCGACGACGCCGAGCAGCGCCACCGGGATGTTGATCAGGAAGATCGAGCCCCACCAGAAGTGGTTCAGCATGAAGCCGCCGAGCAGCGGTCCCGCCGCGAAGCCGAGGGAGTTCACGGTCGCCCACAGGCCGATCGCCCGCACCCGCTCGTCGTCGTCGAAGATCTGCACGACGACGGCGAGGGTGGTGGTCATCAGGAGCGCGCCGCCGACGCCCATCCCGGCGCGGGCCGCGATGAGCTGTGTGGCGGACTGCGCGAGGCCCGCCGCGAGCGAGCCCGCGCCGAACAGGACGAGGCCCGCGGTCAGCATCTTCTTGCGGCCGTAGCGGTCCGCCGCGCTGCCCGCCGTGAGCAGCAGGCCCGACTGGACGAGCGAGTACGCGTTGATCATCCACTGGATGTCGGACGACGTGGCGTCAAGCTCGCGGGTGAGCGACGGGATGGCGACGCTCAGCACGGTGTTGTCGAGCAGCACCGTGAGCTGGGCGAGGCAGATGACACCGAGGATCAGCCAGCGCCGCGGGTGCCGGTCCCGGGGCGTGGCGCCTGCCCCGGGGGGCTCGGCGGTGGTCGCCGTCATGGAGGGCTCCTGTCTTCTACGGTGTATGAGGCCGAACGCGTCATACACCGTAGAGGAGCTGCCTTACGGCGTACAAGAAGTTTTCGGAGGAACTCACTCCGGCAGGCCGTGGGCCGGGCCCGGAGCGTGGGCCCAACGGCTCATGCCGCTACCGGGGCGGGCTTGATCAGGTAACCCGCGCCCCGCCGGGTGTGGATCATCGGCTCGCGGCCTGCGTCGATCTTCCGGCGCAGATACGAGATGTACAGCTCGACGACGTTGGCCTGGCCGCCGAAGTCGTAGCTCCACACCCGGTCGAGGATCTGCGCCTTGCTGAGCACGCGCCGCGGATTGCGCATCAGGTACCGCAGCAGCTCGAACTCGGTGGCCGTGAGGTGGATGGACTGCCCGCCGCGCGTCACCTCGTGGCTGTCCTCGTCGAGGGTGAGGTCGCCGACGGCGAGCACGGACTCGCCGCGCCGCCCGGGCGCCGCCCCGGCCCGCCGGATCAGGCCGCGCAGCCGCGCGACGACCTCCTCCAGGCCGAACGGCTTGGTGACGTAGTCGTCCCCACCCGCCGTGAGCCCGGCGATCCGGTCCTCGACGGCGTCCTTGGCGGTCAGGAAGAGGACCGGCACCTCCGGCAGTTCCCGCCGCACCCGGCCGAGCACGGACAGGCCGTCCGCGTCGGGCAGCATCATGTCGAGCACGACGACATCGGGCCGGAAGCTCCGCGCGGCCCGCACGGCCCCCAGGCCGTCACCGGCACTGCGGATCTCCCAGCCCTCGTAGCGCAGCGCCATGGACAACAGCTCGGTGAGCGCCACCTCGCCGTCCACGACGAGCACGCGAACGGGACGCCCGTCCGGCCTGAGCAGTTCGGTACGCCCCTGGGGCGAGGTCGTGGTCATGCCCTCAGCGTCGACGCGGGGGGTGAGAGGGGGCTTGCGGGTTCCTGTGAATTCCCTAAGAAGGGTGGCGGGGCCGGGGCGGGGCCGGGGCCCGGGGCGGGGCGGGGCGGGGGCGCGGGGCCGGGGGCGGTGCCCTGCGAGCCGGGCGGGGCAGCGCCCATGAAGCCCTCGCGCAAGGCCTCACCCAAGGCCTCACTCAAGCCCGAACAGCCGCGCCCCGTTCCCGTGGCACACCCCCCTGAGCCACTCGTCCCCGAGGCCGAGTCGCTCCAGGGCCTCCAGCTGGTGCCCGTACCCGTACGGGATGTTGGGGAAGTCCGTGCCGAGCAGCACCCGGTCGCCGAGGTGCGCGAGCCGCGCCCGCTCCGCGCGCGGGAACGGCGCGTCCCGCTCGCTGAAGTCCGTGAACGCCATCGTGGTGTCGAGCCGCACCTCCCCGTACCGCTCCGCCAGGTCCAGGAAGTCCGCGTACTCCGGCATCCCCATGTGCGCCACGACGAGCCGCAGCCGGGGGTGGCGCGCGAGCAGCCGCCCCACCGGCGCGGGCCCGGTGTGCTTGCCGGGCACCGGGCCGGAGCCGCAGTGCATCACCACCGGCGTCCCAGTCTCGGCAAGAAGTCCCCAGGCCGGGTCGAGCAGCGCGTCGTTCGGGTCGTACGCCCCCACCTGCACATGCGCCTTGAACACCCGGGCCCCGGCCTCGACCGCCTCCCGTACGTACCCCTCGACGCCGGGCTCGGGGAACAGCGTCGCCGTGTGCAGACAGTCCGGCGTGCGGGCCGCGAAGTCCGCCGCCCAGCCGTTGAGCCAGCGCGCCATGCCCGGCTTGTGCGGATACAGCATCGCCGTGAAGGCCCGCACCCCGAACTCCCGCAGCACGGCGAGCCGACGCTCCTCGTCGTGCCGGTACTTGATGGGCCACTTCCGGTTCGTCAGGGGCCCGACCCCGTCGAAGTACGCCCACACTTTGGCGAGGACACGCTCCGGCATGAAGTGCGTGTGCACGTCGACGAGCCCCGGAAGGCCGAGCCTTCGCCAGAACGCCACGACGGCCTCGGCCTCGCCGTGCTCCTCGCGCCCCTCCCCGCGCCCCTCCCCGCGCCCCTCCCCACCGCCTTCCCTCCCGCCGTCCCGCAGCACTCCGGCCTCACTCACCACGGCCGGCCACCCCCGTCCCCCGGCCCTGCCCATAACTCCGCTCCACCTTGCCCACGTGCACCACGTACCGCTCGTACCACTCCTCCCGGCCCCGCTTCCGCGCCACGCTGTGCTCCGGGTCGTCCCGCCACGCCTTGATCGCGTCCAGGTCCCGGAAGTACGCGACGGTGATGCCGAGGCCCCCGGGCGTGCCCGCCGAGTCGACCCCGAGGAAGCCGGGGACCGCCGCCACCAGCTCGTCCATGCGCCGCGCGGTCTCGTCGTAACCGTCGCCGTCGTCCCCGTCGGAGCGCAGGCCGGTGAACACGACGGAGTAGTAGGGCGGTTCGAAGGGCCCGACGGGGCCGGTCACGTCGGGTATGTCCTGCCGGCTCAGCTCGTGATCAGTCATGGCACCCACCGTCACCGCCGGCAGAACCCCCTGTCCACCTCGGCGAGCCCGCCTTGCCGAACGGGCAGCCAGTTTTGACCTTCCGGTCAGCAAAGGGGGCCCGGGCGGGAGGAGTCGCTGGGGCGGATGGCCGCCGGAGGGGGCGCGCCGCGCCCCCTCCGGGCTCAGAACAACCCGCCCTGCACCGCGGGTATCCCCCGCACCGGAACCGTCATCTCCGCTTCCCCCGCCACCGCTTCCAGCCGCCACCCGCTCAACACCCGCCCGTCGACGACCACCACGCCTCCGCTTCCCGTCCCCCGCCGCACCTCCAGGTGCAGATCCGGCCCCGCCGCCCCGACCAGCGTGCCCGCGACCACCCCGCCGTCCACCAGCTCGGTCACCGCCCCCTTCGCCTCCTTGGGCTCCCCGGCGAGCCCGAACACCCCGGTGTGGTCCACGCACGCGTACGCCAGCCGCTCCAGCGAGTCGGGCCACCCGCCGAGCCCGCTCGCCGTCCGGTGCAGCTCCGCCAGCTCACGGGCCCGCTCGGCCGGGGGCGGCAACCGTGCGCGCAGGGCCCTCTTGCGCGCGTACGGGATCCGGTCCGGCACGCCGAGCGCGGTGCGCAGCAGCTCCTCGGTGCGGCGCGCGGCCATCAACGGGCCGCGCCCCAGCCAGCTGTACGCCACCGCGCCCTGCTCAAGGAGGCGCGTGCCGCCCCGTGCGACCCCGGTGATGCCGACCTTCACCACGCCGGGGCCGAACCACGCCACGTACACGTGATACGGCCGCGGATCGTCGGCGAAGGTGTCCGCCGCGACCGAGTGCGCCCGGTCGACGCGCGCGCACTCCTCGCACTGCCCGCGCGTGGCCCGCCCCGCCACGCCCGCGCCCGCGCCCGCCGGGCACGGCGTCCACCGCCCGGCGCGCCACACCCCGAGACACCGCCGCCCGCCCCTGGCACGGAAGGCGAGCGCGGCACCGTACACCGGCGCACTCTCGCGCGGCTCCCGTCCGGGCGCGTACCAGCCGAGGGCGGGCCTGCCCTCCGCGTGCCACCGCACCCCCGTGCACCACCACGTCATGGAACCGAGCATGACGCACGCCACTGACAACGCCTCGGCTTAAGTTGTTGACCTCAAAGTACAAAACGCTGTTACGCTGCTCCGCATGGGACGGCCGAGACAGTTCGATCCGGAGACCGCCGTGGACCAGGCGATGGAGGTCTTCTGGCGCAAGGGGTACGCGGGCACGACACCGCAGGACCTCGTCGACGCGCTCGGCATCGGCAAGGGCAGCCTCTACAACGCCTTCGGCAGCAAGCACGCCCTCTTCGAGCGGGCCCTGCGCCGCTACCGCGACACCCAGGCCGTGCGCCTCATCGCGCTCTTCGAGAGCGAGGGCCCGGTCAAGGGCCGCCTCCGCGCCGCCCTCGAACTCCTGGTGACCCTGGACCTGGAGGACCCGGACCGGCGTGGCTGCATGGCCGTGAACGCGGCGGCCGAGCTGGCGGGCTCGGACCGGGCCACGGCCGAACTGGTCCGTGACATGTTCGCCCGCACCGAGTCCACGCTCCGGGCCCTGGTCGAGGAGGGCAAGCGCTCGGGCGAGATCGCCCCTGACCGCGACGCCGAAGCCGTCGGCAGCCTGCTCATGAACACGGTGGTCGGACTGCGCCTGACCGCGCGGGTCGCGGACGGCCCCGACGGCATGCACCGCACCGTCCGGGCGGCCCTGGACCTGCTCTGACCTCACCGCTCACGCGTCCCGGCCGCCCTCAGGGCCCCGGGCGGGCCCCCGCACACCCACATTCTGTACCCCTAGGTCAAATACTTTCACTCACCCTGAGGACACCCATGGACCTGCACCTCACCGGAAAGACCGCCGTCGTCACCGGGGCCAGCCGCGGCATCGGCCTCGCCACCGTGCGCGCCCTCGTCGCCGAGGGCGTGCGCGTGGTGGGCGCCGCCCGCACGATCACCCCGGAGCTGAAGGAGTCCGGCGCCCTGCCGTACGCCGTGGACCTCGGCACCGCGGAGGGCCCGGCCGAACTCGTCGAGCACGCCATCCGCGAACTCGGCGGCGTCGACTTCCTCGTGAACAACGTCGGCGCGGGCGACGACATCGCCGTCGACGGCTTCCTCGACGTCGACGACGCCCGCTGGCAGACCGCCCTGGACATCAACCTCTTCAGCGCGATCCGCGCGGCCCGCGCCGCGCTGCCCAGCCTGATCGAGCGGCGGGGCGCCCTCGTGAACGTCTCGTCGGTCAACGCCCGCCAGCCCGGCACGGGCCCGATCGCCTACAGCACCGCCAAGGCCGCGCTCACCGCCTTCGGCAAGGCGCTCTCGGAGCAGTTCGGCCCCCGGGGCGTCCGCGTCAACACCGTCTCGCCCGGTGTCGTACGGACCGCGATCTGGGAGGACCCGAACGGTTTCGGCGGCGCGGTGGCCGCGGCTGCGGGCGCCGACCACGCCCAGTTCCTGGCCCGGATCCCGCAGACCTTCGGCATGGCATCGGACCGCATCACCGAGCCCACCGAGGTCGCGGCCCTGATCACGTTCCTGCTCTCCCCGGTGGCGGCCAACATCACCGGCGCGGACTACGTGATCGACGGCGGCACCGTGAAAACCGCCTGACCCCCACGACGCAAGAGGCCCCGGACTCACGTCCGGGGCCTCTCACTTCTGTGTGCACTCGGCAGGATTCGAACCTGCAACCTTCTGATCCGTAGTCAGATGCTCTATCCGTTAAGCTACGAGTGCTTGTTTTGTTTTCGTCTTCGCTTCCCGGTCCTTTCGGCCCCGCTCGCGGCGACAGGAAGAACATTACATGACTGCCGCCGCCATGTGAAATCCATTGGCCTCACCCCTTGTGACCTGCGAAAACGTTCCCGCAGACGCGGGAGGGCCAGGAGGGCGAGGGGGCGGGAAGCACTGAAGCCCCGGTCCAGTGGACCGGGGCTTCAGCTTCACGGCGGAGGCGGAGGGATTTGAACCCTCGATCAGGGGGTTACCCCGAAACCGCATTAGCAGTGCGGCGCCATAGACCGGACTAGGCGACGCCTCCAACCTGACACCCACGCGAGCGCGGGTGTGCGTGCAGATGATGACACAGCCGGGGGCCGCGCCACCAATCGCGGCTTCCACGGTACTAGTCACGCGGCCCGGAGGGCAAAGCGCTATCCGCCCCCGCAACGTGGCGCGACCGGGGGCGTTAAAGGAGGCGGCAGGCGCCCGCCCTCCGGGCCGGCGCGAGCTGGAAACCGCACACCCCAGGAGAGCCCCCGTGAAACCTGTCAGCGAACGCCGCCCCTTCCTCACCGCCGTCGCCTCCGTCGCCGTCTCCCTCGGCGCCCTCGCCGCCCCGGCCGCCGCCGTGCCCGCCCCGCCCGCCGACCTCGTCACCCGCGACCACCTGAAGGTGACGTACTCCGAGGACGGCTCAGGGGCGCACAAGACGTACGAGCTGGAGTGCGGTCCCGCGGGCGGGAGCCACCCGTCGCCCTCGCGCGCGTGCGAGCGTCTGGACGGACTCGCCGCCGAGGGCGTCGACCCCTTCCGGCCGGTGGCGCGCGACGCCATGTGCACCCAGGTGCACGGCGGCTCGCAGACCGCGCACGTGACGGGCACTTGGCGGGGGCAGCCGATCGACGCCTCCTTCAAGCGGACCGACGGCTGCCAGATCTCGCGGTGGAACACCCTGGTGCCGGTCCTGCCCTCCACCGGGGCGCAGCAGCCACCCACGCGCGCGTAGCGGCCCGTTCCGCGGAGCGCGGCGCCCACTTCCGTGAAGTGCCTTGGTGAAGTGCGTCGTACGCCCGTCCTGTGACCAGGGACGACCGAAGCCCTCACAGCTTCTGCGTGCGGTCTCCCTCTCACTCCCTCTCATCCGGCGTCGCGCCCGCAACCGCTCCCCGTAGACTTCCCTCCCGTGACATGCCGCGGGCCGCGGGGCAAGATGGCCTGGGCGGTCGGCAAGGTGCGGTAACCAGGGAGGAAGCGTCGTCGTGAGCAGCAGGCCATCCCGAGGCGCTGCTCGCCTCGCAGCCATACTCGACGCACTCCCGGACGCGCTGGTGCTGGTCAACGCCAACGGGACCGTCGTGAACGCGAACGCGATCGCGCTCGAGGCCTTCGAGGCGCCCGGCACCGCGCTCGTGGGGCGCGGACTGCTCGATCTGCTGCCGGAGTTCGACTCCCGGCTCATTCCCGGCTCCATGCGCCGTCCGGACAGTACGGACGAACGTGGACGGACCAAGCCGAAGCGGATGATCGCCCGCCGTACGGACGGCATCGAGTTCCCGGTCGAGGTCACCAGCTCCAGCCTCGAGGACAGCAGGAACGCCTACGACGAGCGCTACGGCCACGGCGGTTACGGCGGCTACAGCGGCGACGAGATGCTGATGATCGTCGTCCGTGACCTGTCCGGGGCGCTCAACACGGAAGCCGAGCTGGCGCGTTCGCAGCGGCAGACCGAGATGATCCTGCGGGCCGCCGCCGAGGGCGTCGTCGGCACGGACACCGACGGCCGCGTCGTCCTGGTCAACCCCGCCGCCGCCCAGATCCTCGGCTTTCGCGCGAGCGACCTCGGCGGGCAGGAACTGCACCCGCTGGTCCTGCACTCGCGCGCCGACGGCGAGCCCTTCCCCTACGACGAGTCCCCGCTCGCCGACACGCTGCGCTCCGGGCGGAAGCACCGCGTGCGCGGCCAGGTCCTGTGGGCCAAGAGCGGCGAGAAGGTCTCGGTCGACCTGACGACGGCGCCCGTGCGCGACGGCGACCAGCTCGTCGGCGCGGTCATGACCTTCACCGACCGGCGGCCGTACGACGCGCTCGCCGAGAAGTACGAGGCGGCGCTCGCCCAGCACGCCGATGAGCTGCGCGAGGCCGCCGAGCGCCGCGAGGAGGAACTCGCGGCCGAGCAGGAGCGGTACGCCGCGCTCGCCGAGCGCGAGAAGGACCGCTACGAGGCGTTCGCCGAGCGGGAGCAGGAGCGCTACGACGCCCTCGCCGCGCGGCACCGGCAGCTCGTCGCCGTGCTCGACCGGTCGCTGCGCGGGCCCCTGGACGAGATGCGCCGCGAACTGGCCGCGCTCGCCGCCGACGACGCGGGCCAGCTGTGGCCCGAGGCCAACCAGGTCCTGCACCACCTGTCGGCCGGGTACGCGCGCATGACGACCCTCGTGGACAACGTCCTGGGCTTCCAGCGCCTGGAGGCGGGCGACGAGGAGCTGACCCTTACGGTCGTACCGCTGGACGCCGTCGTCGCGGCGGGCGTCGACGGGGCCGTGGAGCTGATCGGTCCGGGCAGGGCCCAGTTCGCCGTGCACGCGCCGCCGGTCGCGGTCCAGGTGGACGCGCGCCTGCTCGCGACGGCCCTCGCGCACCTGATCGCCGACGTCGCCGGAATCGACGCTACCGGCAACACGCGCGCGGGAGCGGTGGTTTCCGGAGGCCCCGAGGCAGCGGCCGGGTACGTCGATTCGACGGTCGTCGTCGCGGCGGCCCAGCGGGGCGAGGTCGTCCGCATCGAGGTGCGCGGGCCCTACGCCGGCGGGGACCCCGTCCACGAGCCGGTCGTCCAGGGCATCGTGCGGGCCCACGGCGGGGTGCTCCAGACCCACGACGTGCCGGGCGCGGGCGGCAGTGCGTACGTACTCGAAGTGCCGGTCGGTGACAGCTCCGGGGCTGTTCCCGGCGCGTCCGTTGAGGTGTCCGCGCGGCCGGCTCCGGCTGCCGCCGACGCCCCGTCGTCGAACGGCGACACCGCGGGGGGCGCGGCCGTGGTGCCCGAGCAGGCGGGGGCTTCCTCCGGGGGCGGTCGTCGTCGGGCGCGGCGCTCGTCGGTGGACTCGTTCCTGGACGTCGGGGACGCCACCGGGGAGCCGGGTTCCGGCTCCGGTTCCGCTTCCGGTTCTGACCTTGGCTCGGGCTCCGGCTCCGGCTCCGGCTCCGGCTCCGGTGACACGGACGGTGGCGGGGTCGGTGGGCCCGCGTCGGAGGCCGGTTCCGGCGGTACCGGGCGGCGCAGGCGGCGGGCCGTGGCGCACGGCCCGGCGGAGGCCGCCCCGGTCGCTCCCGGTGACACGGGGGGCGGTACGTCGGGGGGCACCGGCCGGCGCCGGGGGCGGCCCAGCCCCGCCGAGGGGGCCGTGATGACGGCGGCGGAGCACGCCGCCGGTTCCGCGGCGCTCGGCGAAACCGTGCCTCCTCAGGGAGTGCCGTCTCAGGGGGTGCCGTCTCAGGGAGTGCCGTCTCAGGGAGTGCCCTCTCAGGGAGTGCCCTCTCAGGGAGTGCCCTCTCAGGGTGAGGCCGCGCCTGCGGGGCGGCGTGCCCGGCGGGCGGGCGAGTCGCAGGCCTTGGCATTGCCTTCGGGCACCGGGGCCGCCCCGGAGTACGGCTACGGGCAGGCTGACGACCCCGACGCGCCGCGCCCCGGCGGCCGTCGCGCCCGGCGCGCGCTGGCCGCGGCCCGGGAGCGGGCGGCGGCGGAAGAGGCCTCCAACAGCCGGGTGTTCGCGCTGCCTCCGGCCGAGGCGGACCGGGAGGCGGGCAGCGGGGCGCTGGTCGGGGCCGAGCAGGTGACCGGGGAGGCTTCCGGACAGGCGTCGGGGCAGGCCTCCGGACAGTCTTCCGGCCACGCCTCCGGGCAGGCTTCCGGGCAGGCCGGCGCGCTGTCGGCAAGCCCTCAGCAGAACCCGCGCGGCGCGGTCGCCACGGAAGCGGGGCCCGCGCAGGTCGGCGCCTCGGTGAACGTTCCTGCGGGCGTCCAGGCGGGCCTCCAGGCCGTCGCCCGCGGCGGGGTGCCCACGCAGGGCCGCGCCCCCATGTCGGCCCGGGCCGCCGCGCCGCAGGGCGGCATGCCCGCGCCCGCCCCGGGCGGCCTCCCCCTGGGGCAGGACGACACCGGGCAGCACGCCGCGGCGCCGCAGGACCCCACCGACGACCACACGCCGCCGCAGCCGCACCCGGCGCAGTCCCCCGCGCTGCCCGGCCAGGCGCAGCCGCAGGCCCCGACCGGGCGCCGCCGTGCGCGGCAGGCTCCGCCCGCCGCCGACCCCGCGGGCGGCACGCCGTCGGCCGCGCTGCCGCCGGAGCGTGACCCACGCGCGCGTGCCGCGCAGCCGCTGCCCGCCGAGGCCGCGCCCGTCGACCCGAACTCGACGCAGGGGCGCGCGATCAGCGTACGAACGCTGGGGCAGGGCGTGCCCTTCGGGCGGCAGCCCCAGCCGCCCGTACAGCAGCCGCAGACACAGCCGCCGCACGGCTCCGGGCAGCCCGTACAGCCCGTACAGTCTCCGCAGTCCGCGCAGTCCGCGCAGTCCGCGCAGTCCGCGCAGTCCGCGCAGGGAGGCTCCGGGCGTCGGCGCAAGCTGGCGACGCCGCCCGAGCCCGGCACCGACGAGCGCCCGGAAGGCGCGGCCCGTCCGCACCCGCAGGCGCCGCCGCAGACCAAGCAGCAGGCCAAGCCCCAGCCGCAGCCCCGGCTCTCGCCGACCACCGAGGGCACCGGACGCTCGTACGCGATCGGTGCCCCGGACGAGAACGCCGCGGAGGGCCCCGAGCCGCTGGACGGCCCCGGTGGCGCCGTCGAGGTGACGAACCGGCCCCAGCCGCGGCCCATGGACGACGAGTTGCCGCCCGAGCCGCTGGACAACCCGCGCCGGCTGCTCGTCTGGCCCGCGCCCGACGTCACCACGCGGCAGGCGCTGAGCGACCGCGGCTACCGGCCCGTCATCGTGCACTCGCGCGAGGAGGTCGACGCGCAGATCGCCGCGTTCCCCGCGGCCCTCTTCGTGGACCCGCTGACCGGTCCGATCACGCGCACCGCGCTCCAGTCGCTGCGCCAGGCCGCCGTCGCCGCCGAGGTGCCGGTGCTCGTCACGGCCGGGCTCGGCCAGGCCAGCCGCGAGGCGGCGTACGGAGCCGACCCCGCCGTGCTCCTGAAGGCCCTCGCGCCGCGCGACAGCGAGCAGCACCCGCCGCGGGTCCTGCTCATCGAGGAGCACGAGGAGATCGCCCTCGCCCTGACCGCGACCCTGGAGCGGCGCGGCATGCAGGTCGCGCGGGCCGAGAGCGACGCCGACGCGGTGACGCTCGCCGCCCAGACCCGGCCGAACCTGGTGGTGATGGACCTCCATCAGGTACGCCGCCGACGCGCCGGAATCATCGACTGGCTGCGCGCCAACGGCCAGCTGAACCGCACCCCGCTGGTCGTCTACACAGCAGCCGTCGACGAGACCGACCTGCCGAAGCTCGCGGCGGGCGAGACGGTGCTCTTCCTGGCCGAGCGGTCCACGAGCAGCGAGGTGCAGACGCGGATCGTGGACCTGCTGGCGAAGATCGGTACGAACTGACCGGCGTGCGCGGGCGCGGGACGGGCCCTCACGCGGACCCTCAGATCCGCGTCACGTCCAGGTCCCCGTCCGCGTACTGCCTGCGCAGCACCTTCTTGTCGAACTTGCCGACGCTGGTCTTGGGGACGGCGGCGACCAGGGCCCAGCGCTCGGGGAGCTGCCACTTGGCGACGCGGCCCGCGAGGAAGTCGCGCAGGGCGGCGTAGTCGGCGGTGGCGTCCTCCTTGAGGACGACGGTGGCGAGGGGGCGCTCGCCCCACTTCTCGTCGGGGACGGCGACGACGGCCGCCTCGGCGACGTCGGGGTGGGACATCAGGGCGTTCTCCAGGTCGACGGAGGAGATCCACTCCCCGCCGGACTTGATGACGTCCTTCGCCCGGTCGGTGAGGGTCAGGAAGCCGTCGGTGGAGATGACGCCCACGTCCCCGGTCTTGAGCCAGCCGTCGGCGCTGAACTTGTCTTCGGGCCGGATGACCTCCCCGCCCGCGCCGCCGTAGTAGGAGCCCGCGATCCAGGGGCCGCGGACCTCCAGTTCACCGGCCGACTCGCCGTCCCAGGGGAGATGGCTGCCGTCGGGGCCGACGAGGCGGCCCTCGACGCCGGCCGGGAAGCGGCCCTGGGTGAGGCGGTAGGCGAACTCCTCGTCGGTGCCGACGGCGTGCGCGGGCGGCCGCGAGACCGTGCCGAGCGGGGAGGTCTCCGTCATGCCCCAGGCGTGGCAGACGCGGACCCCGAGCCGGTCGAAGGCCTCCATCAGGGACGGCGGACACGCCGCGCCGCCGATGGTCACCTGCTGCATACAGCTGACGTCACGGGGTTTCGCGGTGAGTTCGGCGAGCAGCCCCTGCCAGATGGTGGGCACGGCCGCGGCGTGCGTGGGGCGCTCGGTCGCGATCATCTCGGCGAGCGGTTCGGGCTGGAGGAAACGGTCGGGCATCAGCATGCCGACACCCGTCATGAACGTCGCGTGCGGCAGCCCCCAGGCGTTGACGTGGAACTGCGGTACGACGACGAGGCTGGTGTCGGCGTCCGTGAGGCCCATGGACTGGGACATGTTGACCTGCATGGAGTGCAGGTAGATGGAGCGGTGGGAGTAGACGACGCCCTTGGGCTCGCCGGTGGTGCCGGAGGTGTAGCACATGGCGGCGGCACGGCGTTCGTCCAGGTCGGGCCAGTCGTAGCGGGTCGGCCTGCCCGCGATCAGCTCCTCGTACTCGTGGACGTGGGCGCGGGCCCCGGCGAGGAGGGACCGGTCGCCGGGGCCGGAGACGACGACGTGCTCGACGGTCGGCATCCGGTCGAGGAGCGGCGCGAGCAGGCCGAGCAGGGAGCCGTTGACGAGGATGACCCGGTCCGCCGCGTGGCCGACGATCCAGGTGAGCTGCTCGGCGGGCAGCCGCAGATTGAGGGTGTGCAGGACGGCACCCATGCAGGGCACGGCGAAGTAGGCCTCGACGTGCTCGGCGTTGTTCCACATGAAGGTCGCGACGCGTTCGTCGTCGCTGACCCCGAGGTCATCGCGCAGGGCGTGGGCGAGCTGGGCGACGCGGGCGCCGATCTCCCGGAAGCTGCGGCGCTGCGGCGCGCCGTCGCCGGTCCAGGTGGTGACCTGCGATGTGCCGTGCACGGTCGTGCCGTGGTTCAGGATGCGGGTCACAGTCAGCGGTACGTCCTGCATGGTGCTCAGCACGGCGTCCTCCCGGTCGGCGGGCGGCAGGCGACCGGGCCTCCCGGGCGCGCTACCTGGCGGTAGGCCCAGATTCTCGCCGCATACCGAGCGGTATGTCACTACCGCGGGCGCACAAGACCGCAAAATCAGCTACGCCGTCCACCCGCGTGCGCGCCCGTGCCGTACGGCGCGCCCCGGCACGCTCAGCGGACCGGCGTCAGCTCCGGGTCCTCGCGGAGCTTGCCGAGCGCGCGCGACACCGCGCTCTTGACCGTGCCGATGGACACCCCGAGCACCTCGGCCGTCTGGGCCTCGCTCAGGTCCTCGTAGTACCGCAGGACGACCATGGCCCGCTGCCGCGCCGGCAGCTTCATGATCGCGCGCCACATCGCGTCGTGCAGCGCCTGCTGCTCGGCGGGGTCACCGGCCGGCACGGTCTCCGGCTCGGGCAGCTCGTCGCAGGCGAACTCGTCGACCTTGCGCTTGCGCCACTGCGACGTGCGCGTGTTCAACAGGGCCCGGCGCACGTACCCGTCGAGCGCCCGGTGGTCCTCGATCCGGTCCCAGGCCACGTACGTCTTGGTCAGGGCGGTCTGGAGCAGGTCCTCGGCGTCGCTCGGGTTCGCCGTCAGCGAGCGGGCGGTGCGCAGCAGCACGGGCTGGCGGGCCCGGACGTACGAGGCGAACGACGGGTAGGCGGAAGGACCCGCGCCCCGCGTCGCGGCCTTCGATGCGCTGGTGCACACGGACACCATGGATGCGGTCATGGCTCCACGCTAGAAGCGCCCCCTACATCAGCGGATCGGCCGCAGGTCCCGAAGCCGCCTCCGCCTCAGGTTGTACGAGGGGAGGTAACCCCACCTCCTGAAGGTGGAGGAGGGGGAGCACACTCCTGAGGGTTCTACCCTGAGGTGCGGGAAACCGCTTGCCCACCCGGCTCAGGTCACCACTCAGCCGAGCCGGGCCACTGGCGCGTGCACGAGGTTGCGGTCGATCTGGAGGGTCCGCCCGCCGTACCGCTCCGTCACGTTGCCCGCGTACTGATGGATCCGGCGCTCCGGATGCCAGGCGTACCAGGGCAGCACCTGCTCCCCGTACAGGTCCGGGCGGTTGTTCCAACGGGCGAACCACATGATCGACGGCAGGTCGTCGACCCCCTCCCGGCGCGCCGCCTCCAGGTGCGTTACGCCGGAGTCGGCACTGCTGTAGAAGCCGGGTACGTAGCCGTGGCTGCGCACTTCGCGGCTCCATGCCCGTACGAAGCTGAGCGTGGCCGCGGCGCATTTCTCGTTCCGGTACGCATACGCCTCCATGTCGAGGTAGAGCGGGCTGTCCGTCCGCATGCCCAGCTCCTCCGCCCTGAGCACCGCGTCGTGTCCCTCCCGGGCACCCTGGGGCCCGGGCTCGCCGCCGATGCGGACGTGCTGCTTGTTCTTGGCCCGTACGCAGGGGGACTGCGAGCCGACGTACACCGGCAGCACTCCCCAGCCCTGCTCGTCGACCGCCGTCAGCCAGGCGCGGCTCAGCTGCGGCTGGTCCTGGCAGGCCCGGCCGCGCCCGGCGTAGTAGACCCCCACCGCGCGGTACGGCGAGTCGAGCCAGCGCCGCATGGTGTCGGCCGACGGCGTCAGACAGGTGTCGAAGGCCCGGCCCTCGAAGACGACGGGCTCCGCCGCCGCTCCGGGTCGGCCCGGGCCTTGGCCCGTCGGGTGGGCGGCGGCTGCCCGGCGCGCGGCTCCTGGAGCCTCGGGCGGACCCGAGGTGTCCAGGGCCAGTGTCGCCAGGGCGAGGGCAAGGACAAGGCCGGTGATCGTCTTCCGGTGGCGCATACGGCGAGTGAACGGGCCGGGGCGGGCGCCCGGCACGGGACACGCGCGCGTTCAGCCGTCCGCCGTCAATATCAGCCCCGATGTGGGGACGCCGGTGCCCGCCGTGACGAGGGCGTGCCCGGCGCCGGGTATCTGGTTCACCGCGGTGCCGCGGAGCTGGCGCACGGCCTCCGCTATGCCGTTCATCCCGTGGAGATAGGCCTCCCCGAGCTGCCCCCCGTGGGTGTTCAGCGGCAACCGCTCCTCGGCGACGAACTCCGCGGCCTCGCCCGGCGCGCAGAACCCGAACTCCTCCAGCTGCATCAGCACGAACGGCGTGAAGTGGTCGTAGAGGATGCCGACGTCCACATCGCCCGGGCCGAGCCCCGAGGTGCGCCACAACTGCCGCGCCACGACGCCCATTTCGGGCAGGCCGGTGAGGTCGTCGCGGTAGTAACTGGTCATCTGCTCCTGGGCGCGGCTCGCGCCCTGCGCCGCCGCGGTGATCACCGCGGGGGGATTCGGCAGGTCCCTGGCCCGCTCCACGCTGGTGACGACGAGGGCCTGCCCGCCGTCCGTCTCCTGGCAGCAGTCCAGGAGGCGGAGAGGCTCGACGATCCACCGGGAGGCGGCGTGCTCCTCCAGCGTGATGGGTCTGCCGTGGAAATACGCCGCGGGGTTCGTCGCCGCGTGCTTCCGGTCGGTGACCGCTACGTGGCCGAAGACCTCCGGTGGCAGCCCATGGGTGTACAGATACCGCCGCGCGGCCATCGCCACCCACGACGCGGGCGTGAGCAGCCCGAACGGCAGCGCCCAGCCGAGCGCCACGCCCTCCGCCGAGGGCTCGCGACGGCTCACCCCGGCGCCGAAGCGACGGCCCGACCGCTCGTTGAACGCGCGATAACAGACCACCACTTCGGCCACCCCCGCTGCTATCGCGAGCGCCGCCTGCTGCACGGTCGCGCAGGCCGCGCCGCCGCCGTAGTGCACGCGGGAGAAGAAGGACAGCTCGCCGATGCCCACCGCCTGGGCGACCGTGATCTCGGGGCTCGTGTCCATCGTGAAGGTGACCAGGCCGTCGACGTCGCCGGGCGCGAGGCCCGCGTCGGCCAGCGCCGCCCGCACCGCCTCCGCGGCCAGCGCCAGCTCACTGCGCCCGGAGTCCTTCGAGAACTCGGTGGCCCCGACCCCGACGACCGCGGCCCTGCCCCCGAGCCGGTCCCGCATCCGCGTGCTCATGCGGGGCCTCCTGCCGACAGCCGGGCCGAGCCGCCTGGGGTGGCTGGAGTGCCTGGGGCGCCTGGGCTGCCTGGGCTGCCTGGGCTGCCTGGGCTGCCTGGGGCCAGGCTGACCGGGGCCGCGCCATCCACCCCACTCGACTCGCCCGCTCGCGCCGCCGCGCCCCGCACCGTGACTGTCACCGCCCCAGTGACATGCCTGCCCACGCCATTGGACCCCACGACCCCGACCACCGCCGTGGCGCCCTCCGCGGACCAGGTCATCTCCTCGATGGTGCCCGTCAACACCATCGTGTCCCCCGGATAGTTGGGCGCGCCCAGCCTTATCCGCACCTTGCGGAGGACGGCGCTCGCTCCGAAGTGGTCGGTGATGTAACGCCCCACCAGGCCGTTGGTGGTGAGGATGTTCATGAAGATGTCGGGGGAGCCCTTCTCCTTGGCCAGCTCCGCGTCGTGGTGCACGTCCTGGTAGTCCCTGGAGGCGATGGCTCCCGCGACGATCAGTGTGCGCGTGATGGGGATCTCCAGGGGCGGCAGCGTGTCACCGGGCCTCAGCGCGGTCAGCCCCCTCGACGGATGCCCCTTCTCCCCACGACCCTCGCCCGCGCGACCCATCAGCCCTCACCCCCCACCGGCGCGCCCACGGACGCCCCCTCCATGACCCGGAACACCGGCAGCTCCAGATCCTCGTCCACCCGCTGGAACTCCAGCCGCACCGGCATCCCGATCCGCACGGCCCGGGGCGGCACCCCCACCACATTGCTGATGATCCGCACGCCTTCCGCCAGCTCGACGAGCACCACCGCGTACGGACTCGCCCCGCCGGTGGGCCCGGCGGCGGCCCCGTCCGGCGCGGTGAAGGCGGGGAACGGGGGGTGGTGCATCACCACATACGAATAGACCGTGCCCTCGCCGCTCGCCTCGACCGTGTCCCACTCGGGGGAGCCGCAGGCGTGGCACCCCGGAAGCCAGGGGAAGCGGAGCGTGCCGCAGCCCCCGCAGCGCTGGATGAGCAGCTGGTGCCGGGCTACGCCTTCCCAGAACCCGGCGTTGTCCCTGTTGACCACCGGGCGCGGGCGGGTGGCCGAGCCTGCTCCGTGCCGCTGGTCGGGGGCCAGGGCCGGGGCAGGGGCAGGGGCAGGGGCCGGGGGTCTCCGCTTCGCGGGGCGGTACTTGAGGATCCGGAAGCGGTGCGTGCCCGCGAGCCGGCCGCCCGCGCGGACGTCCATCCGCGTCGTCACGAAATATCCCGCGCCGAGCTTGGTCGTCTTGCGGTCCGACACCGACTCGATCACCGCGTCGAACGTGATCTCGTCGCCGGGCCGCAGCGGGAGCAGATACTCCTGCTCGCAGTCGGTGGCGACCACCGAGGTGCACCCGGCGGCGTCGAGCAGCGCGAGCAGCTCCTCATACGCGCCGGAGCGGGCCGGGTGGCCCGAGAGGCCGCCCATCGTCCAGGCCTGGAGCATCGTCGGCGGGGCGATCGCGCCGGGTCCCTCATACGCCGGATGGGTGTCGCCGAGGGCCTCGCACCAGTGCCGGATCATCGGCGCGTTGACCGGGTCCCTGCCGTGGCCGGACCGGGCCGCGGGACGGCCCTCGTACGCCTTCAGCCTTCCGTGCAACCGGTCGGGGCCGTCCGGCCCCGGCTCCGTCCTGCTCCGCGTGCTGCCCGTCACCGTCGTCCCCTCCGCCGCCCTGATCAACCGCCCCCGCGAACTCCTGACATATTCGGTACACCGCAGCCGCCGCATCGGTTCCCACCGATGTCCCGCCGCCACTGCGCCAGTTTCTGACTGTCCGTCAGCTCAGCCGCGGGTGTCAAGGCGGGGAGCCGAGGTCCGCCACCGGAGCAGCCGCATGGCCTGGCGGCGGCGCGCCCGGACCGGCCCCGGACACAGCTGCGCGGCGGAGCCCGAGGCACCGCCGCACAAGCCGTCACATCACCCCACAGAGCAGGCCCCGAGGATCACTCCCCAACGAGGCCCGGGCTCACCACAGTTCGCTGAAGTTGACGGCGACGTTGGCGTTCGACTGGTCGATGTCCGTGAACGCGGAGCCGTTCACCTGAGCCGTGTTGCTCTGGTTGGAGGCGCCGTTGCCGACCGCCTGCTGCTGGGTGGTCGAGGAGTTGCCGTTGTTGTCATCGCCGACACCGCTGCCGTTGACGACCGCAACACCCGCGTTCGATCCGTTGTCCGCGAACGAGCCATTGTCGGCCATCGCGACGCCCGAGAAGAGGGCGGCGGCCAGCGGCAGGGCGGCGACGGCGGCGAGGGCGCGGGCGGTACGGATGCTTGCCATGTCTATTTCCTCCAGAACGGGGGGTGGGCACCGGCCCGGCCGGGCCCACCTCAAATACGGCTTGTTCCAAGGCAGTTGGCCGACCGCCTTGGACATCTGCACGACGTCGCGAGTCCAGAGTTGCCCACCGAATCCCCGCCGAACCACCCCGGACGCCACGATTCCCCCGCAAGCGTGAGGACAAGTCGATAAACCCGCTTCGCTCCACCAAAGCCCCAGCTCAGCACTCTTTCCCCAGCCGATCCCAGACGCCGCACGGGCTGAAGCGTTCCGCCAAAACCCCGGCAAAAGGGGGCGCTGCCCTCATTCGGCGGCCATCCCGGTCTCGCCCCCTTCCCTTCATCGAACGTCAGTACGAAAATAAAATCATGGCCCCCAGCGACCGCCATGCCGAAGACCGCCCCACCCACGACGGCCCCCACGAACCGACCGGCGACCAGGCCCCCCGCGCGCAGGCGCGCCACGCGGCCGAGCGCCACACCGCCACCCTCGCGCTGGCCCACGCCCTGTCCGCCGCCGAACGCGGCCTCGCCGTCATCCCCCTGTCCCGCGGCAAGCTCCCGGCCCTGCGCTCACCGCACCACGACGACCCGCACCCGCCGCCGTGCCACGGCGAGTGCGGGCGCATGGGACACGGCGTGTACGACGCGTCCACCGACCCGGTACGCATCCGCGAGCTGTTCGCCGCCGCGCCCTGGGCCTCGGGTTACGGCATCGCCTGCGGACTGCCGCCGTACCACCTGATCGGCATCGACCTGGACACCAAGTCCGGCGCCGACGCCCCCGCCGCGCTGCGCGAGCTGGCCCTGCGGCACCTGTTCACCATCCCGGAGACCGTGGTCGTCACCACCCCCAGCGGCGGACGCCACGTCTGGCTGTCCGGGCCACCGGACGTCGTCGTGCCCAACTCGGCGGGCCGCCTGGCCCCCGGCATCGACATCCGGGGCGCGGGCGGCTATCTGGTCGGCCCCGGCTCGCGCACCGAGCGGGGCGTGTACAGCACCGTGCCGGGCACCGCCCACCTGCCCCCGGCCCCGTGCCCCGAGGCCCTCCTGCGGCTGCTGGTGCCCCCGCCGCACCGCCGCCCGACGGCGGCCCCGCGCGCGGACGCCCCACCGGGAGCCCAACAGGGCCAGGGCCTGATCCAGTTCGTCCTCGCCGCGCACGAGGGCCAGCGCAACACCCGTCTGTTCTGGGCCGCTTGCCGCGCCTACGAGAACGGCATCGGCGAAGCCCTCGCCGTCCCCCTCACCGAAGCGGCCCTGCGCGTCGGCCTCACCCTCCGGGAGGCCCGCTCCACGATCGCCTCGGCGGCCCGCCTGACCGGCCACACCTGACCCCACGCACGCGTGCCGTACGAACGGAGGGCGAGCCCCGCCGGGCGGCCCTGGGCAGGCCCTGCCCGCGCAACGAGAAGGGGCGCCCGGATCTCTCCGGACGCCCCTTCAGCGGTCGGCCCTCGGCCGACAACCGCGGTGGGTGTGGGATTTGAACCCACGGTGGCTCGCGCCACGACGGTTTTCAAGACCGTTCCCTTAGGCCGCTCGGGCAACCCACCCCGCGCTGCCGCCCTGTGATCCGGCGGGCTTGCGCGGGGTCAAGAGTAGCGGGTCAGCTGTCGCCCTTGCGCTCGCCCAAGGTCACGTCGACCGTGTGCTCCTTGCCGTCGCGCTCGTAAGTGATCTTGACCGTGTCACCCGGCTTGTGGGTCCAGATCTGGCCGATCAGGGTCGGGCCGCTGTCGATGACCGTGTCGTCGAGCTTCGTGATGACGTCGCCGGACTTCAGGCCCGCCTTGGCCGCCGGGCCGTTCGGCTCGACCGCGGGGCCCGAGCCGGTGGCGCCGCGGTCGGAGATCACCGCGCCGCCCGAGGCGTCGGCCAGGGAGACCGAGGCGCCGATCATCGGGTACGTGGCCTGGCCGGTCCTGATCAGCTGCTGCGCCACGTTCTTCGCCTGGTTCACCGGGATCGCGAAGCCGAGGCCGATGGAACCGGACTGGCCGCCGCCGAGGCCGCCCCCGCTGTCGGCGGGCTTGATGGCGGAGTTGATGCCGATGACGGCGCCGCGCGCGTCCAGGAGGGGGCCGCCGGAGTTGCCCGGGTTGATGGAAGCGTCGGTCTGGAGGGCGCTCATGTACGAGCTCTTGCTGCTGGCCCCGTCGCTGGAGGTGACGGGGCGGTTCTTGGCGCTGACGATGCCCGTCGTGACCGTGTTGGACAGGCCGAAGGGGGCGCCGATCGCGATGGTGGAGTCGCCGACGGCGACCTTGTCGGAGTCGGCGAGCGGGAGCGGGCGCAGGTTCGCCGGCTTGTTCTTGAGCTTGATGACCGCTACGTCGTACCCCTGCGCGCGGCCGATCACCTCGGCGTCGTACTTCTTGCCGTTCGAGAACGTGGCCGACAGCTTGCCGCCCTCGGCGGCCGACGCCACCACGTGGTTGTTCGTGAGGATGTGGCCTTCCTTGTCGTACACGAAGCCGGTGCCCGTGCCGCCCTCGCCGCTGCCGCTCTGGGCCTCCAGGGTGACCACGCTCGGCAGTGCCTTGTTCGCGATTCCGGAGACCGAGCCCGGCTCGCGCTTGAGGTCGGCGGGGGCGTCCGACGCGGAGACCGTCGTGGAGTCCGTACCGCTGTCGTCGTTGCGGTCCGCCGCCCAGTAGCCGATGCCGCCGCCCACGCCGCCCGCGACGAGGGCCGCCGCGAGCACGGCCGCGACCAGGCCGCCGCGACGGCGGCCGCCCGGCTTGGGCGCGGACGGCTGCTCGGCCGTCCAGGAGGAACCCCACCCGGAGCCTCCCCCCTGCCCGTACGACGGCACGGCGGGCGGCGGGGGCGGCGGCCAGGCACCGCCGGAGGCGGCCACCGGGGCGGGGGCCTGGGCGTGCGTGGCGGTGGGGTGCGCGGTCGTCGTGTGCGCGTACGGATCCGGGACGTGGGGCGCCTGGGGTGCGGCGGGCGCCTCGGGCCGGGCCGGCTCCGGAGCCGCGTCCCGCGGCGCGTGCTCGGGCGCGGCGGCGGCCTCAGGGGCGGGCCCGGAGGCGGGCTCCGGGCTCGCGGACGCCTCCGCTCCGGGAGAGCCGGACGGTGCGGCGGGGGCGGGAGCAGCGGGAGTGTCCACCGGCACAGGAGGTGCGGACGGGGCCGGGGGGACCGCAGTGCCCTCGTTCTCGGTGCTCACAGCTTTCTTCTCCTCGGTCCACGCTGTCGTAGCTGTCGTACTCGGTCACGGCCAGAGATCGGCCCGGGGCGGCACAGGTCGGATGCCCGGTCAACAGTCAACCGTTCAGTTGTCCCAGTCAGCTTTTCCCATGGGCTGTCAGGCCACCATAAGCCGACGCTGTGCGTTCACGGCGGGCGAAACCGCCACATTCGGAAAGCTCCGGAAGGCCCCCGGAGGGCGTCCGGCGCCCTCCGGAAGCCCCCCGACGCTCCGGGAAGCTCATCCGAAGGTTCACAGCCGAGTCACAGAGCCAGCTGAAGGCAGCGTGAGAGGAAGCTGAGAAAGGCTGTGCCCCTACCTCATTGCCCCGCCCGCGCGGGCCCGGCCCGCGCGGCCCCGAGCATGCCCTGGCCCCGTGCGCGCCCCCGATGACGACGGCCCCGCGGGCCCGCACCCCCGGACGGTGGCACCATGACGCGGTGACCCACGCACGACAGCACCTCATCCAGGTCGTCGCTCACCGAGGGGCCTCCGAGGACGCCCCGGAGCACACGCTGGCCGCCTACAAGAAGGCCGTCGAGGACGGCGCGGACGCCCTCGAATGCGATGTCCGGCTCACCGCGGACGGGCACCTCGTCTGCGTCCACGACCGCCGCGTCAACCGCACGTCGAACGGCCGCGGCGCCGTCTCCGCCCTGGAGCTGGCCGACCTGGCCACGCTCGACTTCGGCTCCTGGAAGAACCGCGAGCAGGGCCCGTACGCCGAGGCCCCCGACTGGGAGGAGGGCCCGGCCCCCGAGGACACCTCGGTCCTCACCCTGGAGCGCCTCCTGGAGCTGGTGGCCGAAAACAACGCCTCCGGGCGGCACGTCCAGCTCGCCATCGAGACCAAGCACCCCACGCGCTGGGCGGGCCAGGTCGAGGAGCGACTGCTGCACCTCCTGAAGCGCTTCGGTCTGGACGCGCCGTCTCCGGAGGGGCCGTCCCCGGTGCGCGTGATGAGTTTCTCGGCGCGTTCGCTGCATCGCGTGCGCGCCGCGTCGCCGACGCTGCCGACCGTCTACCTGATGCAGTTCGTCTCGCCGCGCCACCGCGACGGGCGGCTGCCCCAGGGGGTGCGCGTCGCCGGCCCGAGCATGCGGATCATCCGCAGCCACCCCGGATACGTCGCCAAGCTCAAGCGCGCGGGCCACCAGGTCCACGTGTGGACCGTGAACGAGCCCCAGGACGTCGACCTCTGCGCCCGTCTGGGCGTCGACGCCATCATCACCAACCGCCCGAAGCAGGTTCTGTCCCAACTGGGCCGCGCCTAACTTTCGTTACGGGGAGTGCACCGGCGCGTTCGGTCCGTATTCGATCGTGACGAGTGCGTCACCATCCCGGTGTTGGCCGGTTTCCGGTCCAGTCCATTGGGGCATCCACTCCGTGGCGTGGGGCAAAGGAGGTCTCGGGGGTGGCGTTTGTGGTGGCACGGGAGGTGCCCACGTCGTCGAGCATGGCCGTACCCCATGGTCCTGCGGGCGTGGGAGAAGCCAGACACCGGATGCGCGATCAGCTTCGCGTCAACGGGGTGTCGGAGTCGGTCATCGACGACGCCGTACTGATCCTTTCCGAACTGCTCAGCAACGCCTGCCGACACGGCAGACCACTGGGCAGTGGGCTGCACGACAGCCCGAAGGACAGCGACGGCAGCGGCGACGGAGACGTGCGTGCCGCCTGGCGGGTCGACAAGGCGGGACGCCTGACGGTCGAGGTGACGGACGGCGGCGGCCCGACCCGCCCGGTTCCGGCCACTCCGTCGGTCACCGCCCACGGCGGCCGCGGGCTGAACATCATCACCGCCCTCGCCGAGGCCTGGGGCGTCCGCGACGACGCCCGCGGCGAGGTCACGGTCTGGGCCCTCGTGCACGCCGGACACCGCGCCGAGGACTTCGCTACGCGCGTCGCCGCCCCTTCGGCCTCCGCGATAGCCGAGCTGGGCTTCACGGACTCGTTCGACGACGGGGACTGACCCTGACGACGGGGACTGACGCTGACGGGGACTGACCCCGTCGTACGCCGCCTCGGACCGAGGCCCGCGGACCGCCCCGGCCCCGCCCCCGAAGGCCGCGTGCCGACGCGCCGAGTCGGTCGCCGGTCGAACGGCTAGGCTCGCGCCCGTACGCAAGCGAGCCGTAACCGGGAGACACCCACGATGGCCAAGAAGCGCCCGCAGACGAAGGGCAAGCAGCCGCAGCTCAAGGACCACGAGGTCCCGGTGGTCGGCGCCAGGGAGCCCTGCCCCTGCGGTTCGGGCCGCCGGTACAAGGCCTGCCACGGCCGGGCCGCCGCGCACGCGGTGACCGAGCTGGTGCAGCGCCCCTTCGAGGGGCTGTCCGGCGAGTGCGACTGGGTGGCGTTGCGCGAGCTGGTGCCCGCCGCCACGGTCGAGCTGACCCTGAAGGACGGCCTGCCCGACGGCGTGCCCTCCGTGACCCTCGCGACGGTCCTGCCGATGGCCTGGCCCGCCCTGCGCCGCGAGGACGGCTCGGTCCTCCTCGGCCTGCAGAACGACACCTCGTCCGGCGACCTCAGCCGCGACCTCGCCGACACGCTGGCACGCGCGCTCACCACCGAGCCCGGCCAGCCGGTGGCCGGCCGCAGGGCACCCGCCGACGGGCCGCGCCTCCAGGACGTCCTCGACGGCGAGGCGCCCTTCGAGCCGGTCGTGCACTCCGGCTTCGAGTTCTGGGTGCCGGACGCGGAGAACGCCTCCGCGGAGGTCTCCGCCTCCCTGGAGCGGGCGAACGCCGCCGCCATCCCGACCGTCAAGCTGGCCGGCGTCGACTCCGCGTACTGGTGCGAGACGCCGGAGAAGAACCACCTGCGGTGGGTCATGCCGCACGCCGAGGAGGAGCTGCTCGACGCCCTCGCGCGCCTGCACGCCGCCGGTACGTCGAGCCTCGGCGAGGGCACGCGCCTCGTCGGCTCCTTCCGCGCGCACGGCCTGACCGTGCCGGTGTGGGACCTGCCCAGCGGCATGGGGGCGCAGGACGTCGAGAAGCCCGCGGCCGAGTTCGCCGAGCGGCTCACGGCGGCGCTCGCGGCCACGGAGCCGCTGACCGCGGACGAGCGCCGCGCCCGCGGCGGCCTCACCAACCGCCAGGTCACGCTCAGCTGACCCCGCGGGGGCCCGGCAGGCACACGGGCACCCGGCCCCGGGGCCACAGCACCGCGCGCGGGGGCCCCTCCTCGCGCGCGGGAGCACCCCCACGCGCCGGAGCGCCCCCGCGGCTCGCCCACGGATGACATTCGGCTGAGGTCTCGCGCCGGATTCCGCACGGGCGGGTGGTGGCGAGCAGCCGGGAGCGGCCACCGGCCGTCGTCCCGTCACGCGTTCTTAACCGGGCGGGTGTGCCCGGCGGCCGGGCGGAGGCCACACAGGCGCCTCACCTCTGCCTCACTGACCCACCGGTCAGTCGGATCGAATACGTGACTCCTGTCACAACTCCCCATGGGCGCAGGTGAATCCCTGTCCGGATAACTGAGATCGAATTTGCCAAGCGCGGATCTCTTGTTACCGTTCAGGTAGCCCGGTTGCTGGTGCATCCCCCGTCGCCAGCAACCGGGCGTTTCCATGCCCGGGCAGAAGTTACGCGCTCAACTGCCGTGCGGCCCGGCGGAGTTGCTGCCCGAGCGCAGCAGCAGGGCGCCGCCGCTCTCACTCGCGAACTCCGCGACCGCCGTGTAGTGCGCCGCGGACCCGGACGCGCGCTCCCTGGGGGTGTCGCACGCCCCCGGTTCGTCTCCCGCGCCCACCGCGCAGTGCATCTGCACGGTGCGCCCCTGGGGCCCCATCACGCTCAGCACGGCCTCCAGGGCCTCACCGGTCACATTGCGGTAGTAGGTGCGCGCCCAGGTGTCCTTGCCCTGGGTCAGGACGCAGGTCTGGGCCTCGACGCCGTCGGGTGAGGAGAGTTCCGGACCGCAGCGGGAAAAGGTGTCGGGCAGGGGCGCGTCGGCGGAGTGCGCGCCCTCGCCCTCGCCCTGCCGCGCCCCGGCCTGCCGCTCGGGCCGGGAAGCCGGACGGGCCCCGGCCTGCGGTTCGAGGTCACCCTCCGGGGGCCGCGCCCCCGCGCGCCCCGGATCGGCGGGCGCCTTGGCTTCCTCGAACACCGGCCCGGCGGCCGCCCCGGCGAGGGGCAGCAGCGCGGCGACGGCCACGATGCCCAGGAGCGCGAGCAGGCGGGGGTTCACGGCCGGGCGCGGGTGCATGCGCCGAAGATAACGACCCCGGGCGCCCGGCCCCACGCCGCGCGCCCGATTCCCTTAGAACTCGGGCGCGCTCACACCCGTATGAGTGAGCGCGTCGACCACCGCGTCCACGACGGCCTCCACGTCGGGCAGCCAGGGGGCGGCCGAGCCGGGGACGGGGCATCCCCGGCTCGTACGAAGTGGAGAGCTGGGGGAAGGGGCCCGCTCCCAGCGGGCCTGGCCCTGGCCGGTCTCGGACGGGGGCAGCGGGATGTACCCCCCGCTCCCGTGGAAGCGCAGCGAGCCGGGCACCCGGTCCTTGGCGTACAGAAGCTCGCCCAACCGCTCCATGGAGTACGGCGCGACGAGGACGAAGTAGCGGGCAGGAGTGGCCACGACGGGGCCGAGGCGGATGCCCGCGAGTTCGAGCGCGGCGAGGGCGCGCGCGCCGGCGGCCGCGGGGAGGCTCACGGCGCACGGGGCGCGTCCGCCGGTGGCGAGGAGGATGGGCGCGCCCGGCCGGTTGGTCCACCACCAGCGGACCATGCGCTCGTCGGTGGTGGCGGCGAGGAGCCCCGGGTCGAGCGGGTGGGCGCCGGGAACGACGCACTCCGGGTCCGGACAGGCGCACCGCGCCTGTCCGCCGCGGCCCGCGTCACGCTGTGCGAGCGGCACCTCCGCCCGCTCGTCCTTCGCTCCCCGCTCAGCCGGGCGTGGCCCCCGCTTCCCGCCCCGCTTGCCGTTCCTTCTGCCGCTCCCGCCGCGCGTGTCGCTCCGCCGCTCACCGGACCCGGTGAGTCCGGCGATGCCGTCCAGTCCGGCGATGCCGTCGAGGAGCTGCCTGCTCTGCCCTTCGATACCGACACCGGGCAGCACGGGCCAGCCCCATGCTGTCGCGAAGGTCAGGGCCGCACCGATCAGAGAGGGACTCTGGTCAGACTTCCTACCGATTCGCCAGGACAGGAGCCTGCGTCGCCTTCCAGGGATCTCGCGCATGAGCGCTCGTTCCTTTCCGTTACACGCAGAGGGACACTTCGGGCCACATCACACCATGTGTGGATCTCTATCGCTGCGTACGAGGTGCGCGTACAAGGTGCACAAGGTGCATGCGAGGTGCGTACAAGCTGGCGCGTCACACCCCAGCCTGCGGCATGGGGAACCCCTATGGGCCGAGCGTTAACGTGGCGTGGGGTGGCGGCGCCTGGCGTTTGCCGTCCCGCGTCTTTCTTGCCCCCGGTGCCACGGGAGGATGGGGCGCGGTCGCCGTGGGTTAAGACGTCCGGGTCCGGCGGCAGGTTCCGGGCGTCGTGCAACTGCCCCTGTCCCGCCCCGAGCCACCACTTGAATCCGTACCCAGCACGGCCGCTGTGACGCTCCTTCGAACAATGTCAGTCGACCGCAATATGCCGTTCCCTGCAACACTTTTGAGCCAAGTTATCAAGATCATTTCCAGTTCACAGAATTCTCACGCGGCACACTGGACACCAGGAATCCCCGCAGGACAATGCTGGACATCCCCTCTCCAGTGCGTGTAGATGTGGAGCCATTGCTAGCGGCGCAGAATGACAGGGGGTTTGCGATGCTATTGAGCAATACGCACTGGCCGGAAAGCGGTCAGCCATGAACGCCCCGCACCTGCCGAAAGTGGCCGGAATCGATTCCACTGTTCCCTCACCGGCGCACACTGCCCCGCCTGTCGCGCCCGCCCCGCAGGCACCTGGCGCCCCGGGCGCACTGATCCAGGACCGCCTGGCCGGCTGGGTCTCCGACCTCACCACGCTGCACGAACTCACCGAGCGCCTGTCCCGCACCGCCACCCTGGACGACGCCCTGACCGAAGTGCTGCGCGCCGGCGCCGCCCTGGTCGGAGCGCGCCGCGGCCTCGCCGTCATGGAGCCCGCCGACGGCCTCGGCCCCGACACCACCGTCGGCCTCGGCTTCGCCCGCGCCGACCTCGGGTATCTGGAGACGGTGCCCCGCGCCGCCACCTCGTACGGCAGGCTCCTCGAAGCGAGCGCCGCGGGGGCCTGTCCCGCGGAGGCCGCGCAGCCCGACCTGTTCGCCGACGAGGCCCTCGACCCGCGCCACCGCGAGGTCGCCCGCCGCCTCGGCTACGCCGCGAGCTACGCGCTGCCGCTGGCCACCGAGGCGACCGGTGGCGTCGGCGCGGCCGTCTGGCTGTACGACGAGCCCGCCGAACCGACGCCGCGCCGACGCCACCTGACCGGCCTCTACGTCCGCTACGCCGCCGAGCACCTGGCCCGCCTCGTGGAACTGACCCGCGCCCGCACCACCGTGGCGACCCTGCGCGAGGAACTGCTGCCCTCACGCCTCTCACGGGTCGCGGGCGTACAACTGGCCGCGCGGCACCGCGCGGGGGCGCGCGGCGGCGGCGACTGGTACGACGCGCTGCCGCTGCCCGACGCGGCGCTCGGCCTCGCGGTGGGATCGGTCACCGGCTCAGGGCCGAGCGCGGTCGCCGCGATGGGCCGCCTGCGCGCGAGCCTGCGGGCGTACGCGGTGATGGAGGGCGAGGATCCGGTGGCCGTCCTGTCCGACCTGGAGCTGCTGCTGCGCCTGACGGAGCCCGCGCGGTCGGCGACGGCCCTGTTCGCGTACTGCGAGCCCGCGCAGCGCAAGGTCGTCGTCGCCGGGGCCGGGCACAGCCCGCCGCTGCTGGTCGGGGAGCGGCGCACGGAGTTCGTCGAGACCTCCCTGTCCGCGCCGCTCGGCATGCTGGCCTGCTGGGAGGCGCCGAGCGTGGAGATCCGTCCGGAGCCCGGGGAGACCCTGCTGCTCTACACCGACGGCCTGCTGCACCGCACCGGCGACGCGATGGACCGGGCGTTCGCGCGGCTGCACGCGGCGGCGGCGAGCGTGCCGAAGGCCGCGCGGGACGACCCGGGGGCGATCGCCGACCACGTCCTGCGGGCCGTGTTGCCCGAAGGGCTGGACGGAGGGAACGGCGAAGGAGGCGACCGGCCCGGCGGCGCCGGGAGCGACGACGACGTGGTGCTGCTCGCGGCCCGGTTCGACTAGTCCGCCGCGGACGGAAACCGGCGACCGGCGCGCGCCCCGGGCTCCGCGTGACCTCCTGACCGCGCTGTGTAAGGGTCCTTCTGCCTCTGGAACCCCTTCCTGACCGCCGTACGATGAGATGGCCCGTTGTCGTACATAGGAGGCAGACCGTGTCGGACGCTCTCAACCCGGAGACCCCGGAAGCTGAGGACGAAGAGCCGATCAAGCAGCGGAAGAACGGCCTGTACCCGGGTGTCTCCGACGAGCTGGCCGAGAACATGAAGTCCGGCTGGGCCGACACCGAGCTGCGCGACCTGGAGCCGGTCGCCCAGGCCGGGCACACGGCCGCCCGCCGTGCCGCGCTGTCCGCGCGCTTCCCCGGCGAGCGCCTGGTGATCCCCGCGGGCAACCTGAAGACCCGCTCGAACGACACGGAGTACGCCTTCCGCTCCTCCGTCGAGTACGCGTACCTCACCGGCAACCAGACGGAGGACGGCGTCCTCGTCCTGGAGCCCACGCGCGAGGGCCACGAGGCGACGATCTACCTGCTGCCGCGCTCCAACCGCGAGAACGGCGAGTTCTGGCTCGACGGCCAGGGCGAGTTGTGGGTCGGCCGGCGGAACTCGCTGACCGAGGCCGAGCAGCTGTACGGCGTCCCCGCGTCGGACGTGCGTGAGCTGGCGGGCAAGCTGAGCGAGGCCACGGGCCCCGTCCGCGTCGTGCGCGGCTACGACGCCGGCATCGAGGCGGCCCTGACCGACAAGGTCACCGCCGAGCGCGACGAGGAGCTGCGGGTCTTCCTCTCCGAGCAGCGCCTGGTCAAGGACGCGTTCGAGGTCGGCGAGCTACAGAAGGCCGTGGACTCCACGGTGCGCGGCTTCGAGGACGTCGTGAAGGTCCTCGACAAGGCCGAGGCGACGAGCGAGCGCTACATCGAAGGCACGTTCTTCCTGCGCGCCCGCGTCGAGGGCAACGACATCGGCTACGGCTCCATCTGCGCCGCGGGTCCGCACGCCACCACCCTGCACTGGGTGCGCAACGACGGACCGGTCCGCTCCGGCGACCTACTCCTGCTCGACGCGGGCGTGGAGACGCACACGTACTACACGGCGGACATCACACGCACGCTGCCGGTCAACGGCCGGTTCAGCGAGCTGCAGAAGAAGATCTACGACGCCGTGTACGAGGCCCAGGAGGCGGGCATCGCGGCCGTGAAGCCGGGCGCCAAGTACCGCGACTTCCACGACGCCGCGCAGCGCGTGCTCACCGAGAAGCTGGTCGAGTGGGGCCTCGTCGAGGGCCCGGTCGAGCGCGTCCTGGAACTCGGACTCCAGCGCCGCTGGACGCTGCACGGCACCGGCCACATGCTCGGCATGGACGTCCACGACTGCGCCGCCGCGCGCACCGAGACGTACGTGGACGGCACCCTCGAGCCCGGCATGTGCCTGACCGTCGAGCCCGGTCTGTACTTCCAGGCGGACGACCTGACCGTGCCGGCGGAGTACCGCGGCATCGGCGTGCGCATCGAGGACGACATCCTCGTCACGGAGGACGGCAACCGGAACCTGTCGGCCGCGCTGCCGCGCCGCTCGGACGAGGTCGAGGCCTGGATGGCCCAGCTCAAGGGCTGATGACGGCTGCGCCACGCGCGTGTCCCGGAGCGCCGGACGGGTTGGTTCCGCCAACCTGTCCGGCGCTTTTCGCTGCTGCGAGCGCTTGTCGCTGCTGCGAGCGCTTTTCGCTGCTGCGAGCGCTTTTCGCTGCCGCGGGCGCTTTTCGCTGCCGCGGGCGCTTGTCGCTGCCGCGGGCGCTTGGGCAAGTGGCCCATGAAAGGGCGCGGGAAATGGACCACTTGAGGGTGCCACCGCGTTCCTAGTGTTCGGGACATGACGACACCCCGGCTCCTTCCCGCCCGCGGACCGCTCCGGCTCCTGGCCCTCGCCCAGCTCAGCAACTCCGTGGGCGACGGCGCCTACTACGTCACCTCGGCGCTGTACTTCACGCACGTCGTCGGCCTCGCCCCGGCGAAGATCGGCCTCGGGCTCACGGTGGCCTGGGCGGTCGGCTCGGCCGTGGGCGTGCCCCTGGGGCGGCTCGCCGACCGGCGCGGGCCGCGCGGCACCGCCGTGCTCCTCGCGCTCGCCACCGCGGCGGCCGTCGCGTCCTTCCTGGTGGTACGCGGCTTCGTGCCGTTCGTGGTGTCCGCGCTCGGCTATGCCATCGCCCAGTCGGGGCTCGCCGCCGCCCGGCAGGCGCTGCTCGCCGGGCTCGTCACCAAGGGGGAGCGGACCGGCGCGCTCGCCCACCTCCAGTCGACGCTCAACGCGGGTCTCGCGCTGGGCGCGGCACTCGGCGGAGTCGCGCTGCACTACGGCAGCGAGGCCGCCTACCTGTCGGTGTTCGCGTTCGACGCGCTGAGCTTCGTGGCGTGCGCGTACGTCCTGGGGCGGCTGCCCGCCGTCGCCCCCGCCCCCGCCGTCGCGGGCGACCGGCTCGCCGTGCTCCGTGACCGCCCGTACGTGGTCGTGACCGCGCTCAACACCGTGCTGTTGCTGCGGATGCCGCTGCTCAGCCTGGGCATTCCGCTGTGGCTCACCGAACGCACCCAGGCACCCGCCTGGCTCGTCTCGGCCCTCTTCGTGCTCAACACCGTGGGCGTGATGGCCTTCCAGGTGCGCACCGCCCGGTCGGTGTCCGGGATCCCGACGGCGGTACGGGCCGTGCGCAGGTCGGGCGTGCTGATGCTGGTGACCTGCGCGGTGTTCGCCCTGTCGGCCGTGGACGCCGGGCCGTGGGCGGCCGCCGGGGTGCTCTTCGCCGGGTCCCTGGTGCTGCTCGCCGCCGAGATGCTCCAGTCCGCCGGGTCCTGGCAGCTCGGCTTCGACCTGGCACCCGCCGGGCGGATCGGCGAGTACCAGGGCTTCTTCGGCACCGGCGTCACCGTGGCCCGCACCCTGGGCCCGATGGTGCTCACCGCGCTGCTCGTGGAGTGGGGGATGCCGGGGTGGCTGGTCCTGGGTGGGGTGATCCTGGGGGCGTCGTTCGCGATGGGGCCGGCGGCGCGGTGGGCCGAGCGCTCCCCGGGGCGGTCCGGTGCGACAGCTCCTCGAAGGGGCGCGGGGAACTGCGCGACCAGCCACAACGTACCCGCGGGCCGATGAAGGGGCTCAGCCCTCTCGCTCGTCCGTGCCGGCCACCTTCCCGGTGCTCAGGGCGATCCGGTTCCACGTGTTGATCGTGAAGATCAGGGCCAGGACCTGGGCCAGCTCGCTCTCGCCGAAGTGGGCGGCGGCCTCCGCGTACACGGCGTCGGGCACCCCCGGCCCGTCGAGGCGGGACACCGCGTCGGTCAGCGCGAGCGCCGCCTGCTCCTTGGCCGTGAAGAAGTTCCTGGCCTCGCGCCACACGGCCACCATGTGCAGCCGGTCCTCGCTCTCGCCCGCCTTGCGCGCGTCGTTGGTGTGCATGTGCAGGCAGTACGCGCAGCCGTTGAGGTGCGAGGCACGGATCTGGATCAGCTCGACCAGGGCCGGGTCGAGGCCGTCGCGGGCGGCGGCGTCCAGGCCGATGACGGCCTTGAAGACCTTCGGGGCGACCTTGGCGAAGTTGAGGCGGGGGGGCTGGGCGGTGGTGGGGGCGGGCTCGGGGGCCGCGGGTGTGGCGACGGCGGGCGTCGTGGCTGCGGCGGGTGCCGTGGCTGCGGGCGTCGTGTCTGCGGGCTTGGCGACTGCGGTGTTGTTCGTCATGACCATGAATCTACGAGCCTCAAAGACCTTGGGTAGGGTGCACTTCCATGGCGGAATCATGGGTCAATTCGGCGGGGCGCATCGGCGCTGACCTGCATCTGGACCTCTCCGGCGGGGGCAGCCGCCGCGCCGCCCTGATCAGTGCCCTGCGCGAGGCGGTGCGCTCCGGGCGGCTCGCCCCGGGCACCCGCCTCCCGCCGTACCGCTCCCTCGCCGCCGACCTCGGGCTCGCCCGCAACACCGTCGCCGACGCGTACGCGGAGCTGGTCGCCGAGGGCTGGCTGACCGCTCGCCAGGGCTCGGGGACGCGGGTCGCCGAGCGCGTCGCACCACCCCCGCGCGTACGGGTCCCCAAGCGCGCCCCCACCGCCGACGCGCCCCCCGCGCACAACCTGGTCCAGGGCCAGCCGGACGCCGGTTCCTTCCCGCGCACGGCCTGGCTCGCCGCCGCCCGGCGGGCGCTGACCGCCGCGCCCAACGAGGCGTTCGGACCCGGCGACCCGCGCGGCCGGATCGAGCTGCGGCGCGCGCTCGCCGGCTATCTGGCGCGCTCGCGCGGGGTGCGGACCGACCCGGAGCGGATCGTGGTGTGCTCCGGCTTCGCGCACGCGCTGCGGCTCCTCTTCGGCACGGGCTCCGGTGGGGTGCTGCGCGGTCCGCTCGCCGTGGAGGCGTACGGACTCGGATTCCACCGCTCTCTGCTCGCCACGGCCAAGGTGCGGACGGTCCCGCTGTCCCTCGACGAACACGGCGCCCGTGTCGACGAGTTGCCGAGCGGTCCCAGTGCGGTCCGTGCGGTGCTGCTCACGCCGGCCCACCAGTTCCCGACCGGCGGGCCGCTGCACCCCGCACGCCGCACCGCCGTCGTCGACTGGGCCCGCACGCGCGCGGGGATGATCCTGGAGGACGACTACGACGGGGAGTTCCGCTACGACCGGGAGCCCGTCGGCGCCCTCCAGGGGCTCGATCCCGAACGGGTCGTCTACATCGGCTCGGTGAGCAAGAGCCTCTCCCCCGCGGTGCGGCTCGGCTGGATGGTCCTGCCCGAACACCTCGTGGACGCCGTCGTCACCGCCAAGGGCCAGCGGGAGGCGTGGGCCAGTGTCCTCGACCAGCTCACGCTCGCCGACCTCATCGAGTCCGGGCAGTACGACCGCCACGTCCGCCGCATGCGTCAGCACTACCGGCGCCGCCGCGACCAGCTCGTCGCCGCGCTCGCCGCACGCGCCCCGCACATCACCGTCACCGGCATCGCGGCGGGGCTGCACGCCGTGCTCCAACTCCCGCCCGGCACCGAGGCGTCCGCCACGAAGGCCGCCGCATGGCACGGTGTGGGCCTGGAGGGCCTTGCCGGGTACCGGCACCCGGACGCGTCGGAACCGGCCCCCGACGGGCTCGTCGTCGGCTACGCCACGCCCGCCGAGCACGCGTACACGGCGGCGATCGAGGCGCTGTGCCGTGCGCTGCCGCCCGCGCCCGACACGGATGACGCCCTAGTGACGGCCGTTGACGGCGGATGAGGCGTCCGCCTCCGTGAGTTGGTACAGCTCCGGCACGGAGACCTTGATCGGCTCCTGGGTGGTGCGCGCGATCACCACGACGACCGGCTCGTCCGGGTCGGGGTGCTCCTCCCGGTGCGGGACGAACGGGGGCACGAGCAGGAAGTCCCCGGGGCCCGCCTCGATCCTGACCTCCTGCTCGCCGTCGTGGAAGACGAACACGGGGTGACCGCTGACTACGTAGATGCCCGCTTCCGACGCGCCGTGGTGGTGGTTGTCGGTCGCGCTCATCGGCTCGTGCTCGACGAGCCCCATCCACAGCTTCCGGGAGCCGACCGTGCTGCCGCTGAGGGCGGTGGGGCCGTCCAGCTCTCCGGCGCGGACGTGGTGGACGCGGTTGTTCAGGGGCGGGTTCTGAGACGTGGCCTGGGGTGTGCTTAGGAGTGTGTTCTGGGACGGGTTCTGGGACGGGTTCTGTGTGGACACCGGGTGGCCTCCTTGCGGTTTCGAGCGCCTTCTGGACTGGCACCAGACTGCGATCGCCGCGTCGGACGTGGCAACTGTTGTTGCCGTAACGGCAAGTTGCCCGTGGGCTTCCCCAGCGGGAGACCCCGCGGGCTTCCCTAGCGGGAGGCGGGGGCGTCCTGCGCTTCGTCGTACGCCTCCCGTGCCGCCGCTATCGCAGGGCGGTGGGCTATCGACCAGTCGGCCAGGGACTTGATGAGGTGGGTCAGGCTGTGGCCCATCTCCGTCAGCTCGTACTCGACCTGGGGCGGGATCGTCGGGTGCACCGTCCGCTTCACCAGGCCGTCCCGCTCCAGGCGGCGCACCGTCAGCGTGAGCATGCGTTGCGAGATGCCGCCGTGGATGCGGCGCTGGAGTTCCTTGAACCGCAGGACGCCACCGGCCAGTTCGACCACGACGTACACCGACCACTTGTCGCCGAGCCGGTCCAGGACGTCTCTGACACCGCACTCGTCCTGCGGGGTCTCGCACGCGATCACGGGCTGGCCGACCATGGCCTTGAGCGCCGCGGCAGGCGTCTCCCCTTCGCGTTCCGCGGCCGTCGTGGCCTCGGAGGTGGTTACAGCCGTGTGCCCCGCTGACATCAAAGTGCCTCCTTACGTGATCCCCCACCATCGCTCACGATGGTCACGTACCGAGTGCACAGCACATCCCGCACCGGTCGCCATCCACTTCAACTGATCGTCTCGGGGGATCGTTCCCATGCTGCTCGTCACCGGCGCCACCGGCGCACTCGGCCGGCTCATCACCACCAAGCTCGCGGACCACGAGGACCACGCCGGGGGCCACGTCGTCATCGGCACCCGCGACCCCGCGCCCGGCCAGCGCCGCGTCGACTTCGACGACCCGGAGTCCCTGGACTTCACCGGGGTGGACACGCTCCTGATGATCTCCGCGGGCGCCGCCGAGGACGACGTCGTCATCGCCCGGCACGAGGCCGTCATCACCGCCGCCGAGAAGACCGGCGTCGGCCACCTCGTCTACACCAGCCTGAGCGGCGACGGCGACCACTTGACGTACGCGCTCGCGCACCGCTGGACCGAGCGCAGACTCCACCGCTCCTCCCTGAACTGGACGGTGTTGCGCAACGGCCTGTACGCGGAGTTCCTCGCCGCCGTCGCCGCGCCCGGCCCGGACGGGACGATAGCCGCGCCGCTCGGCGACGGACGGCTCGCCGCGGTCGCCCGCGAGGACCTGGCCGAGGTCGCCGTCCGCGTGGCCACGGCCCCCGCCGCCCACGCGGGGCGTACGTACGAGCTGGTCGGCGAAGAGCCCCTCGGCGGCGCCGACTTGGCCGCGGCGACCGGCGGTTCGTACGAGCCAGGTGACCTCGAGGCCACCCGCGCCGCGATCACAGCGGCCGGTCAGGCCCTGCCCTTCCAGGTGCCGATGCTGCTCAGCACGTACTCGTCGATAGCGAGCGGCTTCGTCGACGGCACCTCCATAGCGGACAACGCGCTGCGCACGCTCCTCGGCCGCGCCCCCCGCTCCGCCCTCGACGCGTATGTGGCGGCGGTCCGGGGCTGATCCCCGGGCGGCGCGGACCGCCCCGAGCGGCTCAGACCGCCGCCAGCGGGGCGCCTTCCCGCCACTTGAGGATCTTGTCGAAGCTGATCACCGCACCGCCGTCGCGCCCCGGCCTGTTGCCGAAGTGCACGTCGTCGGCCAGCTCCCGGATGAGACACAGGCCGCGACCGCTCTCGGCGGACTCGGGGGGCGGCGCGGGTGCCGAGGACAGACCCTGGCTCCGGGCCTGGTGCTGGGCCTGGGCGGGCTGCGTGCGGCCGCGGCGCGTGCGGCGGCCACGGCCGGTGCCTCTCCTGCCCTTGACCCGCGTGGCGGGAGTGTTGGCGGCGCTCATGAAGACCCGGCCCGGCGGCAGGCCGGGGCCGGAGTCGGCGACCTCGATGCGGCACTTCTCGCCGTCGAGATAGGCGGTGACGCGGTACGCACCCGCCGCGGCGCCCGCCGTGCCACCGTGCTCCACAGCGTTCGCACAGGCCTCGGTGAGCGCGAGCGACAGATCGTACGAGACGTCGGGATCCACCCCTGCCGTCTCCATCGTGCCGATGAGCAGGCGCCGCGCGAGCGGGACGCTCGCGGCTTCGCGCCGCAAATGGAGGGACCACCAGATGCTCATGCTTCAGCCTCCTGGCATGCTCCAGGCCTCTGGCCGCGGCTCGACATACCGATACGTATTGCCGCCAGTGCCCCGGGATAAGCGCCCGGTTGACGTGACGCCGCCCATACGGCGGACGCGGCGAGGGCGGTGTCCGGTGTAGCAGGACATAGCCACCGCCTACCCGGCATGGCAGCCAGGAATTCCAAGAATCGTTCCTATCAGGGCTTTCCTAGCCCCCATAGATCATTTCGGGTGATTTTGGCGCCTTGCGGCATGGACGGGAGCTTGCGGACCTGCCGTACGGGGCCGGGTGGCCCAGTGCGATGATGGCCCGGCCATGACTGCCCCCCACCAGCGCCAGGCGCGCGCCGGAGCCGATCTCCGGCTGCTGCGGGCCGCGATGTTCGCCGCGGTCTGCCTCGTGCTGTCCGCCGGGGGCCATGTGCTCGCTTCCTGCGCCACCGTCCCGCTGTGGACGCTCGGCGCCGGGTTCCTCGCCGTGCTCGTGCTCGCGGTGCCCCTCGCCGGACGGGAGCGCTCGCTGCCGGGCATCGCCGGGGCGCTCGCGGTCGGGCAGCTGGGGCTGCACGCGCTGTTCGGGCTCGGTCAGCACGGCACGGCCATGACTGCGGACGGCTCGGGCGGCGGCTCGCTCGTCGAGCGCGCGGCCCGCATCGTGTGCGGGGCGGGCGGGGCGACCATCACCCCCGTGCAGGCCCGGCAGATCCTGGAGACCGCGGGCCTCGGCCCGTCCGGGCACGGCGCGCACGCCCACGCCTCCGGCGAGGCGGCGGCCACGCAGACCGCGATGGTCCCGGGTTCGGCGATGTCCGTCCTGCCGTCGCTGCCGATGCTGCTCGCGCACGTGCTCGCGGCGGTGGCCGCGGGCTGGCTGCTGCGCCGGGGCGACGTGGCGCTCATGCGGCTCGTCAGGCTCTCCGCCCAGGGAGCGCAGGGGGTCGCCCAAGGGGCGCTCATGCGTTCCCTGCGCGCCGCCCTCGCTCTGGTCCGCGCGCTGCGCGCCGGGCTCCCCGGTGCGGCCGAGCAGACCCGCGGCCCGGCGCGCGCGGCCCGCACCCACCTGCCGCGGAAACTCCGGACGTCCGCGCTCCAGCACACGGTGATCCGGCGCGGCCCACCCGCGGCCGCCGCGTTCTCGCTCGCCGCCTGACGCGGGCCGCTCCACGCTCCGCCGTACGCGTACGCAGTTCACGTACCGCCGTACAGAGTGAGGTGCCGACGTACTGCCGTACCGACGCACCGGTGTGGGAGGGGTGCCGCGTGGCGCGTCCGCACGTGCGCGTGGTCAGTCGAGCCGCCGCACCGCGTCCCCTTCCGCATACCTCACGTACGCACGGCCGTACCTCCGCTCACCAGGGGCCCCACGGGTCCCGCCCTGACGGTCCGGCCGCCGCGCACTCCTGCCGAGACTGGAGCATTCCGCCATGACGACCCAGAAGTCCCCGAAGTCCGCCGCCCTCACCCGCGCCTCCGTCGTGGGCGGCGTCGCCGCCTCCGCCGTCCTCCTGCTGTCCGTGCCCGCCTTCGCGCACGTCAGCGTCAGCCCCGAGGGCCAGGCCGCCAAGGGCGGCTACGCGACCGTGAACTTCAAGGTCCCGAACGAGCGCGACGACGCCTCGACGACCAAGCTGGAAGTCACCTTCCCCGCCGACCACCCGCTCGCGTCCGTGATGCCGCAGCCCGTGCCCGGCTGGAAGGCGAAGGTCACCAAGACCAAGCTCGAGAAGCCGATCGAGATCCACGGCGAGAAGATCAACGAGGCCGTCTCCAAGGTCACCTGGACCGCCGACGGCAAGGGCGTCGAGCCCGGCTACTTCCAGAAGTTCCCGCTGTCCATCGGGCAGCTCCCCGAGGACGCCGACCAGCTGGTCTTCAAGGCCCTCCAGACGTACGACAACAAGGAAGTCGTCCGCTGGATCGAGCCGCAGAAGGGTGACGAGGAGCCGGAGTACCCGGCTCCGACGCTCGCGCTGACCGCCGCGTCCGACGACCACCACGGCGCCTCCGCGGCCAAGGACGACAAGGCCGACGCCAAGTCCGGCGACGCCAAGCAGGAGACCGCGTCGGACGGCGACAGCAGTGACACCACCGCCCGCACCCTCGGCATCGTCGGCATCGTCGTCGGCATCGCGGGTGTGGCCTTCGGCGTCGTCGCCCAGCGCCGCCGCGCCACCAGCTGAGGCGTCGCCGCCTCGGCCGCCCTCGGGACGCGCCGCCGCCGGACACCCGGCCCCGGCGCGTCCCGGCCCCCTCACATCTGGGACATTTTCGTATGCGCAAGTTGAGCAACCAGACCACCACGCCCGGCCCGAAGACCTCGAAGCGGCGCGTGCTCGCCGGTGCGGCCCTGCTCGCCGCCGCGGGCCTGACGCTGACCGCCTGCGGCGGCGACAGCGGCGGCGACGGCGACAAGAAGGACAGGCCGGTCGCCGACGTCTCCATGGAGGCGGAGTCGCAGCAGGCCGCGACCGTCCTCGACAGGCCGTTCAAGAAGCCGGACCTGGTCCTCACCGACACCCACGGCGAGAAGTACGACCTGCGCGAGCGGACCAAGGGCAAGCCGGTGCTGCTGTACTACGGCTACACCAACTGCCCGGACGTCTGCCCGCTGACGATGAGCAACATCGCCGTCGCCAAGAAGGACATGCTGCGCAAGAAGGTCGTCACCAAGGCCGAGCTGGACAAGCTCCAGGTCGTCTTCGTGACCACCGACCCCGAGCGGGACAAGCCCAAGGAACTCGGCAAGTGGCTGAAGGCCCAGGACCCCGAGTTCATCGGCCTCACCGGTGACTTCCCGACCATCCAGGGCAGCGCCCGCACGGTCGGCATCAGCATCGAGCCGTCCAAGAAGCTCAAGAACGGCAAGATCGAGTCGATGCACGGCACCCAGGTCATCGCCTTCTCCCCGAAGACCGACGCCGGATACGTCGTCTACAACGGCCAGGACACCCGCGCCGAGGAGTACGCGCAGGACCTCCCCAAGATCATCAAGGGACAGAACCCGTGAACCACCGCACCACCCGGCGCCGCCTCCTCACCGGCTGCGCCATAGCACTGACCGCGGGCCTCGCCCTGACCGGCTGCAACGACGACAAGGCCGATAAGGCCGACAAGAGCGCCAAGGCGGACAAGAGTTCCCAGGCCTCGGCCGGCAAGCCCGAGCTGAAGGTCAGCGGCGCCTACATCCCGGTCCCCGCCATGGACGACATGGCGGGCGGCTTCTTCACACTCACCAACAAGGGCGCCGCCGACAAGCTCACCTCGGCGTCCAGCCCGCTCGCGGGCAGCGTGACCCTGCACGCCACCAAGGGCAGCACGATGAAGGAGCAGAAGTCCTTCGACGTGCCCGCGAACGGCGACCTCGTCTTCGCGCGCGGCGGCAACCACATCATGCTCGAGAAGCTGAAGCACAAGCCCAAGCAGGGTGACAAGGTGCAGGTCACGCTCCGCTTCGAGAAGTCGGACCCGATCACGGTCGAGATGCCGGTGAAGGCGGCGACGTACAACCCGAAGACGCACTCCGGGGACCCGAAGACCCACTCCGGCGCCGACGGCTCCGGCGCCTCCGGTGGCTCCGGCAACCCGACGTCGCACTCCGAGCACGGCAAGCACGCCACGGCCGACGGTTCCGAAACCGAGGGTTCCGCGGCCGAACAGCACGCCTCGCACTCGTCGCACGCCTCGCACTCGTCGCACTGAGGGGACTGAAGAGTTGATGCGGACCACCGCTCCCCGCACGGGGCCGGACCTCGCCGGGCTCGGGCGCCTGTTGCTCGTCGCCGCGGCCCTGGTCTCGGCCGTGCTCGGCGCCGTCCTCGCCACCGCGGCGCCCGCCGACGCGCACGCCGCGCTGACCGGCAGCGACCCCGAGCGCGGGGCGGTGGTCGCCAAGGCACCCGACCAGGTGTCCCTGACCTTCTCCGAGAAGGTCGCCATGTCCGACGGCTCGGTACGGGTCCTCGACCCCGCCGGCAAGCGCGCCGACACCGGCAAGACCACCGACCTCGGCTCCACCACGTACGGCGTGAAGCTGAAGCCCGGTCTGCCCGACGGCACCTTCACCGTCGCCTATCAGGTCGTCTCCGCCGACAGCCACCCCATCGCCGGGGCCTTCACCTTCTCCATCGGCGCGCCCTCCGACACCAAGGTCGTGCTGCCCGACCAGGAGGTCGGCGGCGGTCTCGTCGGCACGCTCTACGACACGGCGCGCTACTTCGCGTACGCCGGGTTCGTCGTCGTGGTCGGCGGCGCCGCCTTCGTCCTCGCCTGCTGGCCGCGCGGCGCGGGCGTCCGGCCGCTCCAGCGCCTCGTCGTCGCCGGCTGGCTCACCCTGACCGGCGCCACCCTCGCGACGCTCCTGCTGCGCGCGCCCTACACGGGCTCCGGAAAGCTCGCCGACGCCTTCGACCTCGCGAAGCTGGGTGACGTCCTCCAGACCAAGACGGGCGCCGCGCTCGTCTCCCGGCTGCTGCTGCTCGCGGCGGCGGCCCTGTTCGTCGCCGTGCTGTTCGGCGCGTACGACAAGCGCGAGGACCCCAAGGAGAAGCGGGACCTCGCCTTCGGCCTGGCCATCGGCGGCGGGGTCGTCGCCATCGGCATCGCCGCGACCTGGGCGCTCGCCGAGCACGCCTCGACCGGCATCCAGGCCGGGCTCGCCATGCCCGTCGACGTGCTGCACCTGCTCGCCGTCGCCGTCTGGCTCGGCGGGGTCGTGGCCCTGCTGCTGTGTCTGTACCGGGCGCCGCTGATCGACGCGAGTGCCGTACGCCGCTTCTCCAGGCTGGCCTTCGGCAGCGTCGTCGCGCTGACCGCGACCGGGCTCTACCAGTCGTGGCGGCAGGTCGGTTCCTGGACCGCGCTCGTGGAGACCGACTACGGGCAGCTGCTCCTGATCAAGATCGGGCTCGTCGTCGTCCTCGTCGGCATCGCCTCCGTGTCCCGCCGCTGGACCGGGCGCGTCATCGCCGAGGCGGGCGGCCTGGCACCCGAGGCGGCGGCCGCGGCGGTCGTCGAGCAGCGCAGGCGGCCCACCCCGGCCAAGAGCGCCGCGGGCACCACGGGTGCCTCCGCCAAGAACTCGACCGCCAAGGGCGCCACCACCAAGAAGAAGAAGCCCGTCGCCGTCGCGCACAGCTCCAAGACCGGAGTGACGGCGTCGGTGGACACCGACGAAAAGGCCGGTGGCCCGAACAGCGGCAAGGCGAGCACCGCGTCCGGCGACGAGCCCGGCGGAGGCAAGTCCGGCGCAGGCAAGGCCGGTGGAGGCAAGTCCGGTGAAAGCAAGTCCGGTGAAAGCAAGGCCGGTGGAGGCAAGCCCTCTGGCCGGGCCGAGTCCGGGGACCCGGCCGGTGGTGACCCCAAGCGCGCCGCCCAGCTCGCCCGGCAGCGGGCCGCGGTGGACGCCGCCCGGGAGAAGCGGGTGCGCGACGCCGACCCGCACCGCTCCGGCCTGCGCCGCTCGGTGCTTGCCGAGGCCGGCGTGGCCGTGGTGCTGCTCGCCGTCACCACGATCCTGACCAGCACCGAGCCGGGACGTACC
Source organism: Streptomyces sp. NPDC045778 (assembly GCF_056431945.1). NCBI lineage: Bacteria > Bacillati > Actinomycetota > Actinomycetes > Kitasatosporales > Streptomycetaceae > Streptomyces > Streptomyces sp. NPDC045778. Next base: position 144,352 of record NZ_JBWKJZ010000002.1, read on the forward strand.
GAGGAGGAGACGAAGAACGCCGCCTCGTCCGCCCAGCAGACCGCCGGGCCCGTCAAGATCAAGATTCCGTTCGACACCGGCGGCCAGGACGGCAAGGGCACCGTGCGCCTCGAACTCGACCCCGGCCGCACCGGCAGCAACGACCTGCACGTGTACGCGACCCGGCCCAACGGCAGCGCCTTCGACATCCCCGAGGTGAAGATCGCCTTCACCCTCAAGGCCAAGGACGTCGGCCCCCTGCCCGTCGCCCCCGACCGCATCGCCACCGGACACTGGAGCGCGAGCGGAGTGCAGATTCCCATGGCCGGCGACTGGAAGGTCGCGGTGACCGTCCGCACCTCCGACATCGACCAGGTCACCCTCGACAAGACCGTGCAGATCGGCTGAACCACATGGCGGACCACACCATTTCCCGACGGCGCCTGCTCGGTACGGCGGGCGCCACCGGCCTCGCCCTCGGCGCGGCAGGCGGCGCCGCCGGATACGCGGCGGCGTCCTCGGGCTCGTCCGGCAACTCGGGTACGACGGGCACGCCGCTGACGTCGCTCGGGGCCGATGAGGTGATGTTTCACGGGAAACATCAGCCCGGCATCACCACGCCCGTGCAGGCCCACGGCCATCTGGTCGCCTTCGACCTCGCCCCGGGATCCGGGCGCAAGGAGGCGGCCGCCCTGCTGCGGCGCTGGTCGGCGGTTGCCGCGCGGCTGATGGCGGGCAAGCCGGTGGAGGGCCGGGACACCGGCATCGCGCGCGACGCGGGGCCGTCCTCGCTGACCGTCACCTTCGGCTTCGGGCACGGCTTCTTCGGCCGCACCGGTCTGGAGAAGCAGCGCCCGGCCGCGCTCGACCCGCTGCCGGAGTTCTCCTCCGACCGCCTCGACAAGGCCCGCAGCAACGGCGACCTGTGGGTGCAGATCGGCGCCAACGACTCCCTGGTCGCCTTCCACGCGCTGCGAGCCCTGCAGAAGGAGACGGGCGCGGCGGCGAGGCTCCGCTGGCAGATGAACGGCTTCAACCGTTCGCCCGGCGCCACCGCCCGCCCCATGACGACGCGCAACCTCATGGGCCAGGTCGACGGGACGAACAACCCGAAGCCGTCCGACGACGACTTCAACAAGCGCGTCTTCGTGCCCGACAAGACCGCCGACGCCGACCCCGCCTGGATGGCGGGCGGCTCGTACGCCGTCGTACGCCGCATCCGGATGCTCCTGGACGACTGGGAGGGGCTCTCCACCAAGGGCCAGGAGGACGTCATCGGCCGCCGCAAGGCCGACGGCGCGCCGCTGACGGGCGGCACGGAGACCACCGAGATGGAGCTGGAGAAGACGACGCCGGGCGGCGACCTCGTGGTCCCGCTCAACGCGCACGCCCGCATCAGCCGCCCCGACCAGAACGGGGGCGCCGCGATGCTGCGCCGCCCGTTCTCGTACCACGACGGCTTCACCGGCAAGGGCGAGCCGGACGCCGGCCTGCTCTTCATCTGCTGGCAGGCCGACCCGCTGCGCGGGTTCGTCCCCGTGCAGCGGAAGCTCGACCGGGGCGACGCCCTGTCGAAGTTCATCCGGCACGAGGCGAGCGGGGTGTACGCGGTGCCCGGCGGGGCGGAAACCGGTGGATATGTGGGCCAGGCGTTGCTGGAGGGCTGACCGGAAGGCTTTCGCGTGGGCCAACGCGTGTCGCCCGCCCCACCTGCCGCATTAGGGTGACGGCATGTCGGCGACGCGCTACACCTACCTCGGCCCTGAAGGCACCTTCACCGAAGCCGCCCTGCGCACCCTGCCGGAGGCCGCGGCCCGCGAGCTGGTGCCGATGGTCTCGGTGCCCGCCACCCTCGACGCCGTGCGCGCGGGCGAGGCCGCGGCGGCACTGGTGCCGATCGAGAACTCGGTGGAAGGCGGCGTCACGACGACCGTGGACGAGCTGGCCAAGGGCGAGCCGTTGATGATCTACCGCGAGGTCGTCCTGCCGATCGCCTTCGCGCTCCTGGTGCGTCCGGGCACCGAGCTGAAGGACATCAAGACGGTGACCGGGCACCCGGTGGCCCAGCCGCAGGTGCGTAACTGGCTGGCCGCCCGGCTGCCGGACGCCGTGTGGGAGTCGGCGGCGTCGAACGCGGACGGCGCCCGCCTCGTACAGGAGGGCCGGTTCGACGCGGCGTTCGCGGGCGAGTTCGCCGCGGCGACGTACGGGCTCGAACCGCTGTTCACCGAGATCCACGACGCGGCGAACGCAGCGACGCGATTCGTCCTCGTGGGCCGCCCGGCCCGCCCCGCGGCGCCCACCGGCGCGGACAAGACGTCGCTGGTGATCTGGCTCGGCGACGACCACCCCGGCGCGCTGCTCGAACTGCTCCAGGAGTTCGCGGTGCGCGGCGTCAACCTGATGCGCATCGAGTCCCGCCCGACGGGCCGCGGCATCGGCAACTACTGCTTCTCCGTGGACGCCGAGGGGCACATCGCCGACCGCCGCGTGGGCGAGGCGCTGATGGGCCTGAAGAGGATCTGCCCGAAGGTGCGCTTCCTCGGCTCGTATCCGCGTGCCGGTGTGACACCGGAGAACGTACGGCCGCTGCGGCCCGGCACGTCCGACGACGAGTTCACCTCGGCTTCGGACTGGCTCGCGCGCTGCCAGGACGGCCGATTCTGAGCGTTTAACGCTCCGCCCCCGGGTCTTCCCGGCGCTTCCGCCTGCCCGTGCACAGGCCTGGATCTGTAGTCCTACCTGCAGATTTATGTTGTCCACAGAAGTTATCCACAGGTTCCCTTCTCGACCTGGGGACAAGTCGACAAGGCAGCGCGACATCATCGACAAATCGGTACCCAGCGCCCAAGTCCGCCCACAGCCACTCTCGTCACCCTCTCGTCCACCCTTTTCCATGCGGTGACACTTTGGAGTTAACCAATTCCACTCGAAAGTTGGCGCTGAGCAGGTTTGGGAAGGGAATCCCCCGACGTGCGGAACCATGGAAAGGACCCCCATCCGGCGTCCACAGATCTTTCGCACAGCCTGTGGATAACTTTCCGGACAGCCCCATTCCTGTGGACAACCGGCTCCCCAAGTCCCGTTTCCCACAAGGGAATCCGGTCAAGGCGACAAGGCCCGTCTGCCCCGTTTCGGGGAATGACGCCCGTTTTATTGACCCCGCCGGACCAGCCGCCACGGTCGCGCCGGACGTCTGACGGACGCGGCTCGCCGCTCCCGAAAGCCGAGACGATGGGCGAGAAATTCACATTCCGGCATTTCGGTCATAACGGAGCGCAGGGGAAAATCAAGTCGTGGGCCGGAAGCACGCGAAGGTAGCCTGGGGGGGTGATTGACCTTCGCCTGCTCCGTGAGGACCCCGACCGTGTTCGCGCTTCGCAGCGCGCCCGTGGAGAGGACGTCGGCCTCGTCGACTCCCTGCTCTCGGCCGACGAGCGGCGCAGGTCGTCCGGGGTCCGCTTCGACGAGCTGCGGTCCGAGCAGAAGGCGCTCGGCAAGCTCATTCCCAAGGCCTCCGGCGACGAGAAGGCCGCGCTCCTGAAGAAGGCGGGCGAGCTGGCCGCCGCGGTCAAGGCCGCGAACGCCGAGCAGGACGAGGCCGACGAGGAGACCAAGCGCCTCCTGCTCCGCCTCGGCAACCTCGTGCACCCGGACGTCCCGGTCGGCGGCGAGGAGGACTTCGTCGTCCTGGAGACACACGGCACGGTCCGCGACTTCGCCGCCGAGGGCTTCGAGCCGAAGGACCACCTGGAGCTGGGCCAGGCGCTCGGCGCCATCGACGTCGAGCGCGCCGCCAAGGTCTCCGGCTCGCGCTTCTACTACCTGACGGGCGTCGGCGCGCTCCTGGAGCTGGCACTGGTCAACGCGGCCATCGCGCAGGCCACCGAGGCCGGGTTCATCCCGATGCTCACCCCCGCGCTCGTCCGGCCGCACGCCATGGAGGGCACGGGCTTCCTCGGCCAGGCCGCGGAGAACGTGTACCACCTGGAGAAGGACGACTTCTACCTGGTCGGCACGTCCGAGGTCCCGCTCGCGGCGTACCACATGGACGAGATCATCGAGGCCGACAAGCTCCCCCTGCGGTACGCGGGCTTCTCGCCCTGCTTCCGCCGCGAGGCGGGCACGTACGGCAAGGACACCCGCGGCATCTTCCGGGTGCACCAGTTCGACAAGGTCGAGATGTTCTCGTACGTCGCCCCGGAGGACGCCGCGGCCGAGCACCAGCGCCTCCTCGACTGGGAGAAGCAGTGGCTGAACAGCCTTGAGCTGCCCTTCCAGGTGATCGACGTGGCCACGGGTGACCTGGGCGCGTCCGCCTCGCGCAAGTTCGACTGCGAGGCGTGGATCCCCACCCAGGGCAAGTACCGCGAGCTGACCTCCGCGTCGAACTGCGACAGCTTCCAGGCCCGCCGGCTCTCCGTGCGCATGCGCGAGGAGCAGGGCGGCAAGAAGAACGTCCAGCCGCTCGCCACCCTGAACGGCACGCTGTGCGCCGTGCCGCGCACCATCGTGGCGCTCCTGGAGAACCACCAGCTCGCGGACGGCTCCGTGCGCGTCCCCGAGGTCCTCCGTCCGTACCTGGGCGGCCGCGAGATCCTGGAGCCCCTCGCCAAGTGAGCTCCGCCGGTCCCGCCTTTCCGTACAAGCTCGTCGCCACCGATCTCGACGGGACGCTCCTGCGTCCCGACGACTCGGTCTCGGCGCGCACTCGTGACGCGCTCACCGCGGCCACCGCGGCGGGCGCGGCCCACATCATCGTCACCGGCCGCTCCGTGCCCTGGACCCGGCACGTCCTGGAGGACCTCGGTTACGAGGGCATCGCGGTGTGCGGCCAGGGCGCGCAGGTCTACCACGCGGGCGAGCGCCGCCTGCTCACCTCGGTCACCCTCGACCGGCAGCTGGCAGGCCTCGCCCTGGCGAAGATAGAGGCGGAGGTCGGCCCGCTGGCCCTCGCCGCGAGCCGTGACGGCATCGACGGCGAGGTCCTCGTGGGCCCCGGATACGTGGTCCAGGACGGCCCGCTCCCGGCCGTCCCGCTCTCCGACCCGGCCGACCTGTGGTCGGCTCCGCTGAACAAGCTGTACGTCCAGCATCCGGGCCTCGACGACGACGCGCTCACGGCCGTGGCGCGGGACGTCGCGGGGGACCTCGTGGGCGTCACGATGGCGGGCGAGGGCATCGTGGAGATACTGCCGCTCGGTCTGACCAAGGCCACGGGCCTGTCCCTGGCGGCCCGCCGGCTCGGCGCGAAGGCCGTGGACACGATCGCCTTCGGCGACATGCCGAACGACATTCCCATGTTCGCCTGGTCCGCGCACGGTGTGGCCATGGCCAACGCCCACGAGGAACTCAAGGCGGTGGCGAACGAGGTGACGACGTCGAACGAGGCGGACGGCATCGCGGTGGTCCTGGAGCGGCTGCTGCCGTAGCGGGGCCGCGGTCCTAGCGGGGCTGCGGTCGGCCGTTCGACGCGGCGGGGCGCCGGGCTCCGGCCCGGCCCACCCCCTCCGGGAGGGGCGGCCCGCGCAGTGCTGCGCGCTCGAAGCGGCCGCCCCCGGGCGGTCTCCCCCGTGACGGGGCTCCACGGAGCGGGTGATGACTCCGGAGCCTGCCGCGGACCGCCCTGCCGGAAGCGCGACGCCCCTTGCGGACCGTCGGCTCCACTCCCGGTAGGAGAACGCCGGAGTGGTGGCTTCCGGCGCGTGGTGACACAACTACTGTGCCGGGCCCGGTGGTTGCCCGCCACTCAATTTCGCACCGGCCGGGGCGGGCACGCGTTTGCCCACCGGCCCACCGACCCACCGGGCCCGCGCCCAGCCCCGCGCCTGGCCTCAGCCCTCGCGCCGCTTGCGTCTGCGCTTGCGGGCCCGGCTGAAGAACCATCCGGCGGGCGGCTCGTCGGACCGCCACGGCTGCGGCTCGGGGGCCTGCTCCCGCCAGCGGGCGGTGAGCATCCGGGCCCGCGCGGAGGGCTCGGCGGCCCCGGCGGACCGTATGAAGTCGTCGTCGAGGACCACCTCGTCCCAGGCGTCGCTCCCGGGGCCTTCGCCCCGTCCCTCGTCCGATGCCATCAGGCACCTCCCAGACCTTCCTGCGCATCCCCCTCCCACCAGTGTCCCGGCAGGAGGGTGAAGGCACCGTCAAGGCGGCTCGCCGGGGCTACTCCTCCCCGGCGACCGTCAGGGTCCGCAGCTTCTGGCCCGCGTACCAGGTGGCGCCGGCCGTGACCACGACCAGCAGGATCACCGCGGCGGGCAGGCCCACGTCGGAAGTCACCAGCTCGCCGCCGTCGGTGGCCTTGCGGGCCACGGCGAGCGACCACTGCTGGACGCTCAGCGTGCGGGCCCCGGAGACCAGGGAGCCGAAGAGGGCCTCCCAGACCAGCGCGTAGACAAGTCCGAAGACCACGGCGTGCCGCGTGATCGTGCCGAGCAGCAGGAAGATCGCCGCGTACGCGATCGAGGAGACCAGGGCTGCGATGGTGTAGGCGACGGCGATCTGCTGGCTGTTGCCGTTGAGGATCAGGCCCGCGACGAACGTCGGGACCGCCGAGAACGCCATGGTGACGGCGACGGCGACGGTGAGCTTGGTGACGATGATCGTGGGGCGCTTGACCGGCTTGGACAGCAGGTACATCACGGAGCCGTCGTCGATCTCGGGGCCGATGGCCCCGGTGCCCGCGATGACGCCGATGATCGGCACCATGGTGGCGAGCGCGAAGCCGCCGAGCAGGTCGGAGGCGACCTGGTCGTCGGCTCCGCTGAAGCCGCGCACCGCTGCCGCGATCGCGATGAGCAGCAGGGGCAGGGCGAAGAGGATCAGTGCCCGGCGGCGGCCGAGCAGGGCCCGGTAGGTGAGCCGGGCGACAGTGGGGTCGTACACGGTGGCTCCCTTCAGGCCGCGACGAGGTAGGAGAAGACCGACTCGAGGGACTCGTCCGAGGGCGAGACCGTGAGCAGCCGGATGTCGTGTTCGCGTGCGACGCGGGGCAGCAGGCTCGTGAACCGGCCGAAGTCGACGGCCTGGATGCGCAGCGCGCCCTCCTTGAGGTCGACCTCGATGCCCGCGGTGGACGGGTCGGCGATCAGCGCGGCCGCGAGCGCGCGGTCGTCGCTGGAGCGCACCAGGTAGCGGTGCGGCCGGTCCGTCATGAGGCGGCGGATCTTCCGGAAGTCGCCGCTCGCGGCGTGCCGGCCGGCGACGATCACCTCGATGTGCGAGGCGAGTTGTTCGACCTCTTCGAGGATGTGGGAGGAGAACAGGACGGTGCGGCCCTCGTCTCCCATCTTCCGCAGCAGGTCCATGAGCTGCATGCGCTGGCGCGGATCCATGCCGTTGAAAGGCTCGTCCAGCAGCAGCACGGACGGCTCGTGGACGAGGGCGGACGCCATCTTCACACGCTGCCGCATGCCCTTGGAGTACGTGGAGATCTTGCGGTCCTGCGCGTACTCCATCTCGACGGTGGCGAGGGCACGGTGGGCGGCCTTCTTGCCCAGGCCATGCAACTCGGCGTTGGCGACGACGAATTCGAGGCCGGTGAGGAAGTCGTACATGCCCTCCCGTTCAGGCACGATGCCGAGGTGCTTGTAGATCTCCTCGTTGCGCCAGGTGGGCTTCCCGTCGAGGGTGACGCAGCCGGTGGAGGGGGCGAGGAAGCCGCCCATCATGCTGATGAGGGTGGACTTTCCGGCGCCGTTGGGGCCGAGCAGGCCGGTGACTCCGGGGCTGATGGTCATCGTGACGTCGTTGACGGCCACCACGTTGCCGAACCAGCGTGAGACGTGGTCGATGCTGATCGTGGTCATAGTCCGGCCTTCCGGTAGCGGCGCATCAGAGCGGCGTAGCTGCCCGCGACGAGGGCGAGTACGAGGAGGAGGTAGACGACTCCCACGCCCGCCGAGGGGCCTTCGTTCCCGGGGAACGAGGAGGTCGCGCCGAGGAAGGCGGTCTGTACGCCGTCGATGAGGGTGATCGGGGAGAACAGGCCGAGCCACTGGATGGCCGTCTCGTTGCCCCCTTGTTCGTGCGCGATGGCCTGGACGGTGGACACCGCTCCGTAGGAAATGGTCAGCACGGCGATGACGGCGGCGATGCCGAAGCCGCGGCGGGGCGTCACGGCGGAGATGACGAGCGCGATCCCGGAGAAGAGCAGCGACAACAGGGCGACGGAAACGAGCCCCTGGGCGAACCCCTTGGTCTGCTCCGCGAAGTCCAGCTTCGCCAAAAGCGCCCCTACGTAGAGCACGATCAGCGGTGTCGCGGTGAGGATGAACAGGGCCGACGCCATGGACGCGAACTTCGCGCGTACGTAGTCGACGCGTTCGATGGGACGGGAGAAGTACAGCGGCACGGTCTTGAACCGCAGGTCCCTGGAGACGGTCTGCGGGGCCTGGGCCGCCAAGTAGAGGCCGATGACGGCCTGGAGGAGCACCGCGTAGCGCGTGTAGTCCACGGGCAGGTCGTTGGCCTTGGTGGTGACGGCGACCGCGACCAGGATCAGGGCGGGGGCGCACATGACCCCGAAGAGGATCATCGGGAGCACCTTGGACTTGGCCGAGCGGCCGAGGCCGTAGGCGCCGCGCAGGCTCTGCGAGTACAGCGAGCGGGTGGCGTAGGCGCGGCCGAGGCGGGGGCCGTCGTAGTTGCGGTACCCGATGTTGTGGATCTGGGTGGAGTCGGCGGCACGCGCCCGTGTCGACTCGGCGGTCATCGCTTGCCGCCTCCCGTCTGCTCGGCGACGGTCTCGGTCACTACCCGGGCGGCCGCGTTTCCGGAGTCCTGCTCCGGCCGCTGCTCGTCCTGGGAGCGGAAGACCTCCGCGATGTGGTGCCTGCGCTGTTCCATCCGGACGAGTCCGAGGCCGAGGTCGGCGACGGTGTCCCGGACGAGGTCGTACGTCGCCTCGTCCGTGGCGTCGAGCAGGAAGATGTGGCCCGCTCCGGGCAGCCCGCCGCCGTCGTCGTGCGTGGTCACGCCGTGGGTGCGCAGGGCGGCACGCAGCACGGCGGTGCCGTCGGGGTGCTCGTCGCTGTCGGTGACCTCGATGGCCAGGGTCGTGGTGCTCTGTGTGAAGTCCGTGGTGGAGCTGGAGCGCAGGAGCTTGCCGCCGTCGATGACGACGACGTGGTCGCAGGTGCGCTCCAGCTCGCCGAGGAGATGTGACGTGACCAGGACGGAGATGCCGAAGTCGGTGTGCACGCGCCGGATCAGGTCCAGCATCTCGTCCCGGCCGACCGGGTCGAGGCCGTTGGTCGGCTCGTCGAGGAAGACCAGTTGGGGGTCATGCACGAGCGCCTGGGCGAGCTTCACGCGCTGCTTCATGCCGGTCGAATAGCCGCCGATGGGTCGGTAGCGCTCCTCGTAGAGGCCCACGTGGCGCAGGGTGTCCGCGGTGCGCTCGCGGGCCGCGGCGGGCGGCAGGCCGGACATGCGCGCCATGTGCACGACGAACTCGGTGGCCGAGACGTCGGGTGGCAGGCAGTCGTGCTCGGGCATGTAGCCGACGCGCTCGCGGATCTCGCCGCCGCTGGTGGCGACGTCGAGTCCGAGCACGGACGCGGTGCCTTCGGTGGCGGGGGACAGACCGAGCAGAATCTTGATCATCGTTGACTTGCCGGCGCCGTTGGCGCCGACGAGGCCGGTCACACCGGGCCCGATGTCCAAGGTCAGCCGGTCGAGCGCGGTCACCCTCGGGAACCGCTTGCTCAGGCTTTCGGTCGCGATCACAGTCACGTGTTCGACGGTAGTGGCGCGGGCCACACCGGGCGTCACTCCACGGTCTGTATCCGCCCTCACTCTGGAGTATTACGGACCCGTAGGGGTCGTCCGGAGGTCGAACCCCTGGGGGTTCTCCCGGTGGCCCCCTCAGGGTTCTTCCGGACAGGTCCCGAAGGCTCACGCAGGCCTATTGACGCAGCCGCCAGGCATTGTCACATTCATCAGTGTCAATGAACCGGCGTCCGCGCGGCGGGCTCCTGTGGGGGCGGCGGCCGGGCGACGGGCGGGTACGTACGGAGACGGCGCGGTGACACGCGCGGCGGACACGGGACGGACGGTGGCATGACCTCAGCAGTGAAGGGTGAACTCTCCGCGGAGCTGCGGGGGTTCCGCCGCGTGCAGGCCCTCGCGTACGAATGCGCGGAAGCGGTCGCCGCCCAGCTCAAGCCGGGGGTGACGGAGCGCGAGGCGGCGCGGATGCAGCGGGTGTGGCTGCGCGAGCGGGGCGTGCGGGACTGGTTCCACCTGCCCTTCGCCTGGTTCGGCGACCGCACCGCGTTCGTGAACTTCCGCGTGCCGTTGCAGTTCTTCCCCAGCAACCGCAGGCTCGAGCCGGGGATGCCCTTCATCCTCGACATGGCTCCGGTGTACGAGGGTTATACGGCCGACATCGGCTACTCGGGCTGCCTCGGCCTCAACTCGGTGCACGACAAGCTCCTCGCCGACCTGGAGGCGCACCGCGAGCTGATCCTGCGCGAGGTGCGCGAGCGCCGCCCGCTCCGCGAGATCTACGAGCACGTGGACCACCTCATGGTCCGCCAGGGCTATGCCAACCGCCATCGCGCGTATCCCTTCGGCGTCATCGCGCACAAGGTCGGCCGGGTCAAGGAGCGCCGCTTCTCGCCGCATGTGTTCGGCTTCGGCACCCAGGCCCTGAAGGGCCTCGCGAGCGACGCGCTGCACGGCCACCGGGACGGCTGGTCGCCCCTGTGGTCGCCGTACAAGTTCTCCGACCACCCGCCGCGGCCGGGCCTGTGGGCGGTCGAGCCGCACCTCGGATTCCGCGGCACGGGGGCGAAGTTCGAGGAGATCCTGGTCGTCACCGACTCCAAGGACCCTCAGGAGAGCGCGTTCTGGCTGGACGACGATCTGCCGCATGTGCGGCGCTGGTCCATGGAATCCGTCGAATCGGTGAAGCCCGTGGAATCCACCGAACCCACCGGATCCGTCGAGTCCGTCGAGTCCGTCGAGTCCGTCGAGTCCGTGGAATCCGTGGAATCCGTGGAATCCGTGGAAGGCACTGAGAGGGCGACCGCATGACGACCGTGGATCTGAAGGGCGCGCGGGAGCGCTGGGTGCGCACCGGTGGCGTGGAGCTGTGCGTCGCCGAGCTGGGTGAGGCCGACCGGCCCACGGTGCTGCTCGTGCACGGCTATCCGGACTCCAAGGAGGTGTGGTCCGAGGTCGCCACACGCCTCGCCGAGCGCTTCCACGTGGTGCTGTACGACGTGCGCGGGCACGGCAGGTCGAGCGCCCCGAAGCCGCTGCGCGGCGGCTTCACGCTGGAGAAGCTGACCGACGACTTCCTCGCTGTCGCCGACGCGGTCAGCCCGGACAGGCCGGTGCACCTGGTGGGCCATGACTGGGGTTCGGTGCAGGCCTGGGAGTTCGTGACGGTCCAGCGCACGCAGGGGCGGATCGCGTCCTTCACGTCGATGTCCGGCCCGTCCCTCGACCACTTCGGTCACTGGATCAAGAGGCGCCTGTCCCGGCCGACCCCGCGCCGCGCCGCGCAGCTCATCAATCAGGGCGCCAAGTCCTGGTACGTGTACATGCTGCACACCCCGGTCCTCCCCGAGCTGGCCTGGCGCGGCCCGCTCGGCCGGCGCTGGCCGAAGATCCTCCAGCGGGTGGAGAAGGTGCCGGCGGACGGCTACCCCACCCCCTCCCTGCCGACGGACGCCGCGCACGGCGCCTGGCTCTACCGCGACAACGTCCGCGCACGCCTGCGCCGCCCCCGCGCCGACGCGTACGCGCACGTGCCGGTGCAGCTCATCACGCCGTCGGGCGACGCCTTCCTCTCCCAGAGGCTGTACGACGACCTGGACCGGTGGGCACCGGAGCTGACCCGGCGCACGCTGCCCGCCAAGCACTGGGTGCCGCGCACCCGCCCGGACCAACTGTCCGCCTGGATCACGGAGTTCGTCACCACCCATGAGGACGGGGTGCCACCGGTGGCGAGCGCGGTCTCGGCCCCCGGCAAGTACGCCGACCGGTTCTCCGGCCAGCTCGTGCTCGTCACGGGCGCGGGCAGCGGCATCGGGCGGGCCACGGCGTTCGCGTTCGCCGAGGCGGGCGCGCGCGTGGTGGCCGTCGACCGGGACTCCGAGAGCGCGGCCCGCACCGCCGAGATGTCCCGGCTCATCGGCGCCCCCGCGGCCTGGGCCGAGACGGTCGACGTCAGCGACGAGCAGGCCATGGAGAAGCTCGCCGAGAAGGTCGCCACGGAGTACGGCGTGGTCGACGTCCTGGTGAACAACGCGGGCATCGGCCTCTCCGGCTCCTTCCTCGACACCAGCGCCGAGGACTGGAAGAAGGTCCTCGACGTCAATCTGTGGGGCGTCATCCACGGCTGCCGCCTCTTCGGCAAGCAGATGGCCGACCGCGGCCAGGGCGGCCACATCGTGAACACCGCGTCGGCGGCGGCCTACCAGCCCTCGCGCGCCCTGCCCGCGTACAGCACGTCGAAGGCGGCCGTCCTGATGCTCAGCGAGTGTCTGCGCGCCGAGTTGGCGGGCCAGGGCATCGGCGTCTCCGCCATCTGCCCGGGCCTCGTGAACACGAACATCACGGCGACCGCCCGCTTCGCCGGTGTCTCGGCCGACGAGGAGGCCCGCCGCCAGAAGAAGTCCGCCCGGCTCTACAGCCTGCGCAATTACCCGCCGGAGAAGGTCGCCGACGCCGTGCTGCGTGCCGTGGTCCGCAATCAGGCCGTGGTGCCGGTCACCCCGGAGGCGCGTGGCGCGCACCTCATGTCCCGCTTCACGCCCAGGGCCCTGCGGGCGGTGGCCCGATTGGAGCCACCACTGTGAGCACGGAGCACGGCACCACGCCGCCCCCGGAGGAGCACTACGCGATCGCTCCGCGCCGGGTCTCCTTCGACTGGGACGCCACCCCGCTGCACTGGATCCCCGGCGAGCCCACGGCCACCCATGTCATCAACGTCCTGCATCTGCTGCTCCCGGCAGGCGAGCGGTGGTTCGTGAAGGTCTTCAAGGAGGGCCTGCCGCTGATCACCGATCCGGTGCTGCGCGCGGACGTCAAGGGTTTCATGGGGCAGGAGGCCACGCACAGCGTCCAGCACGCGCACGTGCTCGATCACCTGGCCGCGCAGCGCCTGGACACCACCGGGTTCACGCGGTACGTGGACTTCCTGTTCGAGAAGCTCCTCGGCGAGCGGCCGCCGCTGGGCGCGCCCGTGCCCACGCAGGAGTGGCTGCGCTTCCGCCTCGCGATCGTCGCGGCCATCGAGCAGTTCACGGCGGTCCTCGGCGACTGGGTCCTGGACGCGGAGGGACTCGACCGGGCGCGGGCGGACGAGGTGATGCTGGACCTGCTGCGCTGGCACGGAGCGGAGGAGGTCGAGCACCGCGCGGTCGCCTTCGACATGTACGAGCACTGCGGCGGCACCGGCGCTCCCCGGTACGTCCGCCGGGCGGCGGGCATGGCGGTCACGGCCCCCGTGATGCTGTACCTGTGGCTCTGGGGCGCCGCGTATCTCATCCGCCACGATCCACGGCTCGCGGGGCGGCTGCGGTATTCACTGCTCGCGCACCACAGGGCGGTCAGGAAGGGGCTGCTTCCGCCCTGGTGGCGCATCGGCGCGGCCGTGCCCCGCTATCTGCGGCGGTCGTACCATCCGTCGCAGGAGGGTTCGCTGCGCAAGGCCGTCGCTTATCTGGCCTGGTCGCCCGCCGCGCGGTCGGCGGTGGCCGCGGCCGGGCGCGCGGCCGTCGCGTAGCGGCGAGTACGACCGGTGTCAGCGGTGCCACCGTTGTCACCAGGAGAGGACGGGGGAGCGGTGGACGAGCGCAGAGAGGAAGCACACGCCTCGGCGCCGGAGGCGACCCGGGCGGCGTCGGCCGGCACGCCCGGGGCCGCGTCGGCGGGCACGCCCTGGGTGGAGCCGCCGGGCGCTCCCCGGGTGGAGTACCGCATAGAGGACCTCGCGCACCACAGCGGAGCCACCGTGCGCACCATCCGGGCCTACCAGGACCGCGGCCTGCTCCCCCGGCCCGAGCGGCGCGGGCGGTCCAATGTGTACGGCGACGCCCACCTGGCGCGGCTGCGGCAGATCACCGACCTGCTCGACCGGGGTTACACCCTGGCCTCCATCAAGGAGCTGCTCGAAGCCTGGGACGCGGGCCGGGGCCTCGGTGGTGTCCTCGGCCTGGTCGCCGAGGTCGACGGACCGTGGACGGACGAGAAGGCCGACCGGATCACCCGGGAGGAGCTGGAAGCGGCGTTCGGCGGCACTCCGGACGACGCGGCGGTCGCGGACGCCGTGGCGCTCGGCGTACTGGAGCCGCTGCCCGGGTCGGACGACGAGTTCCTGGTGCCGAGTCCGCAAGAGCTTGCGGTGGCAGCCGAGTTGCACGCGGCGGGGGTTCCGCTGTCGGCGATCGCCGGTCATTTGCGGGAGTTGCGGGGGCAGGTCGAGCACATAGCGGCGCGTTTCCTGGAGTTCACGAATGAGCACGTGTTCGCGCGGTACCTGGGAAACCATCCGCCGAGCGAGGCGGACGCGGCCGAGGCGGCCTCTCTCATCCGTCGGCTGAGGCCGCTGGCGCAGAAGTCGGTCGACGCGGAACTGGCCCGTGCCATGCGGCTGTTCGCCACGCGGCACCTCCGACGTCACTTGGCGGCGGAGGAGCCGCCTGACCGGCGCGACGAGACGCAGTACGTGGCACTGCCCGCCAGCACGATGGACGCCATCCAGGCCCTGGTTGGGCAGGAGAACGTGGCGGCGTTCATCACCGCGGCGTCCGAACGCGAGTTGCACAGCAGGACATTGGACGCGCTGGCGACAAATAGGGGTAATCCCGGCGGAGTTCACCAAACACCGCCTTCTGCTTGAGATTTGTCCACAGAATTTCCAAGTGGCCTGTGGATAACCACACTTGTCTGTGGATCAAACGTCGAAAGCTGAATTCCTCCGTGAAAGGTCGATGGCAGAAAACCGAGTGCGTGGAGAACGGCGGGGCCGCGACGCTGATGAGATGAAAGAACGAAAAGGTCCGGGAGGACTGCCCCTGGACGGGCAGACCCCGGCCAAGGTGCCCCCCCGGGGGCAGAGGAACGGCAAAGGTGTCTCCCGACGACCGGCGCGCCGTGAAGACGCCTGCCGACCGGCGCGCTGTGGAGGCAGCCTCGGATGACCGGCGGGTGGTGGGGGCACCGCCGGGCGAGCAGCGCACCGTGGAGGCGCCCCTGGACGAACGGCACGACGTGAAGGCTCTCCCGGACGACCGGCGCACCGTGGAGGCGCCGCCCGCCCGGGGCGACGGGGCGGTCCGGGCCGACAGGGCACCGCGCCTCCGCACGCCGGGCCCCGACCGGGCAGGATCGATGGGTATGGAGCATCTGCACAGCACCGAGGCCGCCGTGAGGGCGCTGCGGGAGATAGCCCGCGAGTACGCCCTCGAGATCGAGGTCGGCCACGACGTAGGCGCCGACATGACCTCCCGGCGCACGGCGGCCGGAGTCGCCGTGACCACCGACGCGGACGGCTCGCTGCCGCACGAGGCGTTCGTGGAGTTCGGCGGGTCCCCACGGGTGTCCGTGCGGCTCTACCCGGACGACGACGCCCTGATCGACGTCGACGGCGTCGAGTGCCACGACGTGCCGCGCGACCACGTGCCGCCCTTCCTGCGGTCCGTCTTCGGTGGCCTCGCGTACGTCAAGGGACGGCGCTTCCCGCCCGGCTACTGGCTGATCGTGCCGCTGCCCGGGGACGAGACGTACAAGGAGCTGATCCCCATGATCTCGCTCACTCCCTGGCTCAGCGGAAAGGTCCGCTGACGGCGGGGCCCGAGGCGAAGTGCCTGGCAGCGGCCGTGGGCGGGCCCGCGCGGGCACCCGGGCCGCGGGCCGGGGCCGTCCCGGGCCGCCGTACGCTCGATCGCATGAGTCTGCGTCTGAGCACCGTGATCCTGCCCGTACGCCGCTGGCACGAGGGCGGCAAGGAGCGCTGGCAGCGCGCTGAGGAGCTGGGCTTCCACACCGCGTACACCTACGACCACCTCTCCTGGCGGACCTTCCGCGACGGGCCGTGGTTCGGCGCGGTGCCCACGCTGACCGCCGCCGCGGCCGCCACCGAGCGCATACGCCTGGGCACGCTCGTGACCTCGCCGAACTTCCGGCACCCGGTCACGCTCGCCAAGGAGCTGATCACGCTGGACGACGTGTCGAACGGACGGATCACCCTGGGCATCGGCGCGGGCGGCAACGGCTTCGACGCCACCGCGCTGCGCCGCGCCGACGAGGAGCCCTGGACACCCCGTGAACGCGCGGACCACTTCGGAGAGTTCCTGCCGCTGCTCGACCGGCTGCTCACCGAAGACGCGGTCACCTACGAGGGCGAGCGCTACGCGGCGCACGAGGCGCGGAACATCCCGGGCTGCGTGCAGCGCCCCCGGCTGCCGTTCGCGGTGGCCGCGACGGGTCCGCGCGGCCTGCGGCTCGCCGCCCGGTACGGCCAGGCGTGGGTGACCACCGGCGACCCGAAGATCTCCGCGACCGGTACCCCCGAGGAGTCCCTGGAGGCCATCCGCGGCCAGGTCGACCGCCTCGGCGCCGCCTGCGAGCAGACCGGCCGCGACGCCGGCGAGCTGGACAAGATCCTGCTCACCGGCTTCACGCCGGACCGGCCGCTGGAGTCCTTCGACGCGTTCGTGGAGTTCGCGGGCAAGCACGCCGCGCTCGGCTTCGACGAGATCGTGCTGCACTGGCCGCTGCCGGACACGGACTTCGCCGCGGACGAGAAGCTCTTCGAGCGCATCGCGACGGAGGCACTGGCGCAGCTGTAGCCGCCGGCGGCGGGGGCTCGTCCGCGGTAGCCCGGGGTACGGGCGGGGCGTGCGGGGGCGCGTTGTACTCAAATGTGCGCCCCGCCACACACCCGTGCGCGCATATGCGGGACAATCGCCTGTGTGACCTCAGCTACCGCCCGGCCCCGGACCCCGGCCCCTTCCGTCCCGCCCCGGCTGATCGCCACGGACCTGGACGGCACGCTGCTGCGTGACGACAAGTCCGTGTCCGAGCGCACGGTCGCCGCGCTCGGAGCCGCCGAGACGGCCGGGATCGAGGTCTTCTTCGTGACCGGGCGCCCGGCCCGCTGGATGAACGTCGTCGCGGACCACGTGCACGGCCACGGCCTGGCGATCTGTGCGAACGGCGCGGCGGTCGTCGACCTCCACGGCGGCCCCGGCGCGCACCGCTTCACCAAGGTGCGGGGCCTGGCCGCGCCGAACGCCCTCGAGGTCGTCGAGCTGCTCCGCGCCGCCGCCCCCGGCACGTCCTTCGCCGTCGACCGCACGGGCGGCGTGCACCACGAGCCGCAGTACCCGCCGCTGCGCATGGACCCCGCGGGCAGCGTGGCACCCGCGGAGAAGCTCCTCATGACGGACGCCGCCTACGCCGACGAGCCCATCCTCAAGCTGCTCGCCCACCACCCCGAGATGGCGCCGGACGACTTCCTGGCCCTCGCGCGCGAGGTCGCCGGCGAGCAGGCCGAGATCACCCGCTCCAGCCCGACCGCCCTCCTGGAGATCAGCGCCCCCGGCGTGACCAAGGCGGGCACCCTCGCGCTGTGCTGCGCCGAGCGCGGCATCTCCCCCGCCGAGGTCGTCGCCTTCGGAGACATGCCGAACGACGTGGAGATGCTCACCTGGGCCGGAACGTCGTACGCGATGGGCAACGCCCACCTCGACGTGATCGCCGCCGCCTCGGGCCGCACGGTCGCCAACAACGAGGACGGCGTGGCGGTCGTCATCGAACGCATCCTGGCGGACCGCCTCTCCAGCCTGTAGAGGCCATCAGCCCGTAGAAACCCGCAGCCTGTAGAGGCCCATCAGCCCCCGTAGAAGCCCATCAGCCCGTAGAGGCCGATTCCAGGCTCACCCCGCGTTCGGCCAGCCACTTCGCCGGGTCCACACCCGAGCCGAGGTCCGGCGTGAGGCGGGCCTCGAAGTGCAGGTGCGGGCCGGTCGAGTTGCCGGTCGTGCCGGCCTGCCCGACCCACTGCCCGGCGCGGACCGCGTCCCCCTGGTCGACGGTCACGGCCGCCAGGTGCGCGTACTGCGTGTAGTAACCGTCCGGGTGGCGCACCACGACCTCGATGCCGAAGCCCCCGCCGCAGGCGACCCGCACCACGCGCCCCTCGCCCACCGCCCGCACCGGGGCGCCGATGTCGACGGCGAAGTCCTGCCCCGTGTGCCGCCGCGCCCACCGCTCGCCCGCGCTGTCGAATCCCGCGGACAGCTCGTACGTCTCCACGGGCGCCACCCACGCGCGCGTGGCAGTCGGTTCCGGCTGCTCCAGGCGGACGGCGCCCCGGCACTTGCCGGCCGCTACGGACGCGTCGGCCTCGCCCTGGAGGGTCCAGCGCGCGGACTCCAGCTTCGTCTCGATGTCCCGTTTCAGGCGTGCGAGGCGGGACGTGCGCCGGTCGAGGACGCCGCGCGCCCGTTCCGCCGACTGCTTGGCGGTCGTGAGCCGGGTGGCCGCACGCTGGGTCTTGGCGACGGCGTTGGTGACGGCGAGGTCCGCCTGGCCCAGGGCGCGCCTGCCGCGCAGCAGTTCGTCGGGGCTGTCCGCGAGCAGCAGCCGCGCGGTGAGCGGCAGTCCGCCGCCGGTGCGGTACTGGGCGCTGGCCAGCCGGCCGAGGTCCTCGTGCAGCACGGCTACCTGGTAGCGCTCCTCGGCGAGCA
Organism: Streptomyces sp. NPDC045778; assembly: GCF_056431945.1. NCBI lineage: Bacteria > Bacillati > Actinomycetota > Actinomycetes > Kitasatosporales > Streptomycetaceae > Streptomyces > Streptomyces sp. NPDC045778. The sequence continues at coordinate 163,041 of NZ_JBWKJZ010000002.1, forward strand.
GCCGGTCCAGCTCCTCGACACGGCCGCGCTGCACCTCGGCGGCGCGACGCTCCGTCTCGTAGCGCTCGGTGGCCTTCGACGCCTCCTCGTAGAGACGGACCACCTCGGCGCTGACGTCCGACCCGTGAGGGCCGTCGTTCCCGTCGACCGCCACGGACGGCGGTGTCCCCAGGGCGATGAGCGCGCACAGCAGGACCGGCACGCTGACCAGGCGCTGGGGGCGACAGCGTCCACGAAGACGTCGCGAACGGCTCGGGCCGGCGGGACCGGCGGGACCAGCGGGGCGGGCGGGAGAGGCCGGAGGGGCCGAGCGGGTCGGACGGGCCGGGCAGGTCGGGCAGGTCGGGCAGGTCGGGCGGCTGGAGCGGGCACACATGACTCGGATCGTTGCCCCCACGCGCGCGTGGTGCCCGGCGGACTCGTACGCGCGAGGGCCGGGTGACCCGTACGGCGCACCCGCGTACCGCCGATCAGTGGCCGGTCGTACGACGCTCAACGTCCGCACCGGGTACGCGGCGAGAGCGCGGGCAGGGCCGCCGCCCGGGCAAGGAAGGCCGCCGACTCAGCGGCGGGCGCAAGGCCTCAGTGCGGTGCCTGCCACACCACGGTCGTGCCGCCGCCGTCCTCACCGATGCCCGGCCCGTACCAACTGGCACCACCCAGGGACTCGGCCCGCCGCTTGAGGTTCTTCAGGCCGCTGCGGCGGCCGCCCTCGGCGATGCCCACGCCGTCGTCGGCCACCGTCAGGCGCACCCCCTCGCGGCCGTCGGGCAGCACGAGGGTGGCGTCGACGACGACGTCGATGCGGCTGGCGCCCGCGTGCCGGAACGCGTTCGACAGGGCCTCGCGCAGGGCCGCGATGAGGTTCTTGCCGGTGAGTTCGCCCACGTCCGCGTCGACGGGCCCCAGGAAGCGGTGCGAGGGCTTGAAGCCGAGCGGAACGGCCGCCATGTTGATCTCGCGCAGGACCCTGGTCCGCAGCCCCGAAGGCGCCTCCGCGGGCCCCTGCTGGAGCGCGAAGATGGCGGTGCGGATCTCCTGGATGGTCACGTCCAGTTCGTCGACGGCCTTGCCGACGCCCCGCACCACCTCCGGCACCACGGACCGGCGCTGGGCGCTCTCCAGCATCATCCCCGTCGCGAAGAGCCGCTGGATGACCAGGTCGTGCAGGTCACGGGCGATGCGGTCACGGTCCTCGTACACCGCGAGCCGCTCCCGGTCGCGCTGCGCCTCGGCCATCATCAGGGCCAGCGCGGCCTGCGAGGCGAACTGGGTGGCGAGCGTCCGCTCCACCTCGGTGAACGGCCGCCCGCCACGCGCGCGTGGCGTGACGAGGGTCCCCAGGACCCGCCCGTCGCTCTGGAGGGGCAGCATCATCACGGGGCCGTACCCGCGCGCGAGGTCCGTCATGATGCGCGGGTCGGTGGCCGCGTCGTCGATGAACACCGCCTGCCCGTCGAGGAGGTCGGCGATGATGCGGCTCTCCGGGGGGACGGTCACGCCGAGCGCCCCGCTGGGCTCGTCCGAGGAGACGGCGACGATCTCCATGCCGCCCTCGTCGTCCGGGAGCAGCACGATCCCGGCCGCCGAGTCCGCCAGGTGCCGGGCCTGCTCCGCGACGACCGCGAGGGCGTCCTCCGCGTCGGAGCCCGAGAGCAGCGCCGTGGTGACCGCCACGGAGCCGTCGATCCACCGCTCGCGCTGCTTGGCGGCCTCGTACAGGCGGGCGTTGCCGATCGCGATGCCCGCCTCCGTGGCGAGGACCCGCACCATGTGCACGTCGTAGTCGTTGAACTCCGCGGCCTCGCCGGGTGCTGCCCCGACGCGCTTCTCCGTGAGGTAGAGGTTCCCGAAGATCTCGCCCTGGACGCGGATCGGCACACCCAGGAAGGTGCGCATCGGCGGGTGGTGGGCCGGGAACCCGCAGGAGCGCGGGTCGGTGGAGAGGTCGGCGAGGCACAGGGTCTCGGGCTGGTGGATGAGCGCGCCGAGGAGCCCGCGGTGGCCGTCGGGCAGGCGGCCGATGCGCTCGGCGGTGGCCTCGTCGATGCCGGAGTAGACGAAGTCCGAGAGCCCCTCGCCGTCCTCGGCCACGACGCCGATCGCGGCGTAGCGGGCGTTCGTCAGCTCGGCCGCGGTCTCGCAGATGCGGTCCAGGGTGGTGTGCAGCTCCAGGCCCGCCCCGACGGACCGCATGGCCTCCAGGAGCTGCGGTACGCGAGCGGTGAGTTCCATGGAGAGCCCCTGGAGACTGCGGCTGGCCCGCGCGGCGGCCTCGGCAGGGTCAGCCGGGGCGGCAGGGCCGGCGGGGCCTGGAGGGGCGCCGGGGCCTGGAGGGCCGACAGGGCCGAGCGCGTCAGCGGCCCCTCCGGACGGCCCCGCCCCGCTCCCGGCCACCTCTCCCGGGGCCGACGTGCCTTCGGGAGGCGGCGGCGCGGCGGAGGCCGGGGGGACGGACATGCCTTGAGCGTAGTTAGTCCGTTTTGCGGTGGCACGCCGAGGCGGCGGCGCCGACGGCCGTCACACCCGCCGCCCGCTCTCGGCCGCCGTCAGCGCCCTCAGCCACGCTCAGCCGCCCGCGTGCGTCAACAGGTCCGCCGCCTCCTCGCGCTCCCGCATCCGCCGCAGCGGCCCGTCGACGGCCACCAGCTCCTCGTACGTGCCGCGCTGCACGACCTCACCGGCTTCCAGGACGACCAGCTCGTCAACTTTGTCCAGTCCGGCGAGACGGTGCGTGATCAGCAGTGTCGTCCGCCCTTCGGTCGCCGCGAGCAGATCGGCGGTGAGGGCGTCGGCGGTCGGCAGGTCGAGGTGTTCGGCGGGTTCGTCGAGGACGAGGACTGGGAAGTCCGCGAGGAGCGCGCGGGCCAGCGCGAGCCGCTGTCGCTGGCCTCCGGAGAGGCGGGCCCCGTGCTCGCCGACGAGCGTGTCCAGACCGTCGGGCAGGGAGCGCACCCAGCCGTCGAGCCGGGCCCGCGCCAGGGCTCCGTACAGCTCGTCGTCGCTCGCCTCCCTGCGGGCGAGCAGCAGGTTCTCGCGGACGGAGCTGTCGAACACGTGCGCGTCCTGGGCGCACAGGCCGACCAGGCGCCGCACGGCGGCACCGTCGAGCCGGGAAGTGTCGGTGCCGCCGAGGATGTACGTCCCCTCGTACGCGCCGAGGAAGCGCAGCAGGACGTGGGCGAGCGTGGTCTTGCCGGAGCCGGAGGGGCCGACGACGGCGACGCGGCGGCCGCGTTCGATGGCCAGGGACACGCCCGCGAGCGCGTCCCGCTCCTGCCCCTCGTAGCGGACCCGCAGACCGTCGAGCCGCAGCGGGAAGGGAGAGCGCGGCGCCTGGGGCCCCTCGGGGACGCCCGTGGGCGCCGGGCCGGGGTCCGGCAGCGGGTCGGGCGCGTCCAGGACCTCGTGGACCCGCTCGGCGCTCTTCTTGACGCGCTGGCGGTACTGCACGGCCAGCGGCAGCCCCGTCACGGCCTCGAACGCGGCGAGGGGCGTCAGGACGACCACGGCGAGCGCGACGCCGCTGAGCCGCCCGTCGTGCACGCCCTGCACGCCCACGACCGCGGCGGCGGCCACGGTGAGGCCCGTCGCGAGCGCGCCGAGACCGTCGCCGAGCGCGGTGGCGCCCGCCGTCCGTGACGCGATCCGGGTCAGCTCCGCGTCGGCGTCCCGGACGTGCGCGGTACGGCGCCGCAGCGCGCCCGCGACCGTCAACTCGGCCGTGCCCGTGAGCAGATCGGCCACGCGGGTGGCGAGCACCCCGCGTGCGGGGGCCAGCTTCCGCTCCGCCCGGCGGGCCACGGCACCGCTCACCAGCGGCACCCCGACCCCGGCGACCAGCAGGCCGGCGGCGAGCACCGCGCCCGCCTCCGGCAGCAGCCAGGCGGTGAAGCCGACCGCCCCCGCGCTCACGACCGCGGCGGCACCCGCGGGCAGCAGCCAGCGCAGCCAGTAGTCCTGGAGGGCGTCCACGTCGGCGACGAGCCGGGACAGGAGGTCGCCACGGCGCGTCCCGCGCAGGCCCGCGGGCGCGAGGCGTTCGAGGCGCCGGAACACGGTGACCCGCATGTCGGCCAGCATCCGCAGCACCGCGTCGTGCGACACCAGGCGCTCGGCGTAGCGGAAGCAGGCGCGCCCGATGCCGAAGGCGCGGGTCGCCGTGACGGCGATCATCAGGTACATCACGGGCGGCTGCTCCGAAGCCCGCGAGATCAGCCACCCGGAGGTGGCCATGAGGCCCACGGCACTGCCGAGGGCGAGGCTGCCGAGCAGCAGGGCCAGGCCAAGGCGCCCCCTGCGGGGACGCGCCACGGCCCGTACGCGCGCGAGGACGCCCTTCACGCGGGAGTCCTCCCACCCGTCCGGCTGCTCACCGGGCCCCGTGGCGGCGGCGCCGGGCGTGCCGTCGTTGGCGGTCGTGCCGCGCGGCGGGAGGAGTCCTCCCGGCTCGGGCGAAACCGAGGGCTCGGGGGTGGGTGAGCACGACGCCTCCCGCTGACCCGCCGTTTCGGAGGCCCCCACCCGCACCACCCGGTCCGCGACCGCCAGCAGCGCGGGCCGGTGCACGACCAGCACCACGGTCCGCCCCACCGCCAACCGCCGGACCGCCTCCACCACGCCTGCCTCGGTCGCCCCGTCCAGGGCGGCGGTCGGCTCGTCGAGCAGCACCACGGGCCGGTCCGCGAGGAACGCCCGCGCGAGGGCGACCCGCTGTCGCTGCCCGGCGGAGAGCCCGGCCCCGTCCTCGCCCAGGGCGGTCTCCGCCCCCAGCGGCAGGGCGTCCACGAACTCCAGCGCCCCGGCCGCGCGCAAGGCGTCCCGCACGGCCTTGTCGTCCGCGTCCGGCCGCGCGAGCCGTACGTTGTCGGCGATGGAGCCCGCGAAGAGGTGCGGCCGCTGCGGCACCCACGCCACCCGCTCCCGCCACCGCTCCAGGGAGACGTCCGCCAAGTCCGCGTCGCCGATGCGCACCCGCCCGGCGGTGGGCTCGACGAAACCGAGCAGCACGTTCAGCAGGGTCGACTTGCCGGAGCCGCTGGGTCCGACCAGGGCGACGGTCTCCCCGCGCCCGACGGTGAACGAGACCCCGCTGACGGCGTCCGCGGCCCGCCCCGGGTAGCGGACGGACAGGCCCTCCACGCTCAGCGGGCCCTCAGGCACCGGCCCGCTCCCCCCGGTCGGAACCGGCGTCTCCAGGACCTCGAAGATCTCCTCCGCCGCGGCGAGCCCCTCCGCCGCCGCGTGGTACCGCGCGCCGACCTGCCGCAGCGGCAAGTACGCCTCGGGCGCGAGGATCAGGACGACCAGGCCGTCGTACAGCGCCATGTCACCGTGCACGAGCCGCATGCCGATGGTGACGGCCACCAGGGCCACGGAGATGGTGGCGAGCAGTTCCAGGGCGAACGACGACAGGAACGCGATGCGCAGCGTCCGCATGGTCGCCTGCCGGTACTCCCCGGTGATCTTGCGGATCGCCTCCGCCTGCGCCTTGGCACGGCCGAACACCTTGAGGGTCGGCAGTCCCGCCACCACGTCGAGGAAGTGGCCCGAAAGACGGGAGAGGAGCCGCCACTGGCGGTCCATCCGGGCCTGGGTCGCCCAGCCGATCAGGACCATGAAGACCGGGATCAGCGGGAGCGTGCCGATGATGATCGCCGCCGACACCCAGTCCTCGGTGACCACGCGGGCGAGCACCGCCACCGGGACCACCACCGCGAGCCCCAGCTGCGGCAGATAGCGCGAGAAGTAGTCGTCGAGCGCGTCCACACCCCGGGTGGCCAGGTTGATCAGCGAGCCCGTCCGCTGGCCGGTCAGCCACCCGGGCCCCAGGGCCCCGGCCCGCTCGACGAGCCGGCCGCGCAGCTCCGACTTGACCGCCGCGCTGGCCCGGTGCGCGGCGAGTTCGGTCAGCCAGGCCACGATCCCCCGGCCCGTGGCGACCGCCGTGAGCAGCAGGATCGGGGTGCTCAACGCGCCGACCGAGAGCCCGCGCTGGAAGGAGCCCACCACGATCTCGGCAATGAGCATCGCCTGGGCCACGACGAGCCCCGCCCCGGCGAGACCGAGGACGACCACCGCGGCCAGGAAGAAGCGGGTGGCACGGGCGTACCGGAGCAGGCGCGGGTCGATCGGTTTCACGTGAAACACACCCTCCCAGGGACCGGGGAAGCAGGGCCAGTTGTCCCGGCGGACGCGGTCATGGACTAGTGGGCGCCGCCGACCGGCAGGTCGGGAGCGATGTGCTGCGTACCGATGCGCTTGCGGAACACCCAGTACGTCCACGACTGGTAGAGCAGCACCACGGGCGTCGCGATGCCCGCACACCAGGTCATGATCTTCAAGGTGTAGGGCGTCGACGAGGCGTTGGTGACCGTGAGGCTCCAGTCCTCGTTCAGCGACGACGGCATGACGTTCGGGAAGAGCGTCAGGAAGAGCATCGCGACGGCGGCGACGATCGTGACGCCGGACAAGGCGAATGACCAGCCCTCACGCCCGAGCTTGATCGCTCCGATGGCGGCCGCGAGGGCCACGACCGCGCCGATCATCGCGCCCAGGCTCTTGCCGTCACCGTTGTCGAGCTGCGTCCAGATGAGGAAGCCGAGCGCCAGCGCCGCCGTGACGAGCCCGAGCGCGACCGCGAGCTTGCGGGCCCGCATCCGGATGTCGCCCACCGTCTTGAGCGCCGTGAACACCGTGCCGTGGAAGGTGAAGAGCGTCAGCGTGACCAGGCCGCCGAGGATCGCGTACGGGTTGAGCAGGTCCCAGACGTTGCCCACGTATTCCTTCTGCGCGTCGATCTTCACGCCGCGCACGATGTTGCCGAAGGCCACACCCCACAGGAACGCCGGGAGCAGCGAGGTCCAGAAGATCGCGTGCTCCCAGTTGGTCTGCCAGCGCTCCTCGGGGCGCTTCGCCCGGTACTCGAAGGCGACACCGCGCACGATCAGGCAGAGCAGGATGAGCAGCAGCGGCAGATAGAAGCCGGAGAAGAGCGTCGCGTACCACTCGGGGAAGGCGGCGAAGGTGGCGCCGCCCGCCGAGAGCAGCCACACCTCGTTGCCGTCCCAGACGGGACCGATGGTGTTGATGAGCACCCGCTTCTCGGTCCGGTCACGGGCGAGCAGCTTGGTGAGGACCCCGACCCCGAAGTCGAAGCCTTCGAGGAAGAAGTAGCCGATCCACAGGACGGCGATCAGGACGAACCAGACGTCGTGCAGTTCCATGTGCGCCCAGCTCCTTAGTACGAGAAGGCCATGGGCCGGTCGGCGTCGGCGTCGGCATCCGTGCCGGTGCCGCCACCGGGCGGGCCGCCGATCTTGGTGGGCGGGTTGAGGTCGGCCTCGGTCAGCTCGGGCGGGCCCTTGCGGACGTACTTGAGCAGCAGCTTGACCTCGACGACGGCGAGGATCGCGTAGATGAGCGTGAAGACGATCAGCGAGGTGAGCACCTCACCCTGCGAGACCCCGGGGGATACGGCGTCCTCGGTCTTCAGGACGCCGTAGACGACCCAGGGCTGCCGGCCCGTCTCGGTGAAGATCCAGCCCCAGGCGGTGCCGATGAGCGGGAAGATCAGCGTCCACTGCGACAGGCGCCACCACCAGACGCCGAGCTTCGGCGCCAGCTCCTTGTTCTTGGTGAGCATCAGCTTCGGCACGTCCTCGTCGCCCGTACGGTGCTCCGGGGCGAGCCAGACCTTCCGCCTGGTGAGCCAGAGGCCGGCGGTGCACAGGGCCATGGAGACGCCACCGAAGCCGATCATCCAGCGGTAGGACCAGTAGGCGGTGGGGATGTTGGGCCGGTAGTCACCGGGGCCGAACTTGTCCTGCGCCTCCTTGTTGAGGTCGTTGATGCCGGGGATCTCCGCGCTGAAGTTGTTCTTGGCGAGGAAGGAGAGGACCCCGGGGATCTCTATGGCGACGTCGTTGTGACCCTTGGCCACGTCTCCGTAGGCGAACAGCGAGAACGGCGCCGGCTTCTCCGACTCCCACAGGGCCTCGGCGGCCGACATCTTCATCGGCTGCTGCTCGTACATGACCTTGCCGAGGGTGTCGGCGCTGATGACGGTGAGCAGGGTGCCGACGAACGCGGTGACCAGGCCGAGCCGCAGCGACATCCGCATCGTGCGGACGTGCCGCTTCTTGCGCAGGTGGAAGATGGCGATGCCGGTCATGAAGGCACCGCCGACCAGGATGGTCGCCGCGATGACGTGGAAGAAGTTGACGAGCGTCGTCTCCTGGAACAGCACCTTGGCGAAGTCGGTGAGTTCGGCGCGCTTCTTGCCGTCCCGCTCGGTGATCTTGTAGCCCACCGGGTGCTGCATGAAGGCGTTCGCGGCGATGATGAAGTAGGCCGAGAGGATGGTGCCGATCGACACCATCCAGATCGTCGCGCAGTGCAGTTTCTTCGGGAGCTTGTCCCAGCCGAAGATCCACAGGCCGATGAACGTCGACTCGAAGAAGAAGGCGATCAGGGCCTCGAAGGCCAGGGGAGCACCGAAGACGTCCCCGACGAACCGCGAGTAGTCGGACCAGTTCATGCCGAACTGGAACTCCTGCACGATGCCGGTGACGACGCCCATCGCGATGTTGATCAGGAACAGCTTGCCCCAAAACTTGGTGGCTCTGAGGTACTGCTCCTTGCCCGTCCGCACCCAGGCCGTCTCAAGGATCGCCGTGAGGGCGGCCAGGGAGATCGTCAGGGGGACGAAGAGGAAGTGGTAGACGGTGGTGATGCCGAACTGCCAACGCGCCAGTGTTTCCGGCGCCAGAGCCAGGTCCACGTCGACTTCTCCTTACATGCCGTCGCCATAGCGGCAGTTTGCCCCTTATGTCATAGACATCTCAGGAGCAAGCGGGACACGCTTGTGAACGCGTTCACATTCACAAGCATTATGTCGTACTGGCTGTCGAGGCTTGAAAGGGGGGTCCCGTTACTGCGGGGAACGGGGTAAGCCCCGCGATCACGGGTGGGGCCGTTCGGCCCTGCCACGGCGGTCGACAGGGGCCCTTCGGCCGCCGTACGGCCCTGTCGCGGCCCGCGCGGGGTCCCGCCGCCCACACGGCCGCCCCCACTGTGACCTGGGCGAATGCGGTCCGGCGCGTACGTGCGGGATCTCCGGCGGCAACAAGAACGCCCCGCGCGGACACGACGGTCCACGCGGGGCGTCAGGGCCGGACCGAACAGATCCGGCCGAAGGCCTACAGCTCCTTGCGGAACACCGGGGCCTCCTTACGGAACGCTCAGACCTCATTACGGAGCGCCTACAGCTCCTTGCGAAACGCCTCCGCCACCTTCAGGAAGATGTCGTTGGCCTCCACCTCACCGATCGTGACGCGAACGCCCTCGCCGGGGAACGGCCGCACGGTGACGCCGGCCTGCTCGCACACCCCGGCGAAGTCCACGGTCCGGTCACCGGTCCGCAGCCACACGAAGTTCGCCTGCGTGTCGGGCACCGTCCAGCCCTGCGTCCGCAGCCCCTCCAGGACGCGCGTGCGCTCGCCCACCAGCACGCCGACCCGGCCGAGCAGCTCGTCCTCCGCCCGCAGCGAGGCCACCGCCGCGTCCTGGGCGAGCTGGCTGACCCCGAAGGGCACCGCCGTCTTGCGCAGCGCGGCCGCCACCGGTTCGTGCGCGATCGCGAAGCCGACGCGCAGGCCCGCGAGGCCGTACGCCTTGGAGAAGGTCCGAAGCACACAGACGTTCGGCCGGTCGCGGTACAGCTCGACGCCGTCCGGGACCTCAGGATCCCGTACGAACTCCCGGTAGGCCTCGTCGAGCACCACCAGGATGTCGCTCGGCACCCGGTCGAGGAAGCGCTCGAGTTCGGCCTTGCGGACCGCGGTGCCGGTCGGGTTGTTGGGGTTGCAGACGAAGATCAGGCGGGTGCGGTCGGTGATGGCCGCCGCCATCGCGTCGAGGTCGTGCACGTCCCCGGAGGTCAGCGGCACCCGCACCGACGTGGCCCCGCTGATCTGCGTGATGATCGGGTACGCCTCGAAGGACCGCCAGGCGTAGATCACCTCGTCGCCGGGGCCCGACGTGGCCTGGACCAGCTGCTGGGCCACGCCGACGGAGCCGGTGCCCGTCGCGACGTGCGACACGGGCACCCCGAACCGGTCGGCCAGCTCGCTCATCAGGCCCGTACAGGCCATGTCCGGGTACCGGTTGAAGGACCGCACGGTCTCCATCGCGGTCTCGAGCACGCCCGGCAGCGGCGGGTAGGGGTTCTCGTTCGAGGACAGCTTGTACGCCTGCGGGCCCTCGGCCGCGGCGGGCTTGCCCGGCTTGTAGGTGGGAATGCCCTCCAACTCGGCACGCAGCCTGGGGCTCGTCTCGCTCACCGCGGTCCTCCTCGTGATCATCCGGTCTTCAATGATTCTCACCTTATGAGGATTCGCGGCCGCTGCGAATGCCCTGACGGTCTCAATCAGCGCGAACGCCGCCCCGGACGCCCCTTCCCGTGGGCCGCAAGGCCTGTCGCCCATGAGCCAGGGGGCGGCCCCCGGCTCACGCCTGCCGCGCACAAGCTGAGGGGGCGCCCCCCGCCAACGCGCGCGCCGGTGGCTCACTCCGTGGCGCGCATCGCCCGTGAAGGTGAGTTGAGACCTCTTCGAGACCTCGCTCATTTGGCAGGCCCCCGCACGACGACAAGGGGGCGATGCCGGGCCACACACCCAACTCCCTTACAATCCAAGGTCATTGGGGGATATTCACCATGCAGAATCGTGCCTGTCAACGGGTGAATATGCGCCCGCACTACCCACCCCCATGAGCCCTACTATCGGCTCGCCATGACAGCAGCAGGGAAGCACCAGGTGAGCCGAGCGGAGACCGCCCGCCGGGGCAACCGGCAGAGCCGAGCCGGCATCAGAGACGTCGCCGCCGCAGCCGGTGTCTCCATCACGACTGTCTCCGACGCACTCAACGGCAAAGGGCGACTGCCCGATGCCACTCGACGCCATGTCCGCGAGGTCGCCGACCGCCTCGGCTATCGCCCGTCGGCGGCCGCCCGAACACTCCGTACCGGCAAGTCGGGCCTCATCGGCCTGACCGTGACGACGTACGGGGATGAACCTTTCACCTTCACGGAGTTCGCCTACTTCGCGGAGATGGCGAGAGCCGCCACCTCCGCCGCCCTCGCCCGGGGCTACGCCCTGGTCATCCTGCCCGCGACCTCGCGCCGCAGCCCCGTCGACGTCTGGTCGAACGTGGCGCTCGACGGCACCGTCGTCGTCGACCCCTCCGACCACGACCCCGTGGTCAGCGAGCTGGTCCGGCAGGGCCTGCCGGTGGTCTCCGACGGCCGCCCGGCCGGCTCCCTGCCGGTCACGGCCTGGGTCGACAACGACCACGAGGCCGCGGTCCTGGAGATCCTGGAACACCTCGCCGAGGCCGGTGCCCGCCGCATCGGCCTGCTCACCGGCACCACCACGGACACGTACACCCATCTGTCCACCACCGCCTATCTGCGCTGGTGCGAGCGCGTCGGCCAGGACCCGGTGTACGAGTCCTACCCCGCGCACGACCCGTGCGCGGGCGCCGTCGCCGCCGACCGGCTGCTCGCCCGGCCCGACCGGCCCGACGCCGTCTACGGCCTGTTCGACCCGAACGGCACCGACCTGCTCGCCGCGGCGCGCCGCTACGGCCTGCGCGTACCGGACGACCTGCTGCTCGTCTGCTGTAGCGAATCGACCGTGTACGCCACCACCGAGCCGCCCATCACCACGCTCTCGCTGAAGCCGCGCCGCATCGGCACCGCCGTGGTCCAGCTGCTCATCGACGCCATCGAGGGCCTGGACACGGGCCGTCCCGTCGAGCAGGTGATACCGACGGAGCTGATCGTGCGCACCTCGTCCGAGCGACGCCCCCCGCGCACAACCGTCAGTCCGCCCCGCGCCCCCGGCCACGGCTGACCGCGCACGCTTCCGACCAGGGCCCGGGGCACCAGCCCCGGGCCCATGACCTGCGGGGAAACCTCGGGCCAATTCGGGAGAAAACCGTGGTGAAGTGGGTCTCCCCATCGATTCACCACCCCTGGTGCACCACACAGCGACAGCCGCATTCCTATGATGGGCGGACGACACCGCGGGCCGCTGCGACCAGGCAGTCCGATCCCGGTGCAGATGCGGCGCAATGGTGGTGGAGGGGTCGATGACTCAGGGGGCCGGTCAGGGACCCGAGGTGCGGACGGCGACGCTGCGCGACTTCCGCGTTCCCGCGTATGTGTACGAGGGCGTCCGCGAGACCGGCATCCAGGCTGCCGAGCGAGGCGAACAGGCCGCCGCAGAGCAGACCGCTGCCCAGCCTCAGCAGGCCGCTGCCCAGCAGGCCGCCGCGCAGCAGGCCGCCGCCCAGCAGGAGCAGGCCGCCCCGGCGCCCGCCGCCGGCCAGGGCCCCGGCCACGCCCCGGGGCAGTTCCCCGCCGGGCACGCCCCGCACGCCCCGCACGCCCCGCAGGCTCCCTCAGGGGCGCCGGGCGCCATCCCGCCGCGGGTTCCCGCCCAGCCGGGCGCCGGACGCCACGCGCACGCCCCCGAAGCCCAGGCGCACCCGGTGGCCGCGCACGCCCCCGAGGCGCAGGGGCACCCCGTCACCGCGCACACCTCCGAGCACCAGGGGCACCCCATGGCCACGCAGCCCCCCACGGCCGCGCTGGAGGCCATGTCCGCCCCCGCCCACCCCGGCGCCGCGGGCGACCTGCCCGACGGCTACACCCCCACCGAGCGCGACCTGCCCGTCATCAACCGCGGGGACACCGTGCGGGTCGAGGTGCGCGAGATGCCCGAGCCGCCGCCCGCGCCCAGCGCGGACGAGCTGGGTCCGCTCTACGTCGTCGGCGACGTCCATGGCTATCTGGACGAGCTGATCGCGGCGCTCCAGGCCGAGGGGCTCATCGACGCCGACCTCACCTGGTGCGCGGGCAACACCCGGCTGTGGTTCCTCGGTGACTTCACCGACCGCGGGCCCGACGGCATCGGCGTCATCGACCTCGTGATGCGCCTGTCTGCCGAGGCCGCCGCCGCGGGCGGCTACTGCAAGGCCCTCATGGGCAACCACGAACTGCTGCTCATCGGCGCCAAGCGCTTCGGCGACACCCCGGTCAACTCGGGCGCGGGCACCGCCACGTTCCAAGCCGCCTGGCTCCTGAACGGCGGGCAGAAGACCGACATGGAGCGCCTGGAGGACCACCACCTCCAGTGGATGGCCCGCCTCGACGCCATCGAGGAGGCGGACGGGCACCTGCTCGTGCACTCCGACACCACCGCCTACCTCGACTACGGCGACTCGATCGAAGAGGTCAACGACACCATCCGCGAGGCGCTGACGCGCAACGACGCGGACGAGTACTGGGACCTGTTCCGCAAGTTCACCAAGCGCTTCGCCTTCCGCGACGACTCCGGTCCGGCCGCCGTACGCGAGCTGCTCGGCGTCTACGGCGGCAGCCGCATCGTCCACGGCCACAGCCCCATCCCGTACCTCCTGGGCGAGGTCGGCTCCGAGTACGACGGGGACGACGACGGCCGCCCGGTCATCGAAGGCCCGCACGTCTACGCCGACGGCCTGGCCATCGCCATGGACGGCGGAGTGACCATGGCCGGAAAGCTACTGGTCTGCCAGCTGCCTCTGGCTAACTGAGCGTTCACCGGGCAAGGGCACGAGTAAGCGCGCCGTAACAGGATCTCCCTGGCCAGCGGGCCAATTCTGGAAACCCCCTGTCACCGCGTGCCGTCACGGCTCTACCATCGCTCTATCCGTAGCAGGCTCCCCTCCGTTTCTGCCCGACGGCTCGTGATCCTGCGAGCCCCAAGCCCTACGGAGCATCGGGGGATGCACATGAACAGCGCTCCACACCTGCTCAATGAGGACCGCCCCGAGTTCGCGCGGATCCTTGATGAGGCGCTGCGCACCGCACCGAACCGCCCGGAGCTGGCCGCGGTGGGCCAGCGACTCAACCCCGAGCAGCTGCGCACCATGGCTCTCAACGCCACCGCACTGATCACGGCCGCGGCAGCGACCGAATATCGCCAATATGTGAAGGTCCGTGAGGATCTGCGCGACTCCGGACGCTCCACCTCACCCTCGATCCGTGAAGGGAGCGGATCAAGCTCCACCCCGGCCGAATCCAGTTCCGGCGGCGTCAGCCTCGCCACGATGGGCGAGGTCACCGAGACCGCGGGGGCCGGAGCGGTCGCCGTGATCGCGGTACTCGCGCCGGTGCTCGCCGGAGCCGCCGCCGCGATCTTCCTTCTCGTCGGCTACATCCTGAAGATGCTCAACCCCGAGCCCGCCTTCGCGGACACCCTGCTCACCGCCGGGTGGCTGTTCGGCGCGCTCACAGCGGGCGCCATTCTGGTCGCCGCGGTCGGCCTGCTCCTGACCGCCCTGCGCAACGGCTCCACCTCCCTCCAGGCAGGCTCGCACGAAGAGCGGAACGCGGAGGTGGAACGGGCCAGGGAAGCCTGGGGCCGGGCACTCCTGGAGCGCGGCATCCTGCCGTTCCTGCGGGAGGCACTCGCGGACCCGGCCGGGCCGCCCGCACCCAGGGCGCCCTCGGCAGGACCGACCGGGCGCATGCCGCAACTCGGCTATCACAGGCCGGGATTCAGCAGCCCCGAGGGCGGCTCCACCACGGGCACCCGGCCGAGCTACTCCAGCCCGGACTTCTCCAGTCCGGACTACGGCGGCCCCGAGCACAAGCCCGAGTAACCCGACGGACGTCATCCGGTCGCCGGTCGGCGACGGGAGCGGCCCGGTCGCCCTCCGGCGACGGGGCCACTCCGGGACGGGCGCCGCCCCCCGCGCAGGGCGCGCCAGGCCCCCGCCCCGGCGCGCCAGGAGACCGCTCCGCCCTGCCCGTACGCGCTACGGACACCGCCACGCGGCCCACCGGCCCACCGGCCCCGGTCGACCGGCTCAGTCGGCGATGGGCAGATAGACCCGGTTCCCCGCCGCCGCGAACTCCGCGGACTTCTCCGCCATCCCCTGCTCGATCTCGGCCTGCGTGCCCCCGTGCTCCCTGCGGATGTCCTGGGAGATCTTCATGGAGCAGAACTTCGGCCCGCACATCGAGCAGAAGTGCGCCGTCTTCGCGGGCTCCGCGGGCAGCGTCTCGTCGTGGAACTCACGGGCCGTCACCGGGTCCAGAGCCAGGTTGAACTGGTCCTCCCAGCGGAACTCGAAGCGCGCGTCCGACAGCGCGTCGTCCCACTCCTGCGCACCCGGGTGCCCCTTGGCGAGGTCCGCCGCGTGCGCCGCGATCTTGTACGTGATGACGCCGGTCTTCACGTCGTCGCGGTTGGGCAGGCCGAGGTGCTCCTTCGGCGTGACGTAGCAGAGCATCGCCGTGCCCCACCAGCCGATCATCGCGGCGCCGATGCCGGACGTGATGTGGTCGTACGCGGGCGCGATGTCCGTGGTCAGCGGGCCGAGCGTGTAGAACGGCGCCTCCTCGCAGATCTCCTGCTGGAGGTCGATGTTCTCCTTGATCTTGTGCATCGGGACATGGCCCGGGCCCTCGATCATCGTCTGCACGTCATGCGCCTTGGCGATCTTGTTCAGCTCGCCGAGGGTCTCCAGCTCGGCGAACTGCGCGCGGTCGTTGGCGTCCGCGATGGAGCCGGGCCTGAGGCCGTCACCGAGCGAGTACGTGACGTCGTACGCCGCGAGGATCTCGCACAGCTCCTCGAAGTGCTCGTACAGGAAGCTCTCCTTGTGGTGCGCGAGGCACCAGGCCGCCATGATCGAGCCGCCGCGCGAGACGATGCCCGTCTTGCGGTTCGCGGTGAGCGGGACGTACGGCAGGCGGACGCCGGCGTGCACCGTCATGTAGTCGACGCCCTGTTCGGCCTGCTCGATGACCGTGTCCTTGTAGATCTCCCAGGTCAGCTCCTCGGCCTTGCCGTCGACCTTCTCCAGGGCCTGGTAGAGCGGCACGGTGCCGATGGGGACGGGGGAGTTGCGCAGGACCCACTCGCGGGTCGTGTGGATGTTGCGCCCGGTGGACAGGTCCATGACCGTGTCGGCGCCCCACTGGGTGGCCCACGTCATCTTGTCCACCTCCTCCTCGATGGAGGAGGTGACCGCGGAGTTGCCGATGTTGGCGTTGACCTTCACCAGGAACCGCTTGCCGATGATCATCGGCTCGATCTCCGGGTGGTTCACATTCGCCGGCAGGACCGCGCGGCCCGCCGCGATCTCGTCGCGGACGACCTCCGGCGCCATGTTCTCCCGGATGGCCACGTACTCCATCTCCGGTGTGATCTCCCCGCGGCGTGCGTACGCGAGCTGCGTCACCGCCTGCCCGGCGCGGGCGCGGCGCGGCTGGCGCGGGCGGCCGGGGAAGACCGCGTCGAGGTTGCGCAGGCCGCCGCGCGGCGAGGTGTGCTTGATGCCGTCGTCCTCGGGGCGGACCGGGCGGCCCGCGTACTCCTCGGTGTCGCCGCGGCCGATGATCCAGTTCTCCCGCAGGGGGGTGAGCCCCCTGCGCACGTCGGTGTCGATCTCCGGGTCCGTGTACGGACCCGAGGTGTCGTACAGGGTCACGGCCTTGCCGTTGGTGAGGTGCACCTGGCGGACCGGCACGCGCAGATCGGGGCGCGAGCCCTCGATGTACGCCTTGTGCCAGCCGGTGGACTTCCCGACCTCCGAAGCGTTCTGCTCGCTGGGCGCGCTTTGCCCGTTGGGCGCGCTTTGCCCGCTTTCGGACTGCATGGAGGCAGGCGTGCGTGTGTCCGATGTGGTCATGAGACCTACTCCCTACGCCGGCATTACCCGGTAACAGGTTCGGCGGTCGACGCAGCGGCTTCCGTACGGTCCGATTCCCGTTCGTACGGAGGTCAGCGCCCTCTCAGCCCGGTGCTCCGAGCTCCCGCGTGTGCAAAGGTGCCTCCACGCTAGCGTCATATCGGGCGCGGTGAACAGAGGGCCCCCACCGTTCTTGCGATGATCGGGCCGTGACCACCACAGAGCCCCCCACACCGCCGCCCCCGCCGGAGCCGCCGATTCCCCATGGCCACGGCCATGGACACGGGCACGGGCACGGCCACGCGCACAGCCACGGTCCGGCCGCGCCCGTCTCCCAGCATCTGCGCAAGGTCATCGCCGCCGTCCTGATCCCCTTCGCCACGGCCGTCCTCGTCGGCCTCGTGGTGCTCTGGCCCGGTGGCACCCCCGATCACGAACGCACCGGCGTCGGCTTCGACCGGCAGACCCAGTCGGCCACCGTCGCGAAGATCACCACGCTCCCCTGCGCGGACGTGAACGCCTCGCAGACCCCGCCCAACGGCGACACCTCCACCCCCGAGGGCCAGTCCGCCCAGTCGCGCGCCAAGGGCACCTGCAAGAAGGCGACGATCAAGGTGACCAGCGGCCCGAACAAGGGCTACACCTTCACCGAGATCGTCCAGCCGGACTCCCCCCGGCAACTGAAGCAGGGCCAGGGCGTGGTGGTCGCCTACGAGCCCAAGGCCCCCAAGGGCCTGCAGTATTCGGTCGCCGACGTGAACCGCAAGGTCCCCATGGCCTTGCTCGCCGGCATCTTCGCCCTGGCCGTCGTCGTGGTGGGACGGCTGCGCGGCGTCATGGCCCTGGTCGCCCTCGCGGTGAGCTTCCTGATCCTGACCTTCTTCATCCTGCCGGCGATCCTGCAAGGCTCGAACCCGCTGGTCGTCGCGGTGGTCGGGGCGAGCGCCATCATGCTGATCGCGCTCTATATGTGCCACGGCCTGACAGCGCGTACGTCGGTCGCGGTGCTCGGCACCCTGATCTCCCTCCTCCTCATCGGCCTGCTCGGCTCGCTCTTCATCGGCTGGGCCTCCCTGACCGGCAACACGGACGACAACACCGGCCTGATCCACGGCCTCTACCCGGCCATCGACATGAGCGGCCTGCTGCTCGCGGGTGTCATCATCGGCTCCCTCGGCGTGCTCGACGACGTCACCGTCACCCAGACCTCGGCGGTCTGGGAGCTGCACCAGGCCAACCCGACGATGGGCTGGCGCGGTCTGTACCGCGCGGGCATCCGCATCGGCCGCGACCACATCGCGTCGGTCGTGAACACCCTGGTCCTCGCCTACGCGGGTGCCGCTCTCCCCCTTCTGCTGCTCTTCTCCATCGCCCAGAGCAGCGTGGGCACCGTGGCCAACAGCGAGCTGGTCGCCGAGGAGATCGTCCGTACTCTGATCGGCTCGATCGGCCTCGTCGCCTCCGTCCCCGTCACCACCGCGCTCGCCGCCCTCGTCGTCTCCGCCGACCGATCGGGCCCGGCTGCGGCACCGGAGGTCCCGGCGGGCTCCTCGCACCCGTCCGGGCTGGGCGGACCGGGCGGACCGGTGGGGCCGGGCGAATCCGCCGGGCCCGGCGGCCCCGGCCTTCCCGGCGGCCCTGGCGGAACGGCCGGCCCCGGGTCTGCGGGTCCCTCCGGGCCCGCCAGTGTCGCCTCACCCCGGACGGGCGCCTCTCCGTCCCGCCCACGCCTCACCCGTGGCGGCACGGGCCGCCGCCGAAAACCCTGAACTCCCCTTCAAGGACCGGCCCCTCGCCCCCCTCCCGGTCACTCACCGTGAAAAGCACCAATCCGCCATCGCGCTTCCCGCCCCGCGCGCCGGGCGGCGCTCAGCCCGCGCTCTGCTCCTCCGCGAGGATGCGGTGCAGCGCCTCGTCCAGATGCGTGTCGAAGTCGGCCAGTGTCCGCTCCTGGCCCAGCGGCACCAGCTTGTCGGTCCGGTCCAGGAAGGCCAGCAGCGGCGGAATCCCCACCCTGAACAAGGCCTGGTCACCCCCCACTTGAAGCCTGATGACCGCCTCGTCGAGATCGTCGGATCCGGTGGGCGCGATGTGCACATCGCCGTCGCCGCAGGCCCGGCCCACCCCGTCCACCAGCAACTCCCGCCCGAAGGCCCAGGTCACCGGGGCGTCGCCAGGCAGGTGGAAGGTCAGCCGCACGGCATACGGATCACAGGTCTCGTACCGCAGCTCGACCGGGATCCGGAACGAGAGATCCTCCGACACAAGGAAGCTCATCATGACCTCTGCCTGGACCGACTCTCGCATCGCCGCCTACCCCGTCAGTAGCCTTCCGTGGCCAGGAACCAACTTCCTGACACTCGTGTCATCTTGCTCAACGTGCACACCAGATCACAAGGAGTGAGTTTTCAGATGCTGATAGAGAAGGCGAGTGTCCTTAGTAGCTTTCCCAGCTCACCCTGCAAGGTGCGCGCCGCGGGCATCAACCGGTCCGCCTGACCCGATGGAACGGAGATCGCCATCGTGGCCGCCGTCGTCCCCACCGTGATCGGGATCGCGGCGCAGACCGTCCCGAGCGCGTACTCCTGGTGCTCGACCACCGGCGTCATCCTTCCCAGCGCGTCCAGTCTGCGCAGCAACGTCCGTTCGTCACGCACCGTGTTCGGCGTGAGCGACCGCACCGGGTAGCGGTCGAGGTGCTCGCGCCTCGCCTCGTCGTCGAGCTGGGCCAGCAGGCACTGCCCGATCGCATGGGCGTGACCGGTCTCCCGGAAGTCGGCCCACTCCTCGACGGCTGGATTGCCCGAGGTGTCGGCGATGGAGACGACTTCGATCTCCCCGTCGCGGTAGATGGCGAAGTACACCGGCACCCCGATGGCATCGCGCCAGTGCGCCAGGACGTCACCGATCATGGAGCGCCGGTTCTGCTGTGCCGCGCTGGCCCCCAGCCGCTCCGCCGCCTCGCCCAGCACGAACACCCCGTGCTCCCGGCGCAGATAGCCCTCGTGGGTCAGCGTCCTGAGCAGGTGGTACGCCGTCGAGAGCGCGAGCCCCGACTCACGGGCCAACTGCTTCGCGGGCGCCCCGCCCTGGTGGGACGCAGCGGCCTCAAGCAGCCGCATGGCCCGCTGCACGGAGCCGATCAGGGTGGGGCCCATGACAGTTGAGCCGGCCTCTGCCGAAGCGCGAGGCTCCGCCGGTGCGGGCCCTGCCGAGGGGGGTTCTGCCGAGGAGGGTTCCGCCGAAGCGGTGGTCGGGGCCTTCCCACACGAGTTGGCTTCCCGTGCGGGCGCGGCGGCGTGGTGGGAGGTGTGTGGGGGTGAGGCGTCAACCGTGGCCATGGGTCACTCCCGGTGCACATGGGGGTCCACCCGTGCTGGGGATACACGGGAGGGGGCAGTGGTCCCGCCTGCGGGGGCGGCCCCGCGTCGGTTTTCGGACTCTAACCCTTGGCCACCGCTCCGGGGTCCCGCGTGGGGAAACTTCCCCCACGGGAGGGAATTGGGCGCTCCTTCCGCGGTCGGTGTGCGACGCCTTTTCAAACGGTGTGCGATGACTTTGCCGGTTGGTGTGGGAGGGATTTGTTGATCTTTGCGCGAGGGGTTTATTGATCGGCATGCGGGGCTTAGCTGATCGGGGTGCAACGGCTTCGCTGATCGGTGGGCGACGGCTTAGCTGATCGGTGGGTGATGCCTTCGGTGGGCGGTGGATCTCAGCTTCGCTGTCCGGTGAGTGGCGCCTTCGCTGTGCGCTGGTTGATGCCTTCGCTCTCCGGGGGTTGCAGCCTTCGCTGTCTGGTGAATGTCGCCTTCACGCTCCGGGGGTTGCAGCCTTCGCTGTCCGCTGGATGTCGCCTTGGCTGCCCTGGTGGACGGCGCCTTGGCTGCCCTGGTAGACGGCGCCTTGGCTGATCGGTTTGTGTGAGGGGGCTGGTGGACGTGCGGGGCTTCGCCAGGTAGACGTGCGGGGCTTCGCCAGCAGGGTGTGGGGCGGCTGGTCCGTGGGTGGGGATTCGCTCTTCAGAGGGCGCGAGGTGGTTGACCCCTGGGTGGGGCTTCGCCCCTCGGCGCGCCTGGGGGGCAGAACGTGGACGAGGCTTCCACCTCAGAGCGCGTGACATGGCTGGCCTCTGTGCGGAGCTTCGCCGTCCGGGGCACGTAAGTGGGCTGAATCCATGCGGGGGCCTCGCACCCCTGTGCGCGTGAGGTGGCCAACCTACGCGCGAGGCTTAGCCGATCAGTGCGCGTCAGGTGGCTGCCCCCTGGACAGGGCCCCACCGACCGCCAGCGTGAGGTGGCCGCCCCCTGGGCAAGGCTTCGCCGACCGCCAGCGCGAGATGGCTGCTCCCTGAAGGCGCTTGGCCGACCGGTGAGCGCGGAGGTGGCTGCCCCCTGGACAAGGCTTCATCGACCGCGAGCGTTGAAGCGACTGCCCCTTGGAGAGGGCTCAGCCGACCGGCAAGCATGAGGCGACTGCCCTCCGGACGTGGCTTCGCCGCGCAATCTGCCCAGCCCACCGGCAGACACAGCCAGTTGCCCAGCCGACCTGACCACTTCCCCGTCGACCTGCGAAGAGCCCCCGTCGCCCTGCGAAGAGCCCCCGCCGCCCCGGCCCCCTCACCAGTCAGCGTGCGACGAGCCCCGGGACGAAGGCGAGCGGGATATGAACTTCCGCACCAGGTAGATCAGTCCGCCGACCAGGGCCACGAAGAGCAGCACCTTGAAGAGCAGCGCGAACACGAAGCCGATGATGCTCGCTATCAGCCCGCCGAACACGACCAGGGCGACGATCGGCACCGCGACCCACTTCACCCACCACGGCATACCCGCGAAGATCTCTCGCATTGCCTCGCCCTTTCCCGTTTCTCCATCACTGCGTTCGGTTCTCCGCCACTGCGCGGATTCCTTGTCTCTCGCATTCGATGCTAAGGCGGGAAGAGCCCGTTCGGAGCCGCGAGATCCCTTGTCCGCCCCTGACTCGTCCCCTAGGGAACCCAGGGCGCCGGACCCTGATCCTCAGCGCCTGCCCCAGGTCAGGGCCCCCATGCCTCCGCGCCGCAGGAGCGAGCAACCCGGCCGCGCGACAGCCGGAAGCCCGGGCCCAAAGGGCCATCGTGGCCAGGAACTCGGAACCGGAGAGGTTCGGGGCCGGGGGGCTCAGGGCCTCGGAGCCAAGGACTCAGGGCCGGGGGCTCAGGGCTTCGGAGCCGAGGGCTGGAGCCCGGCCGACCGACGAGCGAACGCCCAGGCGCCCGGACGCCCGGGCGGATCACCACCGCCCTAGCTCCCCCCCCAGCCACAAGAGGCCCCGCTCACCGCTCCGGCGGTGAGAACACCACCAGAACCCGCAGGTCCTCCGTGATGTGGTGGAACTTGTGCGGCACCCCGGCCGGTACGTACACCACGCTGCCGCGCGCGACCGACGTCGTCTCCATCCCCACGGTGATCGAGGCACGGCCGCTCACGACCATGTACACCTCATCCTGGCGATGGGGCTGCTGCGGGTCGGTCTCCCCGGCGTCCAGCGCGTAGAGCCCGACCGACATGTTCCGCTCCCGCAGAAACTGCAGATACGCGCCGTCGTTGGCGGCTCGCTCCGCTTCCAGCTCGTCCAGTCGGAATGCCTTCATCGCTCTTGTGCGCCCCTTGCCCCAGGTCGTGGACCGACCGCTGCTTACCTACGTCTGCCACGATCAGACACATGAAGAATTTCGTAGTCAAGACGATCGCCAACGCGGTGGCCCTGGCCGTCGCGGTCTGGCTGCTCGACAAGATCACGCTCACCGGCGACAGCACGGGCGGGAAGACACTCACGCTGCTCGTCGTCGCCCTGCTCTTCGGTCTGGTGAACTTCCTGGTCAAGCCCGTCGTACAGGTACTCACGTTCCCGCTGTTCATCCTGACGCTCGGCCTGATCACACTGGTGGTCAACGCCTTGATGCTGCTGCTGACGTCGTGGCTCGCCGACAAGCTGGACGTCAGCTTCCATGTCGAGGGCTTCTGGACCGCCGTGTTCGGCGGCCTGATCATTTCGATCGTCTCCTGGGCGCTGAACGTCGCCCTGCCCGACCACAAGGACTGACCCGACCGATGCCCTCCACCGCCCCGTCGCCCCGCCCCGCCACCACGCCGTTCGGCGTCTGCTTCGTGTGCACCGGCAACATCTGCCGCTCGCCCATGGCCGAGTCGGTCTTCCGCACCCTGGTGCGTGACGCGGGCCTCGACGGCCTCGCCCTGGTGGACAGCGCGGGCACCGACGGCTGGCACGAAGGGGACGAGGCCGATCCGCGCACCGTCGCCGTCCTCGCGTCGGCGGGCTTCGACACCGCGCACGTGGCCCGTCAGTTCCAGGCGGACTGGTTCGCGCGGCTCGACCTGGTGATCGCGCTCGACCACGGCCATCAGCGCACCCTGCGCCGACTGGCGCGGTCTCCCCAGGACGCGGACAAGGTGCGGCTGCTGCGCTCGTTCGACCCCTCGGCCGAAGCCGTCGGCGACCTCGACGTCCCGGATCCTTACTACGGGGACTTCGTAGGCTTCGAAGAGTGCCTGAAGATGGTCGAAGCGGCGTGCGAGGGCCTGCTCGACGTCGTACGGGAAGCGGTGGAAGGGCAGCCGGCATGACGGAAGCGGAGCGGATACGGGCGGCGGGCGCGGGCCCCGCACCGGTCGAGGACACGGGCCCCGCCCCGGCGACGGCCCCCGCCAGCCCTCCGGCCCGTCCGCGGCCGCTGAACCCGGGCGACGGCACGCGCGCCGTGCGCGCCGGACTCCCCGAGCCCGTGAAACACGAGCCGACGCTCCCGGGCCCCGTCTTCGCCGCGCACTTCCACCTGCCCGGCGACCCCACGGGCCCGTACACCTACGGCCGCGACGAGAACCCGACCTGGACGCTCCTGGAGCGTGCCATCGGGCAGCTCGAAGCCCCTGACGACGCGAACGGCGGCGTGGAGACGCTGGTCTTCGCCTCCGGGATGGCCGCGATCTCCGCGGTGCTCTTCTCCCAGCTGCGCGCCGGTGACGCCGTGGTGCTGCCGGACGACGGCTATCAGGCGCTGCCGCTGGTCCGTGAGCAGCTCACCGCGTACGGCGTCGAGGTCCGCACCGCGCCCACCGCCGGCGACGCGCAACTCGACGTGCTCGACGGCGCCCGGCTGCTGTGGCTGGAGACCCCGTCGAACCCCGGCCTCGATGTCTGCGACGTACGCCGCCTCGCCGACGCGGCACACGCGCGTGGCGCCCTGGTCGCCGTCGACAACACCCTCGCCACCCCGCTCGGGCAGCGCCCGCTCGACCTCGGCGCCGACTTCTCCGTGGCCAGCGGCACCAAGCAGCTCACCGGTCACGGTGACCTCCTGCTCGGGTACGTGACCTGCCGTGACGCCGAGCGCGCGGCCGCCGTGCGGCGCTGGCGCAAGATCGTCGGGGCCATTCCGGGCCCCATGGAGGCCTGGCTCGCGCACCGCTCGCTCGCCACCCTCCAGCTGCGGGTCGACCGACAGAACGCGAACGCCCTGGCTGTCGCCGAAGCGCTGCGCGACCACGCCGACGTGACGGGTCTGCGCTACCCGGGCCTGCCCGACGACCCTTCGTACAAGGTCGCGGAGCGGCAGATGCGGCGCTTCGGGTGTGTGGTGTCGTTCGAACTGCCCTCACGCGCGCGTGCGGACCGCTTCCTCGGCGCGCTGCGGCTCGTGGACGACGCGACGAGCTTCGGAGGCGTGCGTTCCACAGCCGAGCGGCGCGGTCGCTGGGGCGGGGACGCCGTTCCGGAGGGGTTCATCCGCTTCTCGGCCGGGGCGGAGGACGCCGAGGACCTGGTGGCCGATGTGCTGCGTGCGCTGGATGAGACGGCGGACTGACCCTTCCGATCACCTCGCCCACGCGTCATGACCACCCGGCCAGAGCGATTACTCGCGCTCGGCCTGCACGGCAGACGCAGGGGGCAGGCGGGCGGGGCTACGCACAACGGACGGTCCGAGCCTCCCCCCTCGTGGCTCGGACCGCCCTCGGTTCCGCGCGCGAAGAACCGCGCGAACAAGGCTAGTTGACTCTGTGTCAGTGTCCAATCACAGTAGCGACAGCAACCTATCGACAAATTTATAGTTGTCCTGCGCCGGGGGCCGACACGGATGAGAGGGCTACACCATGGATCTGGCCCTGTTGCGCACATTCGTCACGGTGCATCGGGCCGGTTCCTTCACCCGTGCCGCCGCTCTCCTCGGTCTCTCCCAGCCCGCGGTGACCTCCCAGATCCGCACGCTGGAGCGTCAGCTGGGCCGCCCCCTCTTCCTCCGCCAGGCCCGTGGCGTCACTCCGACGACCATCGGCGACGAACTCGCCCACAAGGCCGCCCCCCACCTCGACGCGCTGGTGGAGATCGCCGAAGCCGGGCTCGACGAGGACTCCTCGATCCGCACCCTGCACCTCGCGGGGCCGCCCGAGTTCACGGCCGAGCGGGCTCTTCCGACCCTCACCGCGCTGACCGGGGCCGACGGGCAGGGCTTCGCCCTGCGCGCGTCGTTCGGCAACGCCGAGGAGGTCCTGGAGGGGCTCGCCGCCGGACACCACGACCTGGCCATCACCACCGCCCGCCCCCGGGGCGCCCTGCTCACCGCGACACCGCTCTGCGACGAGGAGCACGTCCTGGTCGCGGCGCCCCGCTGGGCCGCCCGGATCGGCCCCGGGAAGCTGCGCCGCAAGGGCGCCCTGACAGTCGAGAACCTGCCGGTCGTGGAGGTCCACGAGTCGCTTCCGCTCGTCTCCCGCTACTGGGCCGCCGTCTTCGACTCCCGCCCGGCCGCGTCGGGCGCCGTCATCGTGCCGGATCTGCGGGCCGTCCTGGCGTGTGTGATCCAGGGAGCCGGACTCGCCGTCCTGCCCCGCTACCTGTGCGCGCCCGCCCTGGAGCGATGCGAGGTCGTGGCGCTGCTCGACCCTGCGGTACCCCCGCTGCGGACGTACTTCCTCGTCGTACGCACCGGCACACTCGCCATGCCGCACATCGCGCGGGCGCACGAGTGGCTCCTGCGTGCTGCGGTCGACTGGGTGTAAGGCGCGTCCCGACTGGTTCGCGATGTTTCACGTGGAACAGTCCGGGCCACATTTCCCCCATGACCGTCCGACCAGTGGTCAAGCGCACCGCACGTGCCGTCCTTCTGGACGGGGACAATCTGATCCTCATCAAGCGGACCAAGCCCGGCGTGGATCCGTACTGGGTCACCCCTGGCGGTGGGGTCGAGGCCGAGGACGCGACGGTGGTGGACGCGCTCCACCGCGAGGTGCACGAGGAACTCGGCGCCAAGGTCACCGATGTGGTGCCCTGCTTCGTGGACACGGTCGAGCACATCGGGGAGGACGGCGGCGCCACCGGCGTGAAGGTGCAGCACTTCTTCGTCTGCCGCCTGGAGTCCATGGACCCGGGCCAGCGGCACGGCCCCGAGGTCGAGGAGCCGAGCGGCGAGTACGAGATCGTCCGGGTGCCCTTCACCCGTGTCGGCATCGCCTCGGTCCATCTCGTACCGCTGTCGCTACGGCACTATCTGGACGGCAACATCGAGGGCGTACGCGCGATGCACGCGCCTGACCTGGGCTGACCTGGGCTGAAGCATCCGGCGCCGGGGCCTGCGTGGTGCGGCGGTCAGCCGCCCGCGGCGACCAGCTCCTCCACCGAGTCGTGCCGGATCCGGCCCGCCGGTATCCCCACGTCCCGCAGCGCGTCGACGCCGCTGCGGATCATTCCTGGCGGGCCTGACACATACGCGTCGTACTCGTTCCACGGGCCGTACTCGCGCACGGCGTCCGGCAGCTGCGCGCGGGTGTCGACGACCGGGCGGACGGCCAGCCACGGGTGGGTCTGCTGGAGCCGCAGCATGGTGTCGATGTCGTACAGGTCGTGGTTGGTGCGGGCACCGTAGAAGACCTCGACGGGGCGCCGCCTGCCGCGCTCGGCGACGTCCTCCACGAGGGCCTTGATGGGCGCGATGCCGGTTCCGCCACCGAGACAGAGCAGTCCGCTGTCCGTGCTGTGGTCGACGGTCATGGAGCCGGACGGCGCGCCCAGCCGGAGCACGTCGCCGGGGCGCGCGTGATGCACCAGCGCGTTGGAGACCCAGCCCGCCGGGACCGCCTTGACGTGGAAGGAGAGCAGCCCGTCGGAGCGGGGCGCCGACGCGAAGGAGTAGTGCCGCCAGATGCGCGGCCACCACGGGGTCTCCAGGCTCGTGTACTGCCCGGCGAGGAAGGGGTAGGGCTGGTCGGGGCGAACGGTGATGACGGCGATGTCGGGCGTCCGCAGGTCGTGCGAGACCACCTCGGCGTACCACCACGCCGGCGCGCGCATCTCGTCCTCGGCCGCCGCGTCGATCATCACCTGGGAGATCGTCGTGTACGTACGCACCCACGCGGCCTCGGTGTCGTTGTCCCAGACCGCGCTCGCGTACCGGCTCAGCGCTCCGATCAGACACTCCCCGACAGCCGGGTAGTGCTCGGCCTGCGTGCCGTACTTGCGGTGTCCACGACCGAGATTGCGCAGATAGTCGACGAGGACGTCGGCCTGGTCGATGTGCTCCGCGGCGGTCAGAAGGGCCGTCAGGAGCCGATCGCGCTGGGTGTCCATCGCCGCGGGGAACAGCGCGCGCAGATCGGGGTGGCGGGTGAAGAGCAGCGCGTAGAAGTACGAGGTGACCTTGTCGGCGATGGGGGCGATCTCGGCCATGGTGCGCTGGACGAGGACGGCGTCGGACGACGGGGCCTTGGGGGAGGCCTTCGGGGAGTCGGGCCGGGCCGGAACGCCAGCTTCCGGGGCGATGCCCCCTGAGGCGTCCGGGCGGGCGGCTTCCGGGGCCGGGATGCTGGCTTCCGGGCTCGCGTCCGCCGGAGCCGGGTCCGCGTCCTCGGGCAGCGGAGCCCTGGCCACCTCGTCGGGCAACGAGGCCCCGGGCGCGCCCGCTGGAGCCGGAGCTTCGACCGCCACCTCGGGTGCCGGGGCCGGGGCCGTGTCGCCGGAGGCGGGGCTCCTGACGGCCTCGCCGGACTCCCTGACCCTGCCCTCGGACAGCGGAGCCCCGGCCGTGTGCGCGGCAGCCGGAGCCTCGACCGCGGCCGAGGGAAGCGGGGCCCCTGCACCGCCCTCTGGACGCGTGGTCATACCGCTGCCCGCGGCAACCGCAGTGCCCTCGGCACCCGTTGGGGCGCCCTCCGCCTCCTCACGCCGAGAAGGCTCAGCGACCGTACGGAGGAGCGGGTCGGGCGTGAACTCCCGGGCGGCTTGCGGGACTGGGTCCGGCGTCAGCTCGGGCGCGGCGGGCGGGCCGGGCGATATTCGCCCCGCCTCGGCTTCGGCTGTCCCTGCGGCCGGTCTGCCGAGGGGCCGTATGGTCGCTACCCGTCGGCCCTCGGGTGCCTGGCGGCCGCCGCCCTCAGGGCCCTGTCCGGCACGCTCGGTGCCTTCCGTGCCCCCGCCGGAGGCAGTCGCCTCCTCGGGCCGCTCCGGCGGTCTCCGCGGCGTGAACCAGCCGCCGCCGTGTCCGGAAGTGCCGTTGCCCGCCGACGTGGTGGTCGGAGCGTCCATGCTGTGCCTCGCCTCGAACATCTCTCAGTCGGTCCGCGCACTTCCTCACCGGAAGGTGCTTGCTTCCCCGCCTTGCCTCGGCAGCCCATGCTGATCACATTGAACCCTGACGCCCCACGCCTTACGGACAAGTAGGAAAGAATGTGACATTGGCCGCAGTCGCCTCTCCGGCAGCATCGCATCCGTGCCCGTCGCGCGGGGCCCATAGCCGGAAGAACGGGTCTTCGATCTCTTTACCCCGTTAAACTTTGCTGATCCGTGCGCACCTCCAGGGGCACGACTTCCGCCCCCCCGGAACCCACCCGGCTTGAACCGGACTCGACCATACCGGCAGCCGTCGAACACACAAGTGCCCTTCCTTCATTCGGAATTCCGGGATCCGCACTCTCCGATTGCCTCCATTGCCGACGTGCGCACCAATTCGTACGCCTGCCGCAAGTCCCGCCCGACATAGGAGTGCGTGGCCAGGTCGACCAGCCGCGAATCCGCGTTGACCGCGACCGAAACCGGAACCGCGGCGAAAAGATCCAGGTCGGACAGCGAGTCTCCATAGGCAACGCAGTCGGCCTGAGCCACGCCGAACTCTTCACAGAGCCGGTTCGCGATCTTCACTTTGGCCGCCGCGTTGAGGATGCCCAAGGGATCCATGGGCTCGCTGAACGGCACCGAGGGGAACCGGGAGCCGTGCGCGGCATGGGCGCCCCAGCCAAGAAGCCGTTCGACGAAGAACGAGGGCGACAGCGAGATCACCGCACAGTAGTCGCCGTTCGCCCGGATCTCCGCCCATGTGTCCTGGATGCCGGACAGCCAGGGCGCCCCGTCGAAGGCCAGCCCCACCTGGGCGTCAGTGAGATCCGCCCACAGCGCGTGGACCCGTACTCCGTACTGGATCGAATCGATACGCCCCGATACGAAATCCCGTTCAAGTGCGGCTATTTCTTGTTCCAGGCCCAGTTGCCGGGAAATCTCCACGGGCGCCGCGGTTCCGTACAGCAGCGTTCCGTCCAGGTCGAAGAGGTGTAGGCGTGCCATGTACGCCGAGGCTAGTACCCGCGGTTACTCCCGCTGTCAGACGCCTGGGCCTGACGCTCGCGGCACGGTGTTTCACGTGAAACTACGTCGCCCCGCACGCCGGGCCACCCTCGTCGTCCATGTCGCCGCCTCGGCCGGCTGGCTCGGGCTCACCCTCGGGCTGCTCGCACTCGCTGCGGCTGCGATCACCACCGATTCCCATCCGACCATTGAGGCCTCCGTCCGTGCGATGAAGGTCTTCACCGACTGGCTCGTCCTCCCGCTGGCGCTGCTCACCCTGCTGAGCGGGCTACTGCTCTCACTCGGCACGTCCTGGGGACTCGCCCGCCATCGCTGGGTGTACACGAAGTTCTGGCTGACGCTGGCGACGACAGCCGCGTCGGCCTTCGCGCTGCGCCCAGGGGTCAACGAAGCGGCCGCGACGGTGTCGGCCGGCGACCCGCTGTCCAGTTCGACCGACCTCATCATGGGGCCGATCGTCTCGCTCAGCGCCTACCTGTTCATGACGGTCATCTCTGTACTCAAGCCCTGGGGGCAGACCCGGCGGGGCCGCCGCCTACGCGCCGCTCACCAGCGTGATCAGAGGCGACTTGGCGAAAAGCGGCGTGCTTCTCCCCACAAAGAGGTGGACGCCGAGGTCATGCGTCAGACAGCCTGACCCGCGTGTCGACACCTACCCTCTCCGCACTGCCCATCCGCAAGCTCACCCCGCGCGACCTCATCGCATGCGCCGATCTGTCCGAGGACCGCGGCTGGCCCCGCGAGGAGCACAAATGGGGGCTGCTCCTCTCGGCCGGAACGGGCTACGGCATCGACGACCCCGGCGGCCCCGGCCTCATCGCCGCCTGTGTCGTGACGCAGTACGGACCGTACGAGAACCCAGGACTCTCGGCGATCGGCATGGTGCTGGTCGCCGAGCGGCACGCCCGCAAGGGCATCGGGCGCCGTCTGATGCGCTACGTCATCGAGGGCGCGGGCACCACCCCGCTGACCCTGCACGCGACGCCCAACGGCCGCCCCCTCTATGAGCAGCTCGGCTTCAAGACGACCGGCCGCGCCGAGATGGTCCGCGGCCGATTCATCGCCGACGGCCAGGCCGGAGAGGTGCCGGGGATCACCACCCGGGCGGCGACCGCGGAGGACCTGCCCACCCTGGTCCGGCTCGACACCGAGGTCTTCGGCCTCGACCGCACCCATGTCCTCACCCGCCTCCCGGCCTTCACCGATCAGCTCCGGGTCGCGGAGGCGCAGGGCGAGATCGTCGGCTATGCGGGCGCCTGGCCGAACATGGAGACCCACGTCGTCGGCCCGCTGATCGCTCGGGACACGGACACGGCCAAGGCGCTCATCGCCTCGCTCGGCACCCGCACCGACCGCCCGCTGCGCACGGACATCGACGTCCGCCACGAGGAACTCCTCGCCTGGGTGAAGGCACACGGCCTGGAGCCCATCGCCTTCAACTCCGTGATGACGTACGGCATCCCGGAGCTGCCCGGTGACTGGACGCGCCGCTTCGCCCCGCTGACAGTGGCGGCGGGCTGAGAGCGCGTACGACCGCTCCCATGCCGAAGCCCGCCCTCACTTCCAGCAGGTGAGGGCGGGCTTTCCCGTGGGCCCTGGGTGGGCCTGGGAGGGCGGGCGGAGTCTGGGCAGGGTTAGACGAGAGTCTCCACAGCCGTCGTCGCGAATCCGTGGTCCTGCTCCGGGGCGCCCCCGCCGACCCCGATCGCGCCGATGAGGCGGCCGTCGCGGTGGACGGGCACGCCGCCCGCGATGAACAGCAGCGGCCGGTCGAGGGCGGTGGGCAGCGTGTGGAAGAGGCCGCCGGGCTGCACCGCGTCGACGAGGTCGGCGGTCGGGGCGTTCAGCTGGAGCGCGGTGTACGCCTTGCGGGTGCTGGTCTCGCCGGAGATCAGCACCGCGCGGTCGTCGCGCCGGAAGGCGAGGAGGTGGCCACCGGCGTCGAGGACGGTGACGCTGACCGTGACTCCGGCCGCGTCGGCGGCACGGTGCGCGGCGCTCACGAGGGCCTCAGCATCGGAGATGGTCAGTGGGGCGACGGCGGTGGGGGCGGGGGTGGTGCTCACGAGGAGTCTCTCCTTGGTGGAACGGTGTTTCTTGGTGGAACGGTGTTTCAGTGAGGGCCCCCGCCCCGGGCCAGTGGAAGCCGGGGCGAGGGAGGCGTGGGGTCAGTGGTGGGCGGCCACCGTGCGCTCGGCTACGGGGATGGCACCGGTGACGACCTTGGTCGGCGCGGGGGACCGGCGTTCCAGCGCCGCCGACAGGATGGCGAGGGCGAGCGCGGACGCGGCGAGCACGGCACCGACCCAGTTCGGTGCGGTGTAGCCGAGGCCCGCGGAGATGACGATGCCGCCGAGCCAGGCCGAGAGCGCGTTGCCCAGGTTGAAGGCACCGATGTTGACGGCGGAGGCGAGCGTGGGGGCTCCGGAGGCCTGGTCGAGGACCCGCTTCTGCAGCGGCGGCACGGTGGCGAAACCGAGCGCGCCGATCAGCATGATCGTCACCGCCGAGGCGATCTTGTTGTGCGCGGTGAGTGTGAAGACGGCGAGGACCAGGGCCAGCGCGCCGAGCGAGACGTACAGCATGGGCATCAGCGCGCGGTCCGCGAAGCGGCCACCGATCAGGTTGCCCCCGACCATGCCGAGGCCGAACAGGACGAGCAGCCAGGTCACGGAGGACTCCGAGTAGCCGGCGACCTCCGTCATCATCGGCGTGATGTAGGTGATGGCCGCGAAGACGCCACCGAAGCCCAGGACGGTCATCGCCATGGCGAGCAGCACCTGCACGTTGCGGAACGCGCCGATCTCGTGGCGCAGGCTCACGCCTTCGGGCTTGGGCAGGTCCGGCACGAGCTTGGCGACACCGGCCAGGCCGACCACGCCCAGGGCGGCGACGATGACGAAGGTGATCCGCCAGCCGATGGCCTGGCCGACGAACGTACCCAGCGGGACGCCGACCACATTGGCCACGGTCAGACCCGAGAACATGGTGGCGATGGCGCCGGCCTTCTTCTCGGGGGCCACCAGCTCGGCCGCGACGACCGAGCCGATGCCGAAGAAGGCGCCGTGGGCGAGAGAGGCGACGACACGTCCTGCGAGCATCACCCCGAAGGCCGGTGCGACGGCCGAGAGCAGATTGCCCGCGATGAACAGGCCCATCAGCAGCATGAGCATCCGCTTGCGCGAGATGCGGGTGCCGAGGGCGGTCATCAGCGGGGCACCGAGCACGACGCCCAAGGCGTAGCCGGTCACGAGGAAGCCGGCGGTGGGGATGGAGACGTCGAAGTCACCCGCGACCTCGGGAAGCAGTCCCATGATCACGAATTCGGTGGTCCCGATTCCGAAGGCCCCGATCGCCAGGGCCAAAAGCGCGAGAGGCATGGAGCTACCTTCCAAACGATTGCGGGAGCGCTTAACGTGCGTCCACAATAGTTGCAGACGCGGGATAATTGCAAGCGCTGGATATTGCAGCGGTGGACTATCCTGGACGCAGCCGCTCCGGGACGCAGGAAGACGGAGGAACAGCCATGACAGCGACCGACCCCGCACTCACCGCGCTGGCCCAGGGCTGGTGCGCGCTCTCCCTGCTCCACGGGAAGATCGAGTCCCGTGTGGAGCGGGCGCTCCAGGCCAAGCACGGCCTGAGCGTGCGGGAGTACAGCCTGCTCGACGTGCTCAGCCGCCAGCACGACGGCGAGGGCGGCCATCTGCAGATGAAGCAGGTCGCCGATGCCGTGGTCCTCAGCCAGAGCGCCACGACCCGGCTGGTCACCCGCCTCGAGGAGCGCGGTCTCCTCTCGCGCTATCTGTGCCCCACCGACCGACGCGGCATCTACACGAACGTCAGCGAGAGCGGCACCAAGCTCCTCGCCGAGGCCCGGCCCACCAACGACGCGGCCCTGCGCGAGGCCCTGGACGAGGCCGCGCAGAACCCCGAGCTGGCCCCGCTGGTCAGGGTCGTCGAAACGGCGCGCGTGCCGGTATGAAGCCAGGGCGCAGGCCCCCGCAGGCCGAGGCCACCGCAGGCCTCGACGTCTGACGCGGTGGCCTGCGCATAGGCTGCGGCCATGGGAGATCTTGAGATACGACCTGCCGTCGCTGATGACATCCCCGCGATCGTGGCCATGCTGGCGGACGACCCCTTGGGCGCCCAGCGTGAGTCACTGGACGACCTCACCCCGTACTACCCCGCATTCGAGCGGCTCGCCAAGGACCCGAACCAGCATCTGGTCGTCGCTGTCCGCGAAGGCCGTGTGGTCGGCTCGCTCCAGCTCACGATCATCCCGGGCCTTTCCCGGCAGGGCTCCACGCGGTCGATCATCGAAGCGGTGCGGGTGCATGCGGAGGAGCGGGGCAGCGGCCTCGGCACCCGGTTCATCGAGTGGGCCGTCGACGAATCCCGGCGCCAGGGCTGCCAGTTGGTACAGCTGACCTCTGACGCCACCCGCACCGACGCGCATCGCTTCTACGAGCGCCTGGGCTTCACGGCCTCACACGTGGGCTTCAAACTCCAGCTCTGAGACAGGCGTTGGCACCTCCGCGCGGTCGTCGACGCCCGCAGCGGGGGCGCCAGGTTGCCCTGCTTCTCTGTTTCACGTGAAACAGGGCAACCTGGGTATTGGCTGCGGCCTGGCTCTAGGAGGCTGGCAGGTCCTTGCCTGTGACGCCTGCGCCTCCTTGTCGGCGGTCCTGTCCTTGTCGGAGGCACGGCACCTGGGCGAGGTCCGGTTTCTGGGGGAGGACCGGTTTCTGTCTGAGGTCCGGTCCTTGCCCTGGGCCCGGTTCCTGGTCGTGGCCCGGGCCCTATCCGCAGCCCGGCCCTTGGCCCCTGAGCTACGCGAGGCCCCGCCACCCCTCCGGGTCCACTCCGCCGGGTACCGGGGCCTTCGCGTCGTACGGCTCCCGTGTGAAGACGAACGACCCCAGGTCGAGGTGGCTCACCGAGCCGTCCGGCCCCCTGACCGCTCGCAGGGTCTCCCCCGCGTAGTACCCGTCGAGCCCGGTCCACGTCCCGTCGCCGTTCGGCCGGAACCGCGAGCCACGGCCACCGCCCGCCAGCGGAGCCAGCTGAACCGCGCCGTCAGCGGCCAGACGCAGCACCTGCGCACTCGTCCCCCAGTACCAAGCACCAGTCAGCTCCAGTACGGACGGGTCGACCTCGCGCAGCGGGCGCCACGGCTCGGGGATGCGCGGCTCCGCCTCCGCCACGATCCGTACGAGTTCGGCCGCCACCAGGGCCACCGGAGGCCCGGAGGTGCAGTTGGCGAGGACCACGGCCGCGACGTCGTCCTCCTCGCAGGTCCACAGGCTGGCGAGAAAGCCGGGCAGCGAACCCGTGTGACCGATGAGCGCGCCACCGCCGAACCGCACGATGCTGACCCCCAGCCCGTACGTCTGTTCCGTGTCGCCGAACTCCGCGACCGCCGCCGGCGCCTTCATCTCTCGGACCGAGTCGAGACACAGCACCCGGTCATCGCCTCGCATCAGGAACACGGCGAACCGCGCCAGGTCAGCCGTCGTCGACCACAGCTGCCCGGCCGGAGCCATGAGCCCCAAGTCCTCGACGGACTCCGGCAGCAGCACATCGGCCCACGGGTGCACCGCCCAGCCACCCGCGTGCGGCGCCATCGGCTGCCCACTCGTACGGTTCAAACCGAGCGGTTCCAGGACCTCCCTGCGCAGCACCTCCTCCCACGGGGCACCACGCAGCGCCTCAACCAGCGAACCCAGCAGTGTGTAACCAGGGTTGGAGTAGTGAAAGCGGCGCCCCGCAGGGTGCTTGAAGGGCTGCTCCCCGAGGACGTCGCTCAGCTCGGGCCGCAGCGACGCGGGGCTGCGCTCCCACCACTGCCCCGGCGTCTCGGCCGCAAGGCCCCCTCGGTGCGAGAGGAGTTCGGCGATCGTGACCTCACCGACGCCGGTACCCGGCAGGTGCTTCTCCAGGGGATCGGAGAGATCGAGCACGCCCTCGTCACGCAGCCGCATCACCAGGACGGCGGTGAAGGTCTTGGTGATCGAACCGATGCGGTACTGGACGTTCTCGTCCGGCGCATGACCTTCGACCGAGGTCCGGCTGCCGGCCCACACCAGCTCGCCTCCCCGCACGACGGCAGCGACCAAGGACGGCGCCCGCCCCTCCGCCTGAGCAGTGGCGATCCGATGCGTCAGGGCCCGGCGCGTAGAGGGAAGCAGTTCTTCGTTTTCCATGGGGCCAGTTCATACGCGCGAGTACCCGAGCGTCGAGTCCATTACGAACGCTTACGTGGCCGCAGGGACACCATCGGGTCCACATCCCGCCTGGCCACGGCATGTTTCACGTGAAACTTCCCCTCTTGCGTAGGGGGGTGCGTCCGGAGAAAGTGGTCTTCCCTCCCACGAGTCAAGATCGGAAAGCAGCGCCGATGGACAAGCTAGCCACGTACGAGGAGAACCGTGCGCGGTTGTTCGGCCTTTCCTACCGGCTGCTCGGTGAGGCCGCTGAAGCCGAGGACGTGCTCCAGGACGCCTATGTGCGCTGGGCGGACAGCGGCCCGGTGGAGGTGCCCGCGGCATGGCTGACGAAGGTGGTGACCAACCTCTGTCTGAACCGGCTGACTTCGGCACGCGCACGGCGCGAGAGCTATGTCGGGCCATGGCTGCCCGAGCCGGTCTTCACCGACGGCGGCCAGCTCGGGCCCCTGGAGACGGTCGAGCAGCGTGACTCGGTCTCGGTCGGGCTGCTCGTCCTCCTGGAGCGACTGACGCCGGCCGAGCGCGCGGCCTTCGTCCTGCGTGCGGCCTTCGGCTATCCGCACGCGGACATCGCCGAGGTCCTGGACGTACCGGAGACACGCGTGCGACAGCTGTACCGGCGGGCCCGTGAACACGTTCAGCAGCCACGGCGACGGTTCGTCGCGGACCCGGAGCACCGCCTGAAGATCGTGCGCCGGTTCCTGGCTGCCGCGGCGGAGGGCGATGTCACGGGGCTCGAACAGTTGCTCGCCGAGGACGTCGTGGTCTGGGCGGACGGCGGTGGCCAGGCCTCCGCCGCGCGACGCCCGATCACCGGGGCCGACAAGGTCGCCCGCTACCTGGTCGGTCTCGCCACACACCCACGCGCGACCGGCACGGCCGTGGACATCCGTACGGTCAACGGCGAGCCGGCGATCGTGGCGCACCTGGCGGGGGAACTCATCGCCGTGCTGCACATGGAGATCGAGGACGGGCGCGTCCAGGCCATGCACAACGTGGTCAACCCGGCCAAGCTCGCCTTCGCCGCGGCCCAGCCCGCGTGACCACCTCTCCAGCCATGTGACCCACGTCTCGTCAGCACCTGTCACGGATCGGCACCCTTGTCCGGTCAACCCTTCGACGCCGCATCGACGGCAAGCAACGGAGGGAGAGCGTGATGGCAGCGCACATCGTGGTACTGGGAGCGGGCTACGCGGGCGTGGTCGCAGCCAAGTCGATCGCCAAGCAGACCGGCACCCAGGTGACCTTGGTGAACGCGAGTGACCGGTTCGTCGAGCGGGTGCGGATGCACCAGGTCGTGGTGGGTCAGCAGGTGCGGCAGCGGCCGATCGCCGAACTGCTCGCGGGCTCGCCGGTGAAGCTCGTCGTCGACCGCGTCGTCGCCATCGACGCCGAGCGCCATGAGATCGCCCTGGCCGAGGGCGCGCCCCTCGGCTACGACACGCTGGTCTACGCGCTCGGCAGCCACGCCGCCCACGACGCCGTGCCGGGGGCGGCCGAGCACGCCTACCCGCTGGCCGTCGCCGAGGACGCCGACCGCCTGCGGACGCGACTGGCCGCCGGCGGCACGGTCACGGTCGTCGGCGGCGGTCTGACCGGCATCGAGGCCGCGGCCGAACTGGCTGAGACACGGCCGGAGTTGAAGGTACGCCTGGTCACCGCCGAGGCCGTCGGCGCGCCCCTCTCCGAGCGGGGCCGACGACACCTCCAGCGGGTCTTCGCCCGGCTCGGTGTCGAGGTACGCGACCACGCGAGGGTCGCCAAGATCCGCGCGGACGGCGTGCTCCTCGCCGACGGCGCGCTGCTGCCCGCGGACACGGTGGTGTGGACGACAGGCTTCGGAGTACCGGAGATCGCGCGCGAGGCCGGATTCGCGGTCGACGACCACGGCCGTATGCTCGTCGACCCGACGCTGCGCTCGGTGTCGCACCCGGACGTCTACGCCATCGGCGACGCGGCCGCCGCCCGTCGGCAGGACGGGCAGGAACTGCGCATGGCCTGCGCCACCGGCCTGCCGGCGGCGGCCCACGTGGCGCGGTCGATCAGCGACCGCCTGGCGGGCCGCACCCCGCGCCCGCTGCGCTTCCGGTACGTCAACCAGTGCATCAGCCTGGGCCGACGTGACGGCCTCATCCAGTTCGTCCGGGACGACGACAGCGCGGTCGAACGCGTCCTCACGGGCCGCGTCGCCGCCTGGTACAAGGAATTCATCGTCCGGGGCGCCCTGTCGGCCCAGCGCCACCCGAGCCTCGTGAAGCTGACCCCGCGCGGGAGCAAAGCGGCATAGCCCGACGGCCATGCCCCGCCCCGAGCGCCAGGTCCGCGTCCTGTGCGCTAGGTCTGCGCCATGTCCACGAAGCGCGAGTAGTGGCCCTGGAAGGCGACGGTGATCGTCGCCGTGGGGCCGTTACGGTGCTTGCCCACGATGATGTCCGCCTCGCCCGCGCGCGGCGACTCCTTCTCGTACGCGTCCTCGCGGTGCAGCAGGATCACCATGTCGGCGTCCTGCTCGATGGAACCGGACTCTCGCAGGTCGGAAACCTGGGGCTTCTTGTCCGTGCGCTGCTCGGGACCACGGTTCAGCTGCGAGAGCGCGATGACCGGGACCTCCAGCTCCTTGGCGAGCAGCTTCAGGTTTCGCGACATGTCCGAGACTTCCTGCTGACGGCTCTCGGCGCGCTTCGAGCCACCGGACTGCATCAGCTGGAGATAGTCGATGATCACGAGCTTGATGTCGCTGCGCTGCTTGAGGCGGCGGCACTTCGCGCGGATCTCCATCATCGACAGGTTCGGGGAGTCGTCGATGTAGAGCGGCGCCGCCGAGACCTCGGGCATCCGGCGGGCGAGCCGGGTCCAGTCCTCGTCCGTCATCGTGCCGGAGCGCATGTGGTGCAGCGCCACGCGTGCCTCCGCGGACAGCAGGCGCATCGCGATCTCGTTGCGCCCCATTTCCAGGGAGAAGATGACGCTGGGCAAGTTGTGCTTGATGGAGGCGGCACGTGCGAAGTCGAGGGCAAGCGTGGACTTACCCATGGCGGGGCGGGCCGCGATGACGATCATCTGGCCGGGGTGCAGGCCGTTGGTGAGCGAGTCGAAGTCGGTGAAACCCGTGGGCACACCCGTCATCTCGCCGCTGCGGGAACCGATCGCCTCGATTTCGTCGAGGGCGCCTTCCATGATGTCGCCCAGCGGCAGATAGTCCTCGCTGGTGCGCTGCTCGGTGACGGCGTAGATCTCGGCCTGGGCGCTGTTGACGATCTCGTCGACGTCGCCGTCCGCCGCGTATCCCATCTGCGTGATGCGGGTGCCCGCCTCGACCAGGCGGCGCAGGACCGCGCGCTCGTGCACGATCTCCGCGTAGTACTCGGCGTTCGCCGCGGTCGGGACCGTCTGGACCAGCGAGTGCAGATATGAGGGGCCGCCGACCTTGGTGATCTCACCGCGCTTGGTCAGTTCCGCGGCGACCGTGATGGGGTCGGCGGGCTCACCCTTGGCGTACAGATCGAGGATCGCGGTGTAGATCGTCTCGTGGGCCGGGCGGTAGAAGTCGTGGCCCTTGAGCACCTCGACGACATCGGCGATGGCGTCCTTCGACAGGAGCATGCCGCCGAGCACCGACTGCTCCGCGTCCAGGTCCTGGGGCGGTACGCGCTCGAAGGAGGGGCTCCCTCCGTCCCAGCCTCGCTCGTGCTGCTCCTCGCGGCTCCGGCCGCCGTCGCGGCGCGGACGGGACACGGGCAGCCGGTCCCCCGGTCCACTCTCGGCCCACGGGTCGTCCAAGGGCTCGGAAATGCTCACCGGGCCACCTCCTCCCGTCCGCCGCGCGGACCTCGCCGTGCCCC
The DNA here is from genome assembly GCF_056431945.1 of Streptomyces sp. NPDC045778. Taxonomy (NCBI): domain Bacteria; kingdom Bacillati; phylum Actinomycetota; class Actinomycetes; order Kitasatosporales; family Streptomycetaceae; genus Streptomyces; species Streptomyces sp. NPDC045778. The sequence goes on from NZ_JBWKJZ010000002.1 coordinate 202,483, forward strand.
TCTTTCCTACGGCACGACACTGACAAATAAGGGGGCCCAACTCCGGTTCTGACGCGTCGGATTTGCGTGGTTTCCCCGATGACAGGACGAGGCGGGCGCCGCACAACCGTAGGCCCGTCGGCACCGTCAGCCAATCTGGTTATCCACAGGCACTGTGGATGACTGGCCCGATGCTGTGGAGAACCCCGGGAAACCTGTGCACGGGCCGGTGGACAGCCCTGTGAACAAGCCCTCAGGTGACTTTCCAAAGCCGCCCTGACCTGCTCTTTTCCCGTCCACCGGCTGTGCAGAAGAAAAACTTTCCCGGTCGGCCCAAGATCTCATCGAACAGCACCCGTCCCCACACCCGCCCGCAGCCCGAGTAAGGGTCCTAAGTCAATTGCATCTCTTACCTGTGGAAGATTAGATTGGTGCTCATGACACAGGCTCCCGCGGCGCCCAAGGCCGCCCGGCGACGACACGACCGCGAGATCGTCGCACTCGCCGTTCCCGCCTTCGGCGCGCTCGTGGCCGAGCCGCTCTTCGTCATGGCCGACAGTGCCATCGTCGGCCACCTCGGCACCGCTCAGCTCGCCGGCCTCGGCATCGCCTCGGCCCTCCTGACAACCGCCGTCAGCGTCTTCGTCTTCCTCGCGTACGCCACCACCGCCGCCGTTGCCCGACGTGTCGGCGCCGGTGACCTCCAGGCCGCCATCCGGCAGGGCATGGACGGCATCTGGCTCGCCCTCCTGCTCGGCGTGGCCGTGATCGCCGTCGCCCTGCCCACAGCACCCGCCCTCGTAGGCCTCTTCGGGGCCTCGGACTCCGCCGCGCCGTACGCGGTCACCTATCTGAGGATCTCCGTCCTCGGCATCCCCGCGATGCTGGCCGTCCTCGCCGCCACCGGCGTCCTGCGCGGCCTCCAGGACACCAAGACACCGCTGTACGTCGCCATCGGCGGCTTCGTCGCCAACGGCCTGCTCAACGTACTCCTCGTCTACGGAGCGGGCCTCGGCATCGCCGGATCCGCCTGGGGCACCGTCCTCGCCCAATGCGCGATGGCCGCCGTCTACCTGACCGTCGTGGTCCGCGGCGCCCGGCGCCACGGCGCCTCGCTGCGTCCGGACGCCGCAGGCATAAGGGCGTGCGCACAGGCGGGCGTCCCTCTTCTGGCCCGCACACTCTCCCTCAAGGCCATCATCATCATCGCCACCGCCGTGGCGGCACGGCTCGGTGACGCCGACATAGCCGCTCACCAGATCGTCCTGTCCCTGTGGAGCCTGCTGGCCTTCGCCCTGGACGCCATCGCCATCGCCGGGCAGGCCATCATCGGCCGCTATCTGGGAGCGGGTGACACCCAGGGCGCCCGTGACGCCTGCCGCCGGATGGTGCAGTGGGGCGTTGCCTCAGGCATCGTCCTCGGCCTGCTGGTCGTCCTGGCCCGGCCCGTGTTCGTCCCCCTCTTCTCCAGCGACACCGCCGTCCAGGACGCCGCGCTGCCCGCCCTGATCGTGATAGCCCTCGCCCAGCCGATCTGCGGCATCGTCTACGTGCTCGACGGCGTCCTCATGGGCGCGGGAGACGGGCCGTATCTGGCCTGGGCCATGCTGATCACCCTCGCGGTCTTCGCACCCGCGGCCCTGCTCGTCCCCACGCTCGGCGGAGCGCTGACCTCCCTGTGGGTCGCGATGACGCTCATGATGACCGTGCGCATGCTCACCCTGTGGCTGCGCTCCCGCTCGGGCCGCTGGATCGTCACTGGGGCCACGCGCTGAGGCGATGTTTCACGTGAAACGTGCGCTCGGTTTGAGCGCCGTTTCCTGAGCGGCGGCCGAAGCAGACGCATACGCGGCGTTGGGTCGCAGCCTCATACACAGCCGGCGGGTCGCGACCGCAGCAGGACGTTCCAGCAAGGGCCCACTGACAGAAGCCCCCAGCGGACCCGTGTGCACCACAATCCCGCGCTGACGTCTGGCAGGCCCTGGCTGAACCCTGTCCGGGCACGACGAGAGGGCCGCACCATAGGTGCGGCCCTCTCGCGCAATCCTGCGAAGCGCAGCGCTAACGCGGCACTCAGGCAGAGACGACCTCGACGTTGACCTTCGCGGCAACCTCGGGGTGCAGACGCACGGACGTCGCGTGGGCGCCCAGCGTCTTGATCGGCGCGCCCAGCTCAACGCGGCGCTTGTCGACCTTCGGGCCACCGGCGGCCTCGATCGCCGAAGCGATGTCAGCCGGGGTGACGGAGCCGAAGAGACGGCCGGCGTCGCCGGAGCGGACGGCCAGGCGGACCTTGACGCCCTCGAGCTGGGCCTTGATCTCGTTGGCCTGCTCGATGGTCGCGATCTCGTGGATCTTGCGGGCGCGGCGGATCTGCGCCACGTCCTTCTCGCCACCCTTGGTCCAGCGGATCGCGAAGTTCCGCGGGATCAGGTAGTTGCGAGCGTAGCCGTCCTTGACGTCGACGACGTCGCCAGCGGCACCGAGGCCAGTGACCTCGTGGGTGAGGATGATCTTCATGTGTCGGTCACCCTTCCCTTATCGCGCGGTGGACGTGTAGGGCAGCAGCGCCATCTCACGGCTGTTCTTGACTGCCGTGGCGACGTCACGCTGGTGCTGCGTGCAGTTGCCGGTCACGCGGCGGGCACGGATCTTGCCGCGGTCGGAAATGAACTTCCGCAGCATGTTCGTGTCCTTGTAGTCCACGTACGTGACCTTGTCCTTGCAGAACGCGCAGACCTTCTTCTTAGGCTTGCGCACAGGCGGCTTCGCCATGGTGTTTCTCCTGTGTGATCAAGAAGTGTGGGTACGACCCGCCTTCTCGTCCCGGGCGCGGGGCCCTGGGTCCTAGAAGGGGGGCTCGTCCGAGTAGCCGCCGCCGGAGCCGCCGGAGCTTCCGCCCCAGCCGCCACCGCCGCCGCCCTGCTGGCCGCCGCCAGCCGGCGCACCGGTCGCCCAGGGGTCGTCGGCGGGAGCACCGCCGCCGCCCTGCTGCTGACCGCCGCCGGAGCCACCGCCCCAGCCGCCGCCCTGCTGACCGCCGCCACCGCCGCCGTACCCACCCTGGCCGCCGCGACCGGTGGTCTTGGTGACCTTGGCCGTGGCGTTCTTCAGGCTGGCGCCGACTTCCTCGACGTCCAGCTCGTAGACCGTGCGCTTGATGCCCTCACGGTCCTCGTAGGACCGCTGCTTCAGCCGGCCCTGCACGATGACGCGCATGCCTCGCTGGAGCGACTCGGCGACGTTCTCCGCCGCCTGACGCCAGACCGAGCAGGTCAGGAACAGGCTCTCGCCGTCCTTCCACTCATTGGTCTGCCGGTCGAAGGTGCGGGGAGTGGACGCGACGCGGAACTTCGCGACCGCCGCACCGGACGGGGTGAAGCGCAGCTCGGGGTCGTCGACAAGATTGCCGACGACCGTGATGACGGTCTCGCCTGCCATTGGGGGAACCTCTCGGCGGGTTTGCTGCTGGCTGCTGGTGCTGCTACTCGAATCCCGAGTGCCGCCGAGCCTCGCGGCTCAACGGGTCTGAGCCGGCTGGCTCAGTGGGTCTCGGGGCGGAGGACCTTGGTCCGGAGGACCGACTCGTTCAGGTTCATCTGGCGGTCGAGCTCCTTGACGACCGCAGGCTCGGCCTGCAGGTCGATGACCGAGTAGATGCCCTCGGGCTTCTTCTTGATCTCGTACGAGAGACGACGACGGCCCCAGGTGTCGACCTTCTCGACCTTTCCGTTGCCCTCACGGACGACGGAGAGGAAGTTCTCGATCAGCGGGGAGACAGCGCGCTCCTCGAGATCGGGGTCGAGGATGACCATCACCTCGTAGTGACGCATGTGGAACCCACCTCCTTTGGACTCAGCGGCCACGGTCGTTCCGTGGCAGGAGGGTCGTGATGCGTACGCAACGGTATCGGCCGCCACTGACAATCGACCGCCCCGAGCGGAGGTCCGAGGGGGAGCCGTGCCGTGTGGCTGTACCAGTCAGTGACGGATCAGTGACTGGCCTGGGCAGACACCGGTGCAGACGGTACAGACTACCCGCACCTAGGCTTCCGGTTGAAATCCGTCGGTGGGAGGGCAGAATCTGTACACATCGGGTGTGTATGGCGCTACGATGCGCTGCTTTCCGCAGGAGGTGTCTCCATGGCACAGACATTGCGACGCGACACCGCCGGTTCTCTCTTCGCCACCGACGGCAAGCCCCATCCCCTCCAGGACACACTGCTCGGCGTGACGCTGATCCTCGGCGCCATCGCCTTCGTGTCCGCGATGTTCCACAACCTCCATCTGCTCAGTTCCTGGACCGGCCTGGTCGGCATCTTCACCGGTGCGTACGGGCAGTTCATCTCGGTGACCACGCGGGAGCGCTTCTTCCTGATCGTCGGTCTCGGTGCCTGCGCGATCGGCTTCTTCCTCGGCATGGCGCACGGCGGCCTCTTCGGCGGACTCTGGTGACCGGCGGCGGCCGAGGATGAGCACTCCCCGGCCGCGCGGCCCCCTCCGAATCGGCCGTTGACCGGCCGGCACCACCCCTGGTCAGAGACAGGCCAGGGGCGAAGGTGCGATACGCCCAGACGGGGCGCTCGCAGGGCGCAGTAGGCTTCGGCGCTAGAGCCGGAGCCCCTGTACCCATGGGGACACACCAGCCCGAGGAGCGCCGCGAATGAGCCTGACCCTGAGGACCATCAGCCGAGAGCAACATCTGGCGTACATCCAGAGCCTGCCCTCGGCGAGCCATTGCCAGGTCCCCGCATGGGCAGACGTGAAGAGTGAATGGCGTTCGGAGAACCTGGGTTGGTTCGACGACAGGACCGGTCACATGGTGGGCGCGGGCCTGGTGCTCTACCGCCAACTGCCCAAGGTGAAGCGCTATCTCGCGTATCTCCCCGAGGGTCCGGTCATCAACTGGTACGCGCCGAACCTGGACGAGTGGCTCCAGCCGATGCTCGCGCACCTGAAGAAGCAGGGCGCCTTCTCGGTGAAGATGGGCCCGCCGGTCGTCATCCGCCGGTGGAACGCCCCCGCGATCAAGGCGGGCATCCAGAACCCCGACGTGAAGCGCCTGCGCGACATCGAGGCCACGCACATCGAGCCGCGTGCCTTCGAGGTCTCCGACAAGCTGCGCCGCATGGGCTGGCAGCAGGGCGAGGACGGCGGCGCCGGCTTCGGTGACGTGCAGCCCCGCTATGTCTTCCAGGTGCCGCTGGCCAACCGCTCGCTGGACGAGGTCCTCAAGAACTTCAACCAGCTGTGGCGCCGCAACATCAAGAAGGCCGAGAAGGCCGGTGTCGAGGTCGTCCAGGGCGGTTACAACGACCTTCCCGAGTGGCAGCGCCTCTACGAGATCACGGCGATCCGCGACAAGTTCCGCCCTCGGCCGCTGAGCTACTTCCAGCAGCAGTGGCGGGCCCTCAACTCCGAGGACCCCAACCGCATGCGGCTGTACTTCGCGCGCCACAACGGCGTGAATCTTTCGGCGGCGACGATGCTCGTCGTGGGCGGTCACGTCTGGTACTCCTACGGCGCCTCCGACAACATCGGCCGCGAGGTGCGGCCCTCGAACGCGATGCAGTGGCGGATGCTGCGCGACGCCTACGCCCTCGGCGCCTCGGTCTACGACCTGCGCGGCATCTCCGACTCGCTGGACGAGACGGACCACCTCTTCGGCCTGATCCAGTTCAAGGTCGGCACCGGCGGCGAGGCCGTCGAGTACGTCGGCGAGTGGGACTTCCCGCTGAACAAGCTGCTGCACAAGGCGCTCGACATCTACATGTCGCGTCGCTGATCCCGCGCAGTCGTCTTCCGTAATTCCTTCCATATCTCTGTTACACCGCAGCCACCAGAAAGGTTCCGGGACCAGCCATGGCGCTCACGCTCTATGTCGACACCGCGCGCTGGCGGGCACACCAGAAGCACGTGCTTGACCAGTTCCCAGGCATCGTCCCGGTCTGCAAGGGCAACGGCTACGGGTTCGGCCACGAGCGCCTCGCCGAGGAAGCCACGCGATTCGGCGCCGACATCCTGGCCGTCGGCACGACCTACGAAGCCGCTCGGATCAAGGACTGGTTCGGCGGCGACCTGCTGGTCCTCACCCCGTTCCGGCGGGGCGAGGAGCCCGTGCCGCTGCCCGACCGCGTCATCCGCTCCGTGTCGTCGCTCGACGGCGTGCACGGGCTCGTGGGCGCCCGCGTCGTCATCGAGGTCATGTCCTCGATGAAGCGCCACGGCATCACCGAGCAGGACCTGCCGCATCTCCACGCCGCCATCGAGGACGTGCGCCTCGAGGGCTTCGCGATCCATCTGCCCCTCGACCGCCCCGACGGCACGGACGCTGTCGACGAGGTCATCGGCTGGATGGACCGGCTGCGCACGGCTCGGCTGCCGCTGCACACGATGTTCGTCAGCCACCTCAAGGCCGATGAACTGGCTCGCTTGCAGCAGCAGTTCCCGCAGACCCGCTTCCGGGCGCGGATCGGCACGCACCTGTGGCTGGGCGACCACCACGCGACCGAGTACCGGGGCTCCGTCCTGGACGTGACGCGCGTCGCCAAGGGGGACCGGTTCGGCTACCGGCAGCAGAAGGCCGCGTCCGACGGCTGGCTCGTCGTCGTCGCGGGCGGCACCTCGCACGGCGTCGGCCTGGAGGCGCCGAAGGCGCTGCACGGGATGATGCCGCGCGCGAAGGGCGTGGCCCGCGCGGGCCTGGCGACCGTGAACCGCAACCTCTCGCCGTTCGTCTGGGGCGCCAAGCAGCGCTGGTTCGCCGAGCCGCCGCACATGCAGGTGTCGATCCTGTTCGTGCCGTCGGACGCGCCGGAGCCGACGGTGGGCGAGGAACTGGTGGCCCATCTGCGCCACACGACCACGCAGTTCGACCGGATCGTCGACCGCTGACCCACGCGGCATCCATGCCGAAGGGCACGCCCCTGAACGGTGAAAGGGCCGGGCGCGAGACCTCTCGCACCCGGCCCTTTCCCCTGCCGGCCCCTCGGCGTTCGAGCCCTTCGCGGCCATGGCCCCACGACCGCTTCGGCACCGCCATCCGGGATCAACGTGTTCGCTCAGGGCGAACGCTTTCCTGCCGTCCCCCATTTCACGTACGTCTCCTCACCGGCCCGCACCCCGTCGTACCGCGGTGACTGCCCGGCAGGACCGAGTACGAACACGTCCGGCGCCCCGTCCAGGACCCCGCCCGAAGGGTCGTCCTCACCGGTCCGCCGCACCACGTCCCGTTCCGGCAGGAGGATGTCGCGGACGATCACGGCGCACAGGTACAGCGTCCCCAGCAGGTGGACGGCGATGACCACCTGGTAGCCCTCGGTCGGCAGTCCCTTGTGGGCGTCACCGCTGGTCGTGTACGCGAGGTACAGCCAGATGCCCAGGAAGTACGCGACCTCGCACGCCTGCCAGATCAGGAAGTCCCGCCAGCGCGGACGGGCCAGAGCGGCGAGGGGGATCAGCCACAGCACGTACTGCGGCGAGTAGACCTTGTTGGTGAGGATGAAGGCGGCGACCACCAGAAAGGCCAGCTGCGCGAAGCGCGGGCGCCTGGGGGCGGTGAAGCCGAGCGCGGCGACGCCGAGGCAGGCGAGCAGCATGAGCACCATCGCCAGCTTGTTCACCGTGTCCGTGGTCGGCGGGTCGTCCATGCGCTGGGCGAGGATGAGCCAGAACGAGCCGAAGTCGACGCCCCGCTCCCGGCTGAAGCTGTAGAACTTCGCCCAGCCGTCCGGTGCCCGCAGCATCACCGGCAGGTTCACCACCAGCCACGCCGCCGTGGTGGCGACGAGCGCGCTCCCGAACTCCCGCCATTTGCCCGCGCGCCAGCACAGCACGAGCAGCGGGCCGAGGAGCAGCGCGGGATAGAGCTTGGCAGCCGTCGCGAGCCCCAGCAGGATGCCGAAGGCGACCGCGCGCCCGCGCGACCACATCAGCATCGCGGCGGCGGTGAGGGCCACGGCGAACAGGTCCCAGTTGATCGTGGCCGTCAGTGCGAAGGCGGGCGCCAGGGCGACCAGGAGCGCGTCCCAGGGGCGGCGCCGGTGGATGCGCGTCACACAGACGGCGATGACGGCCGTGCAGGCCATCAGCATCCCGGCGTTGACCATCCAGTAGAACTTCTCCTGGTGTTGCAGGCTGCCGCTGCCCGGCGTCAGCCAGGCGGCCACCTCCATGAACAGCCCCGTGAGCACCGGGTACTCCAGGTACTCCATGTCGCCGGGCAGTTTGTCGAAGTACGGCGTGAGCCCGTCGGCGAAACCGCGGCCCTGGTAGAGGTGGGGGATGTCGGAGTAGCACGCGTGGGTGTACTGCGAGCTGGCACCGACGAACCAGGCGCCGTTGTAGCACGGGGCCTTCTGCACCATGCCGAGTGCGAACATGCCGAGGGCGACCAGTGCGATGACGCGCACGGGCGTCCACCAGGTCGCCATGAGGAGTGCTCTGCGGCCGATGGGCCCGCCGATCAGCTCACTGCCGGAGGCGGCGACCTCGTCCTGCTTCGTGGGAAGCACAGGTTGCGGCACCCGCTCGCTCAGGGGCGGATGTGCGCGTGTGGGGGGCGTCTTCTCTGCGCTGGGCATGGCGCACATCCTGCCGTACGGACCCTGTCAGACCCTGGAAGCACCAACGCGCCCCGTCGGCGTGCGAGGCCCTCAGCCGGGCGGCGACGGGCCTCAAGGACGCCACAGCGGGCAGGCCAATGTGCTCCACCGGACGCTCAGGGACGGACAAGGCCGCCGCACCACGAGGGTGCGGCGGCCTTGTTTCACGTGAAACACGCGGCGTGCTCGGCGGTCAGTCTCCTCCGGTAGGGCCGGCGAAGATTCCTCCGTCGTTGCCGTTGTGTCCGTTCCCGTTGCCGTTTCCGTTGCCGCCGTTGTCACCCGTGGGCGGTGGTGACTCACCGCCCGGATCACCGATGACGCCGCCGTTGTCGTCCCCGCCCTCCGAGGCACCGCCGTCGTCCTCACAGGACGGGTTCCCGTGCTTGCAGGTGTCCGTCGGGTCGGGGGCCTTCGTCGTGGGAGGCGAGGAGGACTTGGTCTCCGTAGGCGTGGGCGTCGGGGAGTCGCTCGGCTCCTCTTCCTCTTCGGTCTGCGTGGGCGTGGGCACGACGGGCTGGCCGACGATCTCGCCGATGGGCTCCGGCGTGGGGAACCTCTCGGCGGGCTGGCCCTTGAGCGCGACGGCCATGTAGTCCTGCCAGATCTCGGCGGGGAACGAGGCGCCGTGGATCTTCTCCTGGCCGCCCGTGCCGAACATCTCCAGGAACTTGCGCTTCTTGTTGGTCTCGTCGTCGTCCATCCGGTACATGCTGATCGCCGTGGACAGCTGCGGGGTGTAGCCGACGAACCAGGCCGACTTGTTGCCGTCGGTCGTACCGGTCTTGCCCGCCACCTGCCGGCCGGGCAGCTTGGCGGAGGTGCCCGTGCCCTTCTCGACGACGGTGCGCAGGACATCCGTGACGTTGTTCGCCACCGCGGGATCGAAGGCGGACTTGGCCCTGGAGCGGTGGCGGTAGACCGTCTGACCCTCCTTCTCGATCTCCTTCACCGAGTACGGGTCGTGCTGCTTGCCGCTGGCCGCGAACGTGGCGTACGCGCCGGCCATCCGGATCGCGCTCGGGGACGACGTACCGAGAGAGAAGGACGGATAAGTGGCGCCCGCCATGGAGTCGTCGTCCCGCAGGCCCGCGTCTATGGCCGCGGCCTTCACCTTGTCGAGCCCGACGTCCATGCCGAGCTGGACGTAGGCGGAGTTGACCGACTCCCGCATCGCCTCACGCAAGTCGATCTTGTACGTCGGCGGGTTGTAGGACTGCTGGCCGTCGTTGGCCTGCAACCACTCCTTGCCGTCCTTGTCCGTCCAGACCGTGCCGTCGTAGTTCTGGATCTTCAGCTTGTTCTTGCCGCTGTACAGGCTCTTCGGGTCGATGATGGTGCGCTGGCTGTTGTCCTGCTCGGGGCCTCCGGTCTTGCTTCGGATGCCGTTCTTGAAGGCCGCGGCGAGCACGAAGGGCTTGTACGTGGAGCCGACCTGGGCGCCGGTCGTGTCGGCGTTGTTGGTGAAGTGCTTGGTCGCGTCCTCACCGCCGTAGATGGCCTCGATCGCACCGGTATCGGGGTTGACCGAGGCACCACCGAACTGGACGTGCTTGTCCTTGTCCGGGCGCAGCTTGGGCTTGATGTTCTCCTTGCGGACCTTCTGCACAGCCTTCTCGAGCGCCGCGACCTTCTTCTTGCTGAAGGTCGTGTGGATCTCGTAGCCGCCCTGGTCCAGCTCCCGGGCGGAGATGTTGGTGTTGTTGACGACGTACGCCTTGGCGAGCGAGACCAGGTAGCCGATCTGGCCGCTCAGCTTGACGTTCGAGCGCGGGTTCTGCGGCGTCGGGAACTCGGTGTACTTGGCCCGCTCGGCGGCGTCCATGCTGCCGTCCTTGACCTCCTCGTCGAGGATCCACGCCCAGCGCTTCTTGGCGCGCTCGGTGTTCGCCTGCGAGTTGGCCGAGGGGTCGATCTCGGGGTAGCCCGCCGGGTCGTAGTAGGTGGCGCCCTTGAGGACCGTGGCGAGCAGGGCGCACTCGCTCGGGTTCAGCTTCTGCGCCTCCTTGCCGAAGTAGGCGCGCGCGGCGGCCTGGATGCCGTAGGCGTTGCGGCCGTAGTAGGCGGTGTTGAGGTACCCCGCCATGATCTCTTCCTTGCTGACGGTCCGGCCGACCTTTATGGAGATGAACAGTTCCTTGAACTTCCGGCTGAACGTCTGCGACTGGTCGTCGAGCCGGGCGTTCTTCACGTACTGCTGCGTGATGGTCGAGCCGCCCTGGGTCTGGCCGCCCTTGGCCATGTTCACCACGGCGCGGGCGATACCCATCGGGTCGACGCCCTTGTCCTTGTAGAAGGTCTTGTTCTCCGCCGAGATGACGGCGTTGCGCATCGCCTCGGGGATGTCCTCGTACTTGATGATCTGCCGGTTGGTCTCCCCGCCGGTCGCGACCATCTGTGAGCCGTCGGCCCAGTAGTAGACGTTGTTCTGCGCCTTGGCCGCGTTGGCGACCTCAGGGACCTGGACGAGCGCGTACGCGATGCCCGCGACCGCAAGGAGGCTGCCGAAGAAACCGACGATCAGGCTCGTGACCAGGCGCCACGACGGGATCCAGCGGCGCGGCCCGCTCCGGCCCGCGCGCGGATAGTCGATGAAGCGCTTCTTGGGAGGGCCGTAGCCCCGCCCGCGGCCGCGTCCGCCGCTCTCCGGCGCCCGGCGTCGGCCTCCGCCCACGGAGGCGTTGCGGGCGGCGCGCCTGGCCTCCGCGCGCCCCCCGTGGGACCGCTCCTCGTCCTCGGGGGCGCCGGACTCGTACGACGACGAAGGTCCGTACGACGAAGGCGGCGATCCGGTGGCGCCTCGCGGTGCTGCGCGACGGCCGGACGGCGCGCCGGACGCGCCCCGCCTGGCCGCGGCGCGTCCGCCGCCCTGCGGCGGCTTGCGACGGTGCTCGCTCATCGAACGACTACTCCTCGGGCAGGCGCGGTGGTCCGCACCTGGAAACGGCAGCTGGTTTCCGGTCCCCCCGACGTACTGACGAGTCCATTCCGGCACTCGTCCGTACGGCACCGGGACAGTAACGCCACCTCACGTCACTTGGTTCCCGGCGGTATGCATGGCGCACAGACTACGCACCGTCAAAACCCACTTAGCGCTGAAGTTCACCCCAAATCAGGCAAGTTACTTCCTACGAATCGGTGATGTGACGCCGTTCACCGTTCCCCCTCTTGTCGCAGCAGGCACGTCGTTCTATCGTCGTGATGTATCGAGTCGATACATCAGGTCGGCATAAAGGCCGTGCGAGTCAGACCGGGACAGACAGGAGGAGACCATGAGCAGGCGCTCCGGCATCCTCGAGTTCGCCGTCCTCGGCCTGCTCCGCGAGTCCCCGATGCACGGCTATGAGCTGCGCAAACGGCTCAATACCTCACTGGGTGTGTTCCGCGCCTTCAGCTATGGGTCGCTGTACCCCTGCCTGAAGACACTGGTTGCCAACGGCTGGTTGATCGAGGAGTCGGGAACCGCCACCGCGGAGGCCCTGGCGGCGGCTCCGCTCGCCGGGCGCCGCGCCAAGATCGTCTACCGGCTGACAGCGGAAGGTAAGGAACACTTCGAGGAACTGCTCTCGCAGACCGGCCCCGACGCGTACGAGGACGAGCACTTCGCCGCCCGCTTCGCCTTCTTCGGCCAGACCTCGCGGGACGTGCGGATGCGGGTGCTCGAGGGCCGCCGCAGCCGCCTGGAGGAACGCCTGGAGAAGATGCGCGCCTCCCTGGCCCGCACCCGGGAGCGCCTCGACGACTACACGCTTGAGCTGCAGCGCCACGGAATGGAGTCCGTGGAGCGCGAAGTGCGCTGGCTGAACGAGCTCATCGAGAGCGAGCGCGCGGGCCGCGACCAGCAACGGTCCGGTTCCGGGAGCTCCGCTCAGCAGAACAGCACATCTGGGGAGTCGGACGTCCTGCCCCGGCGGCGGGAGGACAACCCGCCGCCGGATACGTCCGGTGACACCGCCAAGTGACACCCCGCACTCGCGGGGTGCCATCCGGAATACCGAGATCACACAGGGAGCAACCGGAATGGGTTCGGTTCGCGTAGCCATCGTCGGCGTGGGCAACTGCGCCGCCTCGCTGGTCCAGGGCGTCGAGTACTACAAGGACGCCGACCCGGACAGCAAGGTCCCGGGCCTGATGCACGTCCAGTTCGGCGACTACCACGTCGGTGACGTCGAGTTCGTCGCCGCCTTCGACGTCGACGCGAAGAAGGTCGGCCTCGACCTGGCGGACGCCATCGGCGCCAGCGAGAACAACACCATCAAGATCTGCGACGTGCCGAACTCCGGCGTGCAGGTCCAGCGTGGCCACACCCTCGACGGCCTGGGCAAGTACTACCGCCAGACCATCGAGGAGTCCGCCGAGGCCCCGGTCGACGTCGTCCAGGTCCTCAAGGACAAGCAGGTCGACGTCCTCGTCTGCTACCTGCCCGTCGGTTCCGAGGACGCGGCGAAGTTCTACGCCCAGTGCGCCATCGACGCCAAGGTCGCCTTCGTCAACGCCCTGCCGGTCTTCATCGCCGGCACCAAGGAGTGGGCGGACAAGTTCACCGAGGCCGGCGTCCCGATCGTCGGTGACGACATCAAGTCCCAGGTCGGCGCCACCATCACGCACCGCGTCATGGCGAAGCTGTTCGAGGACCGCGGTGTCCGCCTCGAGCGCACCATGCAGCTGAACGTCGGCGGCAACATGGACTTCAAGAACATGCTGGAGCGCGACCGCCTCGAGTCCAAGAAGATCTCGAAGACGCAGGCCGTCACCTCGCAGATCCCCGACCGCGAGCTGGGCGAAAAGAACGTCCACATCGGCCCGTCGGACTACGTGGCGTGGCTCGACGACCGCAAGTGGGCGTACGTCCGCCTCGAGGGCCGCGCCTTCGGCGACGTCCCGCTGAACCTGGAGTACAAGCTCGAGGTCTGGGACTCCCCGAACTCGGCGGGTGTCATCATCGACGCCCTGCGCGCCGCGAAGATCGCCAAGGACCGCGGCGTCGGCGGCCCGATCCTGTCGGCGTCCTCGTACTTCATGAAGTCCCCGCCGGTGCAGTACTTCGACGACGAGGCCTTCGCGAACGTCGAGAAGTTCATCAAGGGCGAGGTCGAGCGCTGACCGCGCTGAACACCTGACCTGCCAAGGGTCCCCGGGTCGTCGGCCCGGGGACCCTTCTCGTATGTGAGGCTGTGCGCCATGGCTGTCGTCGGTGACCTGCGCGTTCTGCTGCGCCTTCGGGACTTCCGGCGGCTGCTCGCCGTACGCCTGCTCTCCCAGGGCGCGGACGGCGTCTACCAGGTCGCGCTCGCCACGTACGTGGTCTTCTCACCGGAGAAACAGACCTCTCCCACGGCAATCGCCTCCGCGATGGCGGTCCTGCTGCTGCCGTACTCGCTCGTCGGCCCGTTCGCGGGCGTCCTGCTCGACCGCTGGCGACGGCGTCAGGTCCTCGTGTACGGCAACGTCCTGCGGGCCGCGCTGGCATCCCTGACGGCCGTCCTGATGCTCGGTGGCGCGCCCGACTGGCTCTTCTACGCCTCCGCGCTGTGCGTCACCGCCGTCAACCGCTTCGTCCTGGCGGGTCTCTCGGCGGCGCTGCCGCGCGTCGTGGACGCCGACCGCCTGGTCATGGCCAACTCCCTGTCACCGACCGCCGGGACGCTCGCGGCGACGACGGGCGGAGGCCTCGCCTTCGTCGTCCGCATCGTCGCCGCGGACTCGGACGCCGCCGTCGTCCTCCTCGGGGCCACGCTCTACCTGTGTTCGGCGTTCGCCTCCCTGCGCATGCCGCGGGCACTGCTCGGGCCCGAGAAGGAGTTGGTGCAACCACGTCTGGGGGTGGCGCTCGCCGGCACCGCACGCGGGCTTCTGGCGGGCGTACGCCACCTCGCCGAGCGCCGCACGGCCGCCCACGCCCTGGTGTCGATGACCCTGATGCGGTTCTGCTTCGGGGCCCTGACCGTCATGGTGCTGATGCTGTGCCGCTACGCGTGGTCGTCGACGGACGACGACGGACTCGCCCTGCTCGGGATCGCCGTGGCGGTCTCCGGCGCCGGGTTCTTCGCGGCCGCCGTGGTGACGCCGTGGGCCGTCGGGAGGTTCGGCGCGCGGGGCTGGATGGTCGTCTGCGCGGCCACCGCCGCGGTGCTCGCCCCCGCGCTCCTGCTGCCCTTCGCACCGGGCCCGATACTCGTCGCCGCGTTCGTCATCGGGCTCACCACGCAGGGCGCGAAGATCGCCACGGACACGGTCGTGCAGTCGGCGGCCGACGACGGCTTCCGCGGCCGGATCTTCTCCCTGTACGACGTGCTCTTCAACGTCGCCTTCGTCGGGGCGGCGGGCGTGGCGGCGCTGATGCTGCCCCCGGACGGCAAATCAGTCCCTTTGGTTGCCTCGATGGCACTGGTCTACGCGGCAATTGCTGGCGCTATGGCCAGGTTTGACGCCCAGTAAGTGTCACATCAATGCCACAGAGGCCCGCTGAGCTTCGTCTTACCTGCGGGAGACGGATAACTTACGGAGGTCTTTCGCGCCCTCGCGCTCTTTTCCCTTCGTCCTGCTCTCTTCTAGGGGGATCCCCGTGTCCGTTCCGCCGCCGCCCCAGGGCCAGAACCCATTCGCCCAGGGCCAGCAGCCCTACGGCCAGCCGCAGGGCCCGGGTGCTCCGCAGCCCCAGGGCGCGGCCCCCTACGGCCAGACGCCTCCGCCGTACCCGCAGCACCCGGGCGCGCCGCAGCAGGGCATCGGTGTGCCGCAGCAGGGCGTCCCCTTCTACCAGGGCGGCCCGGACCCGGCGGCCCCGCGCAAGGGCAAGAAGAAGTTCATATTCATCGGCGTGGCCCTCGCCGCGGTCGTCGGCCTCGTGGTCACGGCCGTCATCGCCGGTCAGGACGAGGCCGCCGCAGCCGAGGTCGGCGACTGCATGAGCATCAGTAACCCGGAGAGCTCCACCAAACCGGGCCTGAAGATCGTGGACTGCGGCGACAAGAAGGCCAGGTACAAGGTCATGGAGAAGAAGGACAGCGGGTCCTGCGACCGCACCAAGTACGCCGAGTACCGGGAGACGGGCGGCGGCGATGACTTCACTCTCTGCCTGAAGCCGTACGTACCGTCTGGGTCCTGATCCCCCGCACACCCTCGCACTCCTGTGACCCGAGGTCCGCGCACACTCAAGGGCGATGTTTCACGTGAAACATCGCCCTTCGCGGTTCGACATGACCGACTCTGCCCCCAGCACCACGCGTCAGCCGCTGGCGAGCCTCAGCCTCCATCGTGAACCGCTCCAACCGATTTGCCATCATGATCATCTGTCACGAAGATCGCTACCGGCGGGGCCGACCTCCCGCCACGCAGATGACAGAAGCTGCACTACTCGAAACGTGGGGGAACACTCATGAAGAGTCACACTGCCCGATGGCTGGCCGCAGCACTCGGGACTTGCTCAATCCTTGCAGGCTCTGTCGGCCAGGCATCAGCTGTCGAACCCACTCGAATCAGCCCGGCCCAAAGTCCGGCCGCCTACGCGGACTACCTCCGCCACTCTGATGAGGCGGGAGCGTCAGAAACCCTCTCAGAGTTTCAAGCCCTCAAGCCGAATCAGCAGAAGCAGTTCGTCAATTACCTTCAAGACCCCTCCCTCCTCAAGGAGATTCTGAACCAAGCGTCAGGCCAGACCGACAAAATGGCTGACGCTTCTGGAAACTTCAGTTACTCAAGTTCACTGAGAAACGGTGACGTCGCCGTTGAGTCCAAGCGCACTGTGACTGGGCTGACAACGAAAAAGAAGTCGAAGCCGCTTCGTAAGGGAAACCACACAGTCACGTACACGTCCAACTTCAAACTGCTCGGAATCAAGTTCCTCCAGTTGAAGATCTGGATGAACTTCCACACCAACGGCCGAGACATCACCAAGGTGAACTACGCCGATGGTTCGAAGCGGAACTACAGCGGCACCGTCGACATTTCCAAGGGCATACCGAAGACATGGCGAAGCAATTGGGGATGGTGCCCAGTGGGGGGCAGCTGCAGCGGAGGCCACCATGCAAACGCTGCCATCGTCTGGGAGGGCAGCATCAAATACAAGGGAACAATCTGGCAGATAGACAAGAAGCAGACGATTCAGTCCAACATCTACGGCACCACCACGGGAACTCTCAAGACTGCGTAGCCGCCAGAACAAGGCAACAGGTATCAGGTTTCCCGAACCGTGCCGCTTGCTGCTGGGGTGGGGTGCTGTGTTTCACGTGAAACACAGCACCCCACCCCAGCGGTCAACCCTCCGTACCCTGCGCGGCCCACCACCCCTTGAGCGCCGTCACCGCCGCGTCCCGTTCCATCGGGCCGTTCTCCAGGCGCAGCTCCAGCAGGAACTTGTAGGCCTGACCGATCACCGGGCCCGGGCCCACGCTCAGGATCTCCATGATCTCGTTGCCGTCGAGGTCGGGGCGGATCGCGTCCAGCTCCTCCTGCTCCTGGAGGCGGGCGATGCGCTCCTCCAGGCCGTCGTACGCCCGGGACAGCGCGTTGGCCTTGCGCTTGTTGCGGGTCGTGCAGTCGGAGCGGGTCAGCTTGTGCAGGCGCTCGAGGAGCGGACCCGCGTCGCGTACGTACCGGCGTACGGCGGAGTCCGTCCACTCGCCCGTGCCGTAGCCGTGGAAGCGCAGGTGCAGCTCCACCAGCCGGGAGACGTCCTTGACCAGCTCGTTGGAGTACTTGAGAGCCGTCATCCGCTTCTTGGTCATCTTGGCGCCCACCACCTCGTGGTGGTGGAAGGAGACCCGGCCGTCCTGCTCGAAGCGGCGCGTCCTCGGCTTGCCGATGTCATGCAGCAGCGCGGCGAGCCGCAGCGTCAGGTCCGGGCCGTCCGTCTCCAAGGCCATCGCCTGCTCGAGGACGATCAGGGTGTGGTCGTAGACGTCCTTGTGCCGGTGGTGCTCGTCGCGCTCCAGGCGCAGGGCCGGCAGCTCCGGCAGCACGTGGGCCGCGAGGCCGGTGTCCACGAGGAGGGCGAGGCCCTTGCGGGGGTGCGCGGCCACGATCAGCTTGTTCAGCTCGTCACGGACGCGCTCGGCGGACACGATCTCGATGCGCTCGGCCATCGCCTTCATCGCGGCGACGACGTCCGGGGCCACGTCGAAGTCCAGCTGCGCGGCGAAGCGCGCGGCCCGCATCATCCGCAGCGGGTCGTCCGAGAAGGACTCCTCGGGGGTGCCGGGGGTGCGCAGGACATGCCCCGCCAGGTCGTCCAGACCTCCGTGGGGGTCGATGAACTCCTTCTCCGGGAGCGCCACGGCCATGGCGTTCACGGTGAAGTCGCGGCGCACGAGGTCCTGCTCGATGGAGTCGCCGTACGACACCTCGGGCTTGCGGGAGGTCCTGTCGTACGCCTCCGATCGATATGTCGTCACCTCGATCTGGAAGCGCTGCTCGGCCCCGTCCACGCGGGCGTCCTTCTGGCAGCCCACCGTGCCGAAGGCGATCCCGACCTCCCAGACCGCGTCCGCCCACGGGCGGACGATCTTCAGTACGTCCTCGGGGCGGGCGTCCGTCGTGAAGTCCAGGTCATTGCCGAGCCTGCCGAGGAGGGCGTCCCGGACCGAACCGCCGACCAGGGCGAGCGAGAACCCGGCCTCCTGAAAGCGGCGGGCGAGGTCGTCTGCGACAGGGGACACGCGCAGCAGCTCGCTCACGGCACGCTGCTGCACCTGACTCAGGGCACGGGGGTTGTCTTCGTTGGCGTTCGGCACAACAGAAAAGGGTACGTGCCCCGGCGCCCCGCGGCCGCCCCGATTTCCCCGGCCACCGCGGAGACCGTCCACAGCGCTCACCTCGGCCCTTGCGGCCCGCCGGGCGCGGTCTTCCGATCTTGTGGAGTGGTCCGCGGCACTCAGGCCCGGCGCGCCTCGTTACCATGCGTGGACGCAGCATCCGACAACCACCGACACTGACGACGACGAGGGACGGGCAACGCGTGGCCGAGGCGGCAGACTTCCCGGGGACCACCCCCTCACCTGCCCGCCGGTGGCTCCGGCGCACAACGGCACTGCTGGCCGGAGCGCCCCTGCTGGCCGGTCTGCTCCAGGTGCCCGCGGGCTCCTCCGCGGTCGCCGCCACGCCGGACGTGAAGGCCGCGGCCACGGGCGTGAAGAGCGCCGCCCACGGCGTGCGGACGGGCCTCAAGGCCGCCGCCACGGGGTCCCGGACCGTTGACGTCTCCCTGGACGCCCTGACGCCCAGCGCGCCTCGTAAGGGCGACACCGTCACCGTCTCCGGCACGGTCACGAACGAGGGCCGCCAGCCGGTGACCGCGGCGCGGGTCGGCCTGCGCGTCGCTCCTCCCCTCGGCAGCCGCACCGCGATCGACACGGCCGCGGAGCGCGAGGGGTTCCAGCCGGGGAGCGACGGCACGGAGGTCGGCGGCAAGTACGTCGAGAAGATCGCCAAGCTCGCCCCGGGCGTCCCGCAGCACTTCAGCATCTCCGTGCCCGTCAGTGCCCTCGATCTCGGCATGGACGGCGTCTATCAGCTCGGTGTGTCGCTGACGGGCCAGACGGCGGCCCAGCCGTACCCGCAGGTGCTCGGCATCGAGCGGACGTTCCTGCCGTGGCAGGACGGGTCCGCGGACACGAAGACGAAGACCACGTACCTGTGGCCGCTCATCTCCACCACGCACCTCACCGCGCAGACGCGCTCCGACGAACAGCAGACGCCCGTCTTCAAGAACGAGGACCTCGCCAAGGAGATCCAGCCGGGCGGCCGCCTCGAACAGCTGGTGACGCTCGGCGAGCAGCTCGACGTCACCTGGGTCGTCGACCCGGACCTGCTGGTCTCCGTCGAGGCGATGGCGGACGAATACGAGGTCGAGGGGCCGGGCGGGACGACGGTTCCCGGCCGCTACCAGTCGGTCGCGAAGCAGTGGCTCACCGAGCTGCAGAAGACGGTGAAGGGCAGGAAGGTCGTCGCGCTGCCCTTCGCGGACCCCGACCTCGCCTCGCTCGCCCACACCGGCAAGGCGGTCTCCGGGTCCCTCGGCCACCTCAAGGAGGCCACCGAGGTCGGCGCCAAGGCCGTGCGCGACATCCTCTTCGTGAAGCCGACGACCGACTTCGCCTGGCCCGCCGACGGTGCCGTCGACCCCTCGGTCGTCGACGTCGCCACGTCGGCGGGCGCCCACCGCGTGATCGCCCGCAGTGACAGCCTGCGCGAGACCCACGGCCTGTTGTACACACCCAACGCGGCCCGCCCCATCGGCGGCGGCACCACCGCCGTGGTCGCCGACGCCCGGCTCTCCACGGCCTTCCAGGGCGACATGACGCGGTCGGAGAACGCGACCCTCGCGGTCCAGGAGTTCCTCGCCCAGAGCTTCATGATCACGTTGCAGGACAGCAAGCAGCGCAACATCGTCGTCGCCCCGCAGCGCACGCCCACCACGAGCCAGGCGCAGGCGATGGCCAAGGCGCTGACCGCCCTCGACGACGAGCGCTGGTCGACGCCGCAGGACCTGTCCGCGGCCGCGAAGGCCAAGCCGGACCCGGGCGCCACCACCCAGGTGCCGTCGGCGGCCGCCTACCCCTCTTCCCTGCGCAAGCAGGAGCTGCCCCGGTCGGCGTTCGAGGAGATCCGGGGCACCCAGGACAAGCTCGACGTCTTCAAGATGATCCTCGCCGAGCCGGACCGGGTGATCACGCCCCTCGGCCGGGCCATGGACCGCGAGATGTCCACATCGTGGCGCGGCCGCGCCACGGCGGCGCAGGACTACCGCAAGAGCGTGCACGGCTATCTGACCAACCTCATGCACCAGGTCTCGCTGATCAAGAAGTCCGACGCGAAGCTGTCGGGCCGCAGCGCGACGATCCCGGTGACGGTGCAGAACAACCTCGTCAGAGGCGTCGACCACCTCAGGCTCCGGCTGACGTCGACGAACCCCACGCGTCTGAAGATCGGCGACGGCCTCTACGAGGAGCAGCCGGTCAAGATCACGGGCGGTGGTCACACCCAGTCGGTGAAGTTCACCACCACGGCCAACGCCAACGGTCCGGTCCAGGTGTACGCCCAGCTCTTCACCGAGGACAACCAGCCGTACGGCGACCCCGTGTACTTCCACGTCAACGTCACCGAGGTCACCCCCACGGTGATGCTGGTCATCGCCGGTGGCGTCCTGCTCCTCGTCCTCGCCGGGTTCCGCATGTACACCCAGCGCAAGCGCGCGGCGCGGCAGCAGGCCGAGGCGGGCCCGGACGGCGGCCCCGACGGCGACGGCGACGCCACGGACGACCCCGCGCCCGACGCCGGCCCCGACACGGGTGAACCCGAGCAGCCGAGTGACCCGACCCCGGACACCGCTCCCGAAAGCACCGAGCCGTCGCACACGGGTGAGAGAGTGGACCGTTGAGCGATGTCGTGGCCGGTGGGCCCGGGGACCATGAGGTGGGGTAAACCATGAACGCGCCGTACGACGGTGAGCGCGGCCAGGGCGCGGGCGGCTCCGGCGCTGCCGGGGGCCCGCCGCCAGGACCTCATGACGACGGCCAGGCACCCCAGCAGCAGGCGCCTGACGCCTACCTCCAGGACGCCTACGCGCAGGACCCCTACCGCGCCCAGGACCTCTCGGCCCAGGACCCGGTGGCCGAGGCGCTCTACGACCGTGCCGCGCACCCCCCGCCCCCGCCCGGCACGTACCAGGACCCGCAGCAGCTCTACGCCCAGCCGCCGTCGCCCCAGCACGCCCCGGACCCCCGCGTGTGGGCCCAGCCGCCGCCCCCGGAGCCGGACGGCGCCACCCGGCACCTCCCGTACGGCGACGACCCGCGCACGACGCAGTACGTCGGCGTCGACGACCTCGTCACCCAGGCCGGCGAGGAGCGCCACCAACCGGACGCCTTCGCCCACCTCTTCCGCGACCAGCAGGGCAGCGGCTACCCCGACCCGCGCGCCGGAGCCCACCAGCAGGACCCGCACCTGGGCGACGGCTACCAGCAGGACCCGCGCGGCCAGGCGTACCAGCCCGGTGGCTACCCCGACCAGGGCGGCTATCAGCACCAGCAGGACGCCGGCTACCAGCAACAGCAGGGCCAGCAGGGCGCCGCGTACCAGGGCCAGCAGCCCGCCGCCTATTACGACCAGGGCGGCGCGTACCCCTACCAGCAGCAGGGCGCGGCACAGTACGCCGACCAGCAACAGGGCGCGGTCCCGTACCTCGACCAGCAGGGCGGCGCGCAGTACGCGTATCCGCAGAACGACCCCCAGTACTACCCCCAGAGCGGCACCCCGTACGTGAACCACCAGAACGCCCCGTACGCGAACCAGCAGGCGGGCGGCTACTACCAGGACCCGAACCAGCTGGGCCAGCCGTACCAGGACCCGCAGCAGTACGACATCTCGCGCCCCCCCGGCGAGTCCCCCGCCGTGCCGGCCCCGGCGCAGGAACCCGTGCCCGCGGCGCCCGCGGCGAAGTCCGGCGGCCGCGCGTCCAGCCTGTTGAAGTCGAGCGCCGTGATGGCCGCGGGCACGATGGTGTCCCGGCTCACCGGCTTCGTCCGCTCCGCCATGATCGTCTCGGCGCTCGGTATCGGTCTGCTCGGTGACACCTTCCAGGTCGCGTACCAGCTGCCGACGATGATCTACATCCTCACCGTGGGCGGCGGTCTCAACTCGGTCTTCGTGCCGCAGCTCGTGCGCGCCATGAAGGACGACGAGGACGGCGGCCAGGCGTACGCCAACCGCCTCCTCACGCTCGTCATGGTGGCGCTCGGCTTCCTCACCGTGGTCGGCTGGTTCGCGGCGCCCGCCCTGGTGCACCTGCTGTCGACCCCGGTCGCCAGTGACCCGGCGGCCAACGAAGTGGCGATCACCTTCGTCCGCTACTTCCTGCCCTCGATCTTCTTCATGGGCATCCACGTCGTCATGGGCCAGATCCTCAACTCGCGCGGGAAGTTCGGCGCGATGATGTGGACGCCGGTCCTGAACAACATCGTCATCATCGCGACGCTCGGCATGTTCCTGTGGGTGTACGGCACCTCGGAGAAGTCGGGCATGCGCGTCACGTCCATCCCGGACGACGGCGTGCGTCTCCTCGGCGTCGGCGTCCTGCTCGGCATGGTCGTCCAGTCGCTCGCGATGATCCCGTACCTACGGGAGACGGGCTTCAAGCCGCGCCTGCGCTTCGACTGGAAGGGCCAGGGCCTCGGCAAGGCCGCCATGCTCGCCAAGTGGACGATCCTGTTCGTCCTCGCCAACCAGGCCGGCGCGATCGTGGTGACCCAGCTGGGCACCGCGGCGGTCAAGCACTCCGGCATGGACGGCACCGGCTTCTCGGCCTATTCCAACGCCCAGCTCATCTGGGGTCTGCCGCAGGCGATCATCACGGTCTCCCTGATGGCCGCCCTGTTGCCGCGGCTCTCCCGCGCGGCCCACGAGGGCGACGCCGGAGCGGTCCGGGACGACATCTCCCAGGGCCTGCGCACCTCCGCCGTCGCGATCGTGCCGGTCGCCTTCAGCTTCGTCGCCCTCGGCATCCCGATGTGCACGCTCATGTTCGGCTCGTCCGGCGTCAACGGCGCCACCCGCATGGGCTACATGCTGATGGCCTTCGGACTCGGCCTGATCCCGTACTCCGTGCAGTACGTCGTGCTCCGCGCCTTCTACGCGTACGAAGACACGCGCACCCCCTTCTACAACACGGTCATCGTGGCCGCCTTCAACGCCGCCGCCTCCGCGCTCTGCTACATGGTGCTGCCCGCCCGCTGGGCCGTAGCGGGCATGGCCGCTTCGTACGGCCTCGCCTACGCGATCGGGGTGGGCGTTGCCTGGCGACGGCTAAGCAAGCGGCTGGGGGGCGACCTGGACGGTGCGAACGTGGTCCGTACGTACGCCCGTCTCGTGATCGCCTCGGTGCCCGGTGCGATTCTCGGCGCCGCGGCCGGGTACGCGATCACCAAGGCGCTGGGACAGGGCGTCCTCGGCTCGCTGGCCGCGCTGGTCGTCGGCTGCGCGGTACTGTTCGGCGTCTTCTTCCTCGTCGCGCGGCGCCTGCGCATCCAGGAACTCAACTCACTGGTCGGCACGGTACGGGGGCGCCTGGGACGCTGAGGCGCGGCGGTCCGCACAACCATCGACGGCTACCGCGTGTCGTGCATAGCGGCGGACTGTGGGCACAATTGGCTTTGGCGTCTGACGAAGCGCAACGGATGGGGAGGCAGGAACGACGGTGGCGGAACGGAGCACGGCTGCCGTCGACGTGGCAGACAACAGCGGCGACGAGCCGCTGACCGCGAAGGCGGAGCAGTCCACGGCCGACGGGGTGGCCCAGACCCGGGAGCGGGACACGGCGGACGACAGCGCGGCGGAGACGAAGGGGCCCTCGAGTCCGCCCGGGGCGACCACGCCCCCTGAACTGCACAGCGGCCACAAGCTCGCCAGACGCTATCGCCTCGAGGAGTGCGTCACCCGTCTGGACGGTTTCAGCAGCTGGCGCGCGGTGGACGAGAAGCTCCGCCGGGCGGTGGGTGTACACGTGCTGCCCGCCGACCACCCCCGCGGGCGCTCGGTGCTCGCCGCGGCCCGGTCCGCGGCACTCCTCGGCGACCCGCGCTTCGTGCAGGTCCTGGACGCGGTCGAGGAGAACGACCTCGTCTATGTGGTGCACGAATGGCTTCCGGACGCCACGGAGCTGACCACACTGCTGGCCTCGGGCCCGCTGGAGGCCCACGACGCCTACCAGCTCGTCAGCCAGGTCGCGCAGGCCATGGCCGCCGCGCACCGCGAGGGCCTCGCCCATCTGCGGCTGACGCCCGGCGCCGTGCTGCGCACCTCCTCGGGCCAGTACCGCATCCGCGGACTCGCCGTGAACGCCGCGCTGCGCGGCATCACCTCCGAGACCCCCCAGCGCACCGACACGGAGGCCATCGGCGCCCTCCTGTACGCCGCCCTGACCCAGCGCTGGCCGTACGAGAACGACGCGCACGGCCTGTCCGGCCTCCCCAAGGGCGTCGGCCTCATCCCGCCGGACCAGGTCCGCGCCGGGGTGCACCGGGGTCTGTCCGAGCTGTCCATGCGCGCGCTCGCCAACGACGGAGCGACCGCCTCCCGCCAGGAACCCGCCTGCACCACTCCGGACGACCTGGTGAAGGCCGTCGGCGAAATGCCCCGCATCCGTCCGCCCGAGCCCGCCTTCACGGCACCGCCCGAGTACCAGCGCACGACGTACCAACAGGGCACGTACGGCCGCGGCACACCGCCTCCGGGCGCCACCCAGGTCATCCAGCCCCCGCCGCCCCCGTTGCAGAGCCGTACGGGCAAGGCTCTCAAGTGGGCGGTCTCGGCGCTGCTCATCGCCGCGCTCGGCCTGGGCAGCTGGCAGCTGGCGGACGCCCTCATGGACCACGACAACAAGTCGGGGGACTCCGGCACGTCGCAGACGTCCGGGGACGGCGACAAGAACAAGCCCAAGCCCGGCAAGCCGATCTCCATCCAGAACGCCCAGGCGAGCGGCATGGGCGGAGAGTTCAAGAAGTCCACCGAGGGCGGCGCCGAACTCTGGCGCACCGCGACGTACAACGCGGGCCCGGCCCTGGCCCCCTACAGGCCCGGCGCCGGCATCGTCTACGACCTGGGAGCGGAGAAGACGCTCTCGGACGCGACGATCAAGCTCCTGTACGACGGCGACCACACGTCGGTCTCGCTGTACGCGGCCGACTCGATGGCGCCCAGGGGGTCGGTCAGCTCGCTGAAGAAGATCGGCGAGGGCAAGACCACCGGCACCTCTCTGAAGATCAAGGCGAACCCCAAGGTCAAGGCCCGTTACGTACTCCTCTGGGTGACGGCGGTTCCGTCGGTCGGAGCCGAGCAGTACCGGGACCCGGGCTTCCGGCAGGGCATCACGGGCGTCCAGTTCAAGGGCTTCAAGGCCTGAGGGCCCGCGCGTCTCGGTGGGGGGAGGGGGTTCGAGGTGGCGGATGACGCCGCGCACGGTGAGCTGAGCGACCACGACCTCCTGTCCCGCCACGTCGACGGCGACAAGGACGCCTTCGGCGAGCTGGTCCGCCGCCACCGCGACCGGCTGTGGGCCGTGGCCCTGCGCACCCTGGGAGACCGCGAGGAAGCCGCGGACGCCGTCCAGGACGCTCTGGTCTCCGCGTACCGGGCCGCGCACACCTTCCGCGGCCAGTCCGCCGTGACGACCTGGCTGCACCGCATCACCGTGAACGCCTGCCTCGACCGGGCACGCAAGGCCGCCTCCCGGAAAACCTCGCCTGTCGACGACACCGAGCGCCTGGACCAGCTCCTGGAGCCGCACGAGTCCGCGGCGGCACCGGTCGAGCGCGGAGATCTGCACCGCGAACTCCTACGGGCGCTCAGCACCCTGCCGGCCGACCAGCGGGCCGCCCTCGTCCTGGTCGACATGCAGGGCTACCCCGTGGCCGAGGCCGCCCGGGTGCTCGACGTCCCCACCGGCACGGTGAAGAGCCGCTGCGCACGGGGCAGAGCCAGGCTCCTGCCCCTCCTGACCCATCTGCGGACGGAGCCGCCGGGCGAGAGACGCGCCGGTAACCCGGGCGACGGAAAAAATGCCGCGCCAGGAAGGAACCGGACGCAGGGGACAACCGTCCCACCGGCAGCGGACCCCTCACGTACGGGGTCGTCCCCAGACGCCGGACCCGGCGATTCAGCGGCAGTGAAGGGCGGAGGTGGGCGAGCGTGACCACGACGACGGACTCGGCTGGGCACCCGGACGTCTCCGAGATCTCCGACCTCACCGAAGGCCTGCTCTCGCCGATCCGCACCCTCGACGTCCGGCAGCACCTGGACGGCTGCGCGCTCTGTACCGATGTCTACGACTCCCTCGAAGAGATTCGCGGCATGCTCGGCACCCTGCCCGGCCCCTCGCGCATGCCCGCCGATGTCGCGGAGCGCATCGACGCGGCCCTTGCGGCTGAGGCCCTCCTCGACTCCGCCGTCGCCGAGGACGTGGGCACTGCCCTGCCGACCCGTGAGGCCGAGGAAGCTTCCGACCGCGAAGCCGTCGTCGCAGCCGTCACCGACCCAGAGGTCGCCACCGAGCCAGCTGCTCAGCCCCCTGCTCATGTTTCACGTGAAACATCGACCTCCGAGCCGAGCACAGCGGCCGCTTCGTCGAGCAAGTCCACGGTCTCAGCCGGGGCCACCACCGGCAGCGGCAGCGGCGCTCACGGCCCGTCCGGGCACGCTCGTGCGGCCACCGGTCCGGGCCGGGGCGGCCGCCTCCGGGGACGGCGTCGCCGTACCGCAGCCCTGGGCGCCGTTTTCACCGCCGCCGCCCTAGGTCTGGGAGCACTGCTGATTCAGCCGTGGGACAACGACGCTGAGGGCTCGAAGGAGGCCGCGGCGGGCCGATCGGCAAGCGCCGACACGTTCTCCAGGGGCAAGCTCAAGGACCGCGTCAACGAGATGCTCCCTGAGGAGCGTTCGATCGCGGGTACTGACACCACTCCCTCTCCCAAGCCGAGCGTGGGATCGCAGTCCAGCCCGAACGGCCCGAAGAAGGGCTCGACGACGCGCGACGACTACGTCGAGATTCCCGCCTGTATCGAGCGGAGCCTAGGCGGTCGGGCACCACTGGCCGCCGACAGGGGCACCTACGAAGGCAAGAGCGCCTACCTCGTCGTCGTGACGCATGAGTCCGACAGCACCAAGGTCTCGGCGTATATCGTCGATGCCGCGTGCACGAACGCGTCCTCGTCGCCCAACGCCACCGGCGAGGTCCTGCTCACCGAGTCCTACCCCCGCAACTGAGCGGCACCCGGCCCGGCGGGCACGCGTCGATCTCGCCCCTACGCCCTATGCCGTGGCTTCCGTGTGCTCGGACACGTTTGGGAATGCGCGCCCCGTAGGATCCGTTGGGTGGGGTGAGAGCCCTGAGACAGGCACCCGCCAGCAGTACGCAGCAGTCGTCAGAGACGAGGAATCAAGCCGTGACCGACGTCCGTAACGTGATCATCATCGGCTCCGGGCCCGCCGGCTACACGGCGGCGCTCTACACCGCGCGCGCGTCACTGAAGCCCCTGGTCTTCGAGGGTGCCGTCACTGCAGGCGGCGCGCTGATGAACACCACCGATGTGGAGAACTTCCCGGGCTTCCAGGACGGCATCATGGGCCCGGAGCTCATGGACAACATGCGTGCCCAGGCCGAGCGCTTCGGCGCCGAGCTGGTGCCCGACGACGTGGTCTCCGTCGACCTCACCGGTGAGATCAAGACCGTCACGGACACGGCCGGTACGGTGCACCGCGCGAAGACCGTCATCGTCACGACGGGCTCCCAGCACCGCAAGCTGAGCCTGCCGAACGAGGACGCGCTGTCCGGCCGTGGCGTCTCCTGGTGCGCGACCTGCGACGGGTTCTTCTTCAAGGACCAGGACATCGCCGTCATCGGCGGTGGCGACACCGCGATGGAGGAGGCGACCTTCCTCTCCCGCTTCGCCAAGTCCGTGACGGTCGTCCACCGCCGCGACAGCCTCCGGGCCTCCAAGGCGATGCAGGAGCGCGCCTTCGCCGACCCGAAGATCAAGTTCGTCTGGGACAGCGAGGTCGCTGAGATCAAGGGCGAGCAGAAGCTGGCCGGTCTCACCCTGCGCAACGTCAAGACGGGCGAGACGTCCGAGCTGCCGGTGACCGGCCTGTTCATCGCGATCGGTCACGACCCGCGCACTGAGCTTTTCAAGGGCCAGCTGACCCTGGACGGCGAGGGCTACCTGAAGGTCGACGCGCCGTCGACCCGGACGAACATCCCCGGTGTCTTCGCCGCCGGTGACGTCGTCGACCACACCTACCGCCAGGCGATCACGGCCGCCGGCACCGGCTGTGCCGCCGCTCTGGACGCCGAGCGTTTCCTCGCCGCCCTCGCGGACAGCGAGACCGCGGCCGCTGCTGCTGTCTGACCCTCTTCCGCCCCCACCCGCACCACCATGTGAGGAGCCCGCCGTGGCCAACCTGAAGAACGTGACCGATGCCTCCTTCGAGGAGGACGTCCTCAAGAGCGACAAGCCCGTCCTGGTGGACTTCTGGGCCGCCTGGTGCGGTCCCTGCCGCCAGATCGCGCCGTCGCTCGAGGCGATCGCGAAGGAGCACGGCGACAAGATCGAGATCGTCAAGCTCAACATCGACGAAAACCCCGGCACGGCCGCCAAGTACGGCGTCATGTCGATCCCGACGCTGAACGTGTACCAGAACGGCGAGGTCGCCAAGACCATCGTCGGTGCCAAGCCGAAGGCCGCCATCGAGCGCGACCTGGCGGACTTCATCGCCGAGTAAGGCACCACGTCATCGGTGTCCGCCGCAGTGGCGGAGAGCGATGTTTCACGTGAAACACGAAGGGGCCAACTCCGTGGGGTTGGCCCCTTCGGTTGTCCGCTGACCGGCCCGCCGCTGGCCGCCGGCCGATCTGCCGCTGGCCGTCGGCCGGTCTGCCGCTGAGGTCTGCCGTATGTCTGGACCGCCTAGAGCGGCCGAAGAGCAGGTTCCTTCTGTACCGCTCCCAGCAGCCGGTCGAGCGCCAGCTCGACGTCTTCCTTCCAGGAGAGCGTCGTCCTCAGCTCCAGTCGCAGCCTCGGGTAGGCGGGGTGCGGGCGGACCGTCTTGAAGCCCACCGCGAGGAGATGGTCCGCGGGCAGCACACACGCCGGCTTCTCCCAGCGCGCGTCACCGAATGCCTCGATGGCCTTGAACCCCCGGCGCAGCAGGTCCTTGGCGACCGTCTGCACGATGACACGGCCCAGCCCCTGCCCTTGATAGCCCGGCATGATCCAGGCAGTCATCAACTGAACGGCATCCGGGGAGACGGGGCTCGTCGGGAACGCCGTGGACCGCGGCACATAGGCGGGGGGAGCGTAGAGGACGAAACCCACCGGGACATCGTCGACGTAGACGACCCGGCCGCAGGATCCCCACTCCAGCAGGACGGCGGAGATCCACGCTTCCTTCTCCAGCTCGGGCGTTCCGGCCTTCAGCGCGGCTTGGCCGCTGACCGGGTCCAGTTCCCAGAAGACACACGCGCGGCAACGCCTGGGAAGGTCCGGAAGGTTGTCCAGCGTGAGCGGTACGAGCCGTCGCCCCATGAAGGCGGTTCCTCACTTCCCTCGCCCGCGACGCCACGAGCAGCTGTCAGTGCGCTCCGTTCCCTGAGCAGGCTGCCGACGAACCCTCCGACCGCGCCCAGGCCGAACCCCGCGGTCATCAGTCCGGTGCGGCTCACCGATCGCATGGCCCCCGCCTCCCCTAAGAGGTGCCGTCAGGTGATTGCGCCATACCCAAGCGCATCGTATCCACGATGTGATTGCATCGATACCGGAAGAAAGCAAAGAGCGGGCCGTGTTCCGGCACACACCGGACACGGCCCGCTTTCACATACGCCACGGAAGTCAGCTACGGACGGCCTCCCGAAAGCTTCCGACCCAGCGCTTACGCCCCCGAGGAGGAGCTGTCGCTGCTCAGTCCTGCTCGCCCTCTGAGGCTTCCTCGGCGGCGGCCTCGGCCAGGCCCCGCTTGAGGACCGAGCCCTCTTCAGGAGCGAGGGTGGTGAGGATGCGCTCCAGGTCCTCCAGCGAGGCGAAGTCGACGACGATCTTGCCCTTCTTCTGGCCCAGGTCGACCCTCACCCGTGTCTCGAACCGGTCCGAGAGACGCGTGGCCAGACTCGTCAGCGCGGGAGACACCCGTGCCCCGGCACGAGGCCCCTTGGCCTTCGGCTTGGTCTGCGGCCGCGACCCCATGAGGGTCACGATCTCCTCGACGGCCCGCACCGAGAGCCCTTCGGCCACGATCCGGTACGCGAGGCGGTCCTGCTCCTCCGGGTCCTCGACGGACAGCAGCGCTCGGGCGTGACCCGCGGACAGCACTCCGGCCGCCACCCTGTTCTGCACCTTCGGCGACAGCTTCAGGAGACGCAGGGTGTTGGAGACCTGGGGGCGGGACCGGCCGATCCGGTCCGCCAGCTGGTCATGCGTGCACTTGAAGTCCTTGAGCAGCTGGTCATAGGCCGCGGCCTCTTCCAGCGGGTTCAGCTGAGCGCGGTGCAGATTCTCCAGGAGCGCGTCCAGGAGGAGCTTGTCGTCCTCCGTCGCCCGCACGATGGCGGGGATGTGCTCCAGGCCCGCGCCACGGCAAGCCCGCAAGCGCCGCTCACCCATGATGAGTTCGTATCGCGCAGGCCCCACCTGCCGTACGACCACAGGCTGGAGGAGCCCGACCTCCTTGATGGAGGTCACCAGTTCGGCGAGGGCGTCGTCGTCGAAGACCTCACGCGGTTGCCGCGGGTTGGGCGTGATGGAGTCGAGCGGCAGCTCGGCGAAGTGCGCACCGGCCGGGCTCCGCAGTTCCTCCCCCGTCCCATGGTCCGGCGTCTCCGGTTCCTGGGCGGCGGGCGGCTGCGCAAGGGTACTCTGCGGAAGCGAGGCGACCTTGGCGGCCGCCACACCGCGCTCCGCGGTGAGGACCGGTACGGCCGTCGGTGACGTGGAGGCCCCACCCGTGCTCGGGGCAGCCGCCTTCTCCGTCGGAGCCGCAGGGATCAGAGCGCCGAGGCCACGGCCCAGCCCTCTTCGTCGGTCGCTCACTGGATCCCCTCCGTCATGTTCTGGTCGTTCTGGATGCCCGTGTGGGCGTGCTGCACGTCGTACCGCACGCCTACTCCGCGCAGCGCGATCTCTCGCGCCGCCTCGAAGTACGACAGGGCACCGCTTGATCCTGGATCGTAGGTCAGCACGGTCTGGCCGTAGCTGGGCGCCTCGGAGATGCGCACCGAGCGCGGGATGCTCGTCCGCAGCACCTCGTCGCCGAAGTGGTTGCGCACCTCGTCAGCCACCTGGGATGCGAGCCGGGTCCTGCCGTCGTACATGGTGAGCAGGATGGTCGACACATGCAGGCGCGGATTGAGGTGGCCCCGCACCAGGTCGACGTTGCGCAGAAGCTGACCGAGGCCTTCCAGGGCGTAGTACTCGCACTGGATGGGGATCAGCACCTCCGCGCCGGCCACCAGGGCGTTCACCGTCAGCAGTCCCAGCGACGGCGGGCAGTCGATGAGGATGTAGTCCAACGGCTGCTCATACGCCTGGATCGCCCGCTGGAGCCGGCTTTCCCGAGCCACCAGCGACACCAGCTCGATTTCCGCGCCGGCCAGGTCGATGGTGGCCGGGGCGCAGAAGAGGCCCTCGACATCCGGGACGGGCTGGACGACCTCAGCGAGAGGCTTGCTCTCGACCAACACGTCGTAGATGGAGGGAACTTCGGCGTGGTGGTCAATGCCGAGTGCCGTGGAGGCGTTCCCCTGCGGGTCGAGGTCGATCACCAGAACACGCGCGCCGTGCAAGGCCAGTGAGGCGGCAAGGTTGACAGTTGTCGTCGTCTTGCCTACTCCACCCTTCTGGTTGGCGATGACCATGACTCGCGTGTCGTCAGGCCGAGGCAGACCCTCGCCCGCGCGGCCAAGCGCTTCCACCGCCAGTTGGGCAGCACGACCGATGGGGGTGTCGTCCATCGGGCTCGGTGTTTCACGTGAAACATCCTCCCCCGCCGATTCGGTACGGGGGCCGGGGACCGGATCGGTCATCGGTCCCGCGATGTTGGCGTCGGACCGCAAGGATTCACTCTCCTCGACTTCAGGCTCGCAATGAACAGAGCCTCCCATGCTTTCGGGGTCGTGAACCAGCGAGGCCCGGTCTTCTGTGGACGAATCCGTCTCTGTGGACAACTCCGTTCCCTTATCGAGGGAACCAAGTGGCCGACGCTCGCGAGGTTCGGCAGCGCGACCGCGACTGATGATGCCATGCAGCAGTGAGCGACGTTTCACGTGAAACACGATGCATGGCGACCGGGGTGCCGCTGGTGCGACACCCCGGTACGCGTACGTTTGACAGCTTTTGTGGAGTACGGCTCGTCGTCAGGACGGATCAGCGACGAACGTCAACACGCGTCAGCCAGGCGCTCCAACGGGCATCGCCAGCACGGCAGGTCCCCGTCGACAGCGGCGCCGATGTCTGATCAGCGACGGCGGCGGGCACGTCCGGTGCGCGCGGCCTTGGCTCGCTTGGCGGCGAAGCGCACACCACCGGGGCTCTCGCCCACCTCGACCCGCACGACGGTGGACAGCGGGTCAACGACCCCTTCGCCCACCTGTACGACGGAGACGGACTCCGCGCCGAGCTTGCTCAGCGCGGCACCTGCCCCCTTGACCTCTTCCTCGGCCGTGTCGCCCTTGAGCGCCAGCATCTCCCCGTACGGACGCAGCAGCGGGACGCCCCATCCGGCGAGGCGATCCAGGGGAGCGACGGCACGCGCGGTCACGACGTGGACCGGCGGCAGCTTGCCGAGGACCTCCTCGGCGCGACCCCGCACGACCGTGACGTGGTCGAGCCCCAGCAGCTCGACGACCTCGCTCAGGAAGTTCGTGCGCCGCAGCAGCGGCTCAAGAAGCGTGATCTTGAGGTCCTCGCGGACGAGCGCGAGCGGGATGCCGGGCAGTCCGGCCCCGGAGCCGACATCGCACACCGTGACGCCCTCGGGGACCACCTCGGACAGCACGGCGCAGTTCAGCAGGTGCCGCTCCCACAGCCGGGGAACCTCACGGGGGCCGATCAGGCCGCGCCGCACTCCAGCCTCGGCAAGCAGCTCCGCATACCGGACCGCGTCCGGGAATCGCTCGCCGAAAACCGCGCGCGCCTGCTCCGGCGCCGGGGGGAGCTCCGCTTCCTCCGTCACGGGGACCGTCCTTCCGTACCGCACTGGGTCGCTGACTATCAGGCTGACAAAGACCGGCCCCGTCTGCGAACAGACGGGGCCGGGATGAGACGTACAGATCAGGCGGGGAGGACCACGACGAAGCGCTGCGGCTCCTCGCCCTCGGACTCGCTGCTCAGGCCCGCGGCCTTGACCGCGTCGTGCACGACCTTGCGCTCGAACGGCGTCATCGGCTTGAGCTTGACCGGCTCACCGGAGCTCTTGGCGTCGGCGGCAGCCTTGGCACCCAGCTCGGACAGCTCCTCGCGCTTCTTGGCGCGGTAGCCCGCGATGTCCAGCATCAGGCGGCTGCGGTCGCCGGTCTCCCGGTGGACCGCGAGGCGGGTCAGCTCCTGGAGCGCCTCCAGGACCTCACCGTCCCGGCCGACCAGCTTCTGGAGATCGCGGCTGCCGGCGTCGCTGATGATCGACACCGCGGCCCGGTCGGCCTCGACGTCCATGTCGATGTCGCCGTCGAGGTCGGCGATGTCCAGCAGACCCTCGAGGTAGTCCGCCGCGATCTCCCCCTCCTGCTCGAGGCGGGTCAGAGCGTCGCCGACCTCGGCTTCGGCGGAGGTGGTGGTGCCTTCCGTCACGGGATGGACTCCTTTTACTTCTTGGACGGGTGCTTGGGCCGCTGCTGACCCTTGCGCTGTCCGGACTTGGCTTTGCTGCGGGTGCCCTGGCCGGGCTGGCTGCCCGAGGCTCCGCCTGCGGACTTGCCCTTGGCCGCGGCGCCCTGGGGCTTGTCGTCCCCGGCCTTGGTCAGCGACGCCTTCGTGCCGGGAGCGTCGGAGGCCGGGGCGGGCCTGGAACCGCCGTCCGTCTTGCCGCCGGTGGCGGTGGCGGACTGGCGCTGGGACTTGCTCTGGCGCTTGGGCTGCTGCCGCTTCGGGGCCGCGGCGGCGGGCGCACCGTCCTCGGTCGTGGTGGCCACGGTCTCGCTGACGATCACGGTGCCGTCGGCCTGGGCGGCGAAGCCGGCCTTGTTCAGGCCGTTGATGAACTTCCGCTCGTACTCGTTGCGGTCGCGGCCCTTGGCGACGATGGCCTTCACGGCCCGGACCTGGCCACGGCCGCGGGTCTTGCCGGCGGTCGTGATGTGCTTCTGAAGACGCTCGAGGTACGAGGCCTGGGCCTTGGAGCCGGGCGTCGGGTTCTGGCGGATCACGTACATCTGCTGGCCCATGGTCCACACGTTGGTGGTCAGCCAGTAGACGAGGACACCGACGGGGAAGTTGATGCCGAAGACGGCGAACATGATGGGGAAGACGTACATCAGCATCTTCTGCTGCTGCATGAACGGCGTCTTCACGGTGGTGTCGACGTTCTTCGTCATCAGCTGGCGCTGGGTGAAGAACTGCGACGCCGACATCATGATGATCATGAGCGCGGTCACGACGCGTACGTCGGTGAGCGAGGCGCCGAGGGAGGCGACCTTGTCGGCGCTGTCCGTGAACTTCACCGCGAGCGGGGCACCGAAGATGTGGGCGTCACGGGCGCTGTCCAGCAGCTGCTGGTCGATGACGCCGACCTTCTTGTTGGACGCGATGCCGTTGAGCACGTGGTACAGCGCGAAGAAGAACGGCGACTGCGCCAGGATGGGAAGGCACGAGGAGAGCGGGTTGGTGCCCGACTCCTTGTACAGCTTCATCATCTCTTCGGACTGACGCTGCTTGTCGCTCTTGTAGCGTTCCTGGATCTTCTTCATCTCGGGCTGCAGCGTCTGCATGGCCCGGGTCGCCTTGATCTGCTTCACGAAGAGCGGGATCAGGCAGATTCGGATCAGGATCACCAGGGACACGATCGACAGGCCCCAGGCCCAGCCCGTATCAGGGCCGAAGATCGCACCGTACAGCTTGTGGAACTGCACGATGACCCAGGAGACGGGTGTCGTGATGAAGCTGAAGAAACCGGCAATCGTGTCCACTAATCAGGCTCCTTGAGCATGGGACGGGGTCTCGGCGGCCGGGCTCGTGGGAGCCGGTGGGAGGTCTCCGGTCGGCACGCCAGCGGCGGAGGGCCCGCCCTTGCGTTCGCGCCAGGCAGCGCGCAGCATCTCGTGCCACCGCGGACGCTTGCGCGGCGGAACGTGATCGACGCCACCGAGCGACCACGGATTGCATCGCAGGATGCGCCAGGCAGTGAGCGCTGTTCCCTTGATCGCACCGTGCCGGTCGATGGCCAGATAGCCGTAGTGGGAGCACGACGGGTAGTACTTGCACACCGGGCCGAGGAGTGGACTGATCGTCCACTGGTACAGCTTGATCAGCGCCAGCAGCGGGTACTTCATCGCGCGCCCCCTCCGAGGAGGCGCCGCAGGGCGGCGTCCAGGTCGTCGGCCAGCTGTGCGTAGGTGGCGTCGCCCGCGCCGGGCAACGCTCGTACGACTACCAGGCTACCGGGGGGCACCAAGGCCAACCGGTCGCGCGTCAGATGGCGAAGTCTGCGCTTGACCGTATTGCGTACGACGGCTCCACCCACGGCCTTGCTCACGACGAAACCCGCACGTGTCGGGGGAACACTCTCCCCTGGCACGTGCGGGTCCGTTGCACCGCTGCGTAGATGGACGACGAGTAGCGGGCGTCCGGCCCGGCGTCCTCGGCGTACCGCGGTCGCGAAATCCTCGCGCCGCCTCAGCCGATGCTCGGTAGGCAGCACGACGTCATGACCTAATTTGCGCTTAGGCGGACAGGCGGGCGCGACCCTTGCTACGGCGGGACGCCAGGATGGCGCGGCCGGCACGGGTGCGCATACGCAGCCGGAAGCCGTGGGTCTTCGCGCGACGACGGTTGTTCGGCTGGAAGGTGCGCTTGCTCACTCGGGGGCTCCAGAAATGACTCGTGTGGTGGCGGGTATCGCCTGGCTGTCACCGTGCGCCCACGAGAAGCTCGGAGAAGCTCGCGTATAGGCACCGAGTGCACCGCTTCACAATCACGGATCGTGATCTTTGCCCATCGGAGGCAGGCGGCAGCAGCCATCGACAACTCGACCTGGTTACGGTACGCGGGGCTACGCCATCCGGTCAAACCAGCGGTCAGGGGGAGACACTGTGCACAGCCTGTGGACAACAACTTGAACCGCACCCGTCGCCCTGACTACCGTGGCTGAACTCCGTTTCGTTCCCTTCCCCCTGCCCCTCCCGATTTCCGTCCCGACCCGTCCCAAGAACCACACCTTCGTGGGACCTGTGAGAGAGCGTGCCCTGTGGCTGACGTACCTGCCGATCTTGCCGCAGTGTGGCCAAGGGTTCTGGAGCAGCTGCTGGGCGAAGGGCGGGGGCAGGGCGTCGAGGCGAAGGACGAGCACTGGATCCGACGGTGCCAGCCGCTCGCGCTGGTCGCCGACACCGCACTGCTCGCCGTTCCGAACGAATTTGCGAAGGGTGTCCTGGAGGGCCGCCTCGCCCCGGTCGTCAGCGAGACGCTGAGCCGGGAGTGCGGGCGCCCGATCCGCATCGCCATCACGGTCGACGACTCCGTGGGCGAGCCGCAGAGCCCGCCCGCGCCGCCGGTCCAGCAACAGCAGTCGCGGTACGAGGACCAGCCCTCCCGCTACGAAGAGCAGCCGCCTCGCTACGAAGAGCCCGCGCCGCGCTACGAGGATCCGGAGATGCCGGCCGCCTCCGGGCAGGGGCATGACAGCTACGACGGGTACGGCCGCCGCCCCGGGGACGAGCGCTCAGCTGGCCCGCGCCCGGACCAGCTGCCGGCGGCCCGCCCGGCGTATCCGGACTACCAGCGCCCCGGCGCCTGGCCGCAGCAGCCGCAGGACGACTACGGCTGGCAGCAGCCGCGCCTCGGCTTCCCCGAGCGCGACCCGTACGCGAGCCCCGGGCAGCCTCAGCACGACTACCGCTCGCAGCCGCCGCAGGAGCGCTCGCCGTACGAGCAGCAGCGCTCCGAGCGGCCAGGTCAGGAACGGCACGAACGCCACGAGCGACACGAGCGGCAGCACGACCGCCGCGACCGGCACGAGCCCCCCGCCGGCGCGGGCCCCGGCTCAGGGCCTCACGGGGGCCCTGGAGGGCCTTCGGGCCCCGTCGGCCACGGTGGCACCCCCCTGCCCGCCTCCAGCGGCGCTCCCGGCCCTCTGGCGGCACAGCCCGCGCCCGCGACCGGCCCGGGCGAGCCCACCGCGCGGCTGAACCCGAAGTACCTCTTCGACACCTTCGTGATCGGGGCGTCGAACCGCTTCGCGCACGCGGCCGCGGTCGCCGTCGCCGAGGCCCCCGCGAAGGCGTACAACCCCTTGTTCATCTACGGGGAGTCAGGGCTCGGCAAGACGCACCTGCTGCACGCGATCGGGCACTACGCGCGCAGCCTCTACCCGGGCACGCGGGTGCGCTACGTGAGTTCCGAGGAGTTCACGAACGAGTTCATCAACTCCATCCGCGACGGCAAGGGCGACAGCTTCCGCAAGCGCTACCGCGAGATGGACATCCTGCTCGTCGACGACATCCAGTTCCTCGCGGACAAGGAGTCGACGCAGGAGGAGTTCTTCCACACCTTCAACACGCTCCACAACGCGAACAAGCAGATCGTGCTCTCCAGCGACCGGCCGCCCAAGCAGCTGGTGACCCTGGAGGACCGGCTGCGCAATCGTTTCGAGTGGGGTCTGATCACCGACGTCCAGCCGCCCGAGCTGGAGACGCGCATCGCGATCCTGCGCAAGAAGGCGGTCCAGGAGCAGCTCAACGCCCCGCCGGAGGTCCTGGAGTTCATCGCGTCCCGCATCTCACGGAACATCCGTGAGCTGGAGGGCGCGCTGATCCGCGTCACGGCGTTCGCCTCGCTCAATCGACAGCCTGTGGACCTGGGTCTCACGGAGATCGTCCTGAAGGACCTGATCCCGGGCGGCGAGGACGCGGCTCCGGAGATCACGGCGACGGCGATCATGGCGGCCACCGCCGACTACTTCGGCCTGACGGTGGACGACCTGTGCGGATCGTCGCGCAGCCGGGTCCTGGTGACGGCCCGCCAGATCGCCATGTACCTGTGCCGCGAGCTGACCGACCTCTCCCTGCCGAAGATCGGCGCGCAGTTCGGCGGCCGCGACCACACGACGGTGATGCACGCGGACCGCAAGATCCGCGCGCTGATGGCCGAGCGCCGCTCGATCTACAACCAGGTCACCGAGCTGACCAACCGCATCAAGAACGGCTGACAGCAAGGCCGGTACGCCATGTGAAGGGCGCCCAGGGGCATGTCTCCGGGGCGCCCTTCACGTTTTGCGGGCCTACGCAGTTCGCGTCTTACCAGGCCTACGCAGTTCACGTTTTCCCTGATCTACGCAGCTCGCGTTTTCGATGCCTACGTAGAAGGCCATCAGCACCCGTAGCGCGCCCGTAGTGCCCAGGCGGCAGGACCCGCAGTGCCTACGCGGCAGGAGCCGTCCTGTGGGGCGATGCCCCGCAGGCCTCGAAGCCCCTCGCGGGTTCCCTCAGTGCCCTCCTGAGAGCCACTGGCACCTCCGCGGAAGCCGCTCCCACCCCGCTCAGACCGCTGTGCACGGCCCCGATCACCCCTGATTCCCGCGACCTGTTCGTCATCTTCTGTTCGATTCATGGTCACCTCACCCGGGTTCTCCACAGATCTGGGGCCTTTTCGCCCTCCACACCCTGGGGACTGGGAAGTTGTCCCAACCGTGTCCACAGGGCACCCTGCTGAATGGCCATCAGGGCAGGTCAGGTGGTTGTGGATTCGTGGACGAAGACTGTCCACAGACTGTGGACGAAGATCTTGTCCACAGGGGGTGGGAAAAGTTGTCCACCGGCGGCCCACAGGCTGAGGCCCGTTGTGCACAGCTTCTCCCCAGCCCTGTCCACTGTTCGGCAACGCGACGCGCGCTCTCACCGGGTCGAGTGAAAGGCATCACACAAAGGTGCCGGGTTGGCCTGTGGGGAAGCTGGGTAAAGCTGGGGACAGGCCTGGGGAGAAGTCCCCCTCTCCTGTGCATCGGGTGTGCAGAACTTTCGCCCGTCCACAGTTACCCCCGGTTGTCCACCGCCGCCGCCCACAGGGCCAGTGGACAAAAAACCGGCATTGACCTGCGCATTCGCGGTTATCCACGGTTTCCACAGGCCCTACTACTACTCCCGACTAGAGAGAGTCAGGTTTCCGCTTTGAAGTGGGGGCTGTGTACAACTCGCCGCTCCGGCCGCCACGACCTCTCGGCACGACTTGACCCCGACGGGCACCAGCTGTCAGTGCGGTGCGTCAGACTGGTCCCCAGTGCCAGCAACAGCAGGAGGGCGGCTAAGTGAAGATCCGGGTGGAACGCGACGTACTCGCGGAGGCGGTGGCGTGGGCGGCACGCAGCCTCCCGGCTCGGCCGCCAGCGCCCGTCCTCGCGGGCCTGCTGCTGAAGGCCGAGGAGGGCGCCCTCTCCCTGTCGAGCTTTGACTACGAGGTCTCGGCCCGCGTCTCCGTGGACGCCGAGGTCGACGAGGAAGGCACGGTCCTCGTCTCCGGCCGCCTGCTCGCCGACATCTGCCGCGCCCTGCCGAACCGCCCGGTGGAGATCTCCACAGACGGTGTACGGGCGACGGTGGTCTGCGGCTCCTCCCGCTTCACCCTCCACACCCTGCCTGTGGAGGAGTACCCGGCGCTGCCGCAGATGCCGACCGCCACGGGCACCGTCCCCGGTGAGGTCTTCGCCTCGGCCGCCTCCCAGGTCGCCATCGCCGCGGGCCGCGACGACACCCTGCCCGTCCTCACCGGTGTCCGCATCGAGATCGAGGGCGACACGGTCACGCTGGCCTCCACCGACCGCTACCGCTTCGCGGTCCGCGAGTTCCTGTGGAAGCCGGAGAACCCGGAGACATCCGCCGTCGCCCTGGTGCCCGCCAAGACGCTCCTGGACACCGCCAAGGCGCTCACGAGCGGCGACACGGTCACCCTGGCCCTGTCCGGCTCCGGTGCGGGCGAGGGCCTCATCGGCTTCGAGGGCGCGGGCCGCCGCACGACGACCCGCCTCCTGGAGGGCGACCTTCCGAAGTACCGCACGCTCTTCCCGACGGAGTTCAACTCGGTCGCCGTCATCGAGACCGCCCCCTTCGTGGAGGCCGTCAAGCGCGTGGCCCTCGTCGCCGAGCGCAACACCCCGGTGCGGCTCAGCTTCGAGCAGGGCGTGCTCATCCTGGAGGCCGGTTCCAGCGACGACGCACAGGCTGTGGAAAGGGTCGACGCCCAGCTCGATGGCGACGACATCTCGATCGCCTTCAACCCGACGTTCCTGCTCGACGGCCTGAGCGCGATCGACTCCCCGGTCGCCCAGCTGTCGTTCACGACGTCGACGAAGCCCGCGCTCCTGAGCGGCAAGCCGGCCGTGGACGCCGAGGCGGACGAGGCGTACAAGTACCTGATCATGCCGGTACGTCTGAGCGGCTGAGCCCACAGGTGTGTGGCCGCGTCCGGGCGTAGGCTCGGACGCGGGTACGAACGTGCCGCGGGTACGTGGAGCCGCTCAGCGCCGAGCGGCCGTGACGTGCCTTCACGCCACATCGCTAGTTAGGAACGCACTGATGGAGCTCGGTCTCGTCGGCCTCGGCAAGATGGGCGGCAACATGCGCGAGCGCATTCGCCGCGCAGGCCACACCGTCATCGGATACGACCGCAATCCGGACCTCGCGGATGTCCACAGCCTCGAAGAGCTGGTGAGCAAGCTCAAGGGCCCGCGCGTGGTGTGGGTGATGGTCCCGGCCGGTCCCGCGACCCAGTCCACCGTCGACG
Source organism: Streptomyces sp. NPDC045778 (assembly GCF_056431945.1). Classification (NCBI taxonomy): domain Bacteria; kingdom Bacillati; phylum Actinomycetota; class Actinomycetes; order Kitasatosporales; family Streptomycetaceae; genus Streptomyces; species Streptomyces sp. NPDC045778. The sequence continues at coordinate 243,523 of NZ_JBWKJZ010000002.1, forward strand.
AGCTGGCCGAGCTGCTGTCGCCCGGCGACGTCGTGGTGGACGGCGGGAACTCCCGCTGGACGGACGATGAGAAGCACGCCGAGGAATTGGCTGCCAAGGGCATCGGCTTCGTCGACTGCGGCGTCTCCGGCGGCGTCTGGGGCCTGCAGAACGGCTACGCGCTGATGTACGGCGGCGACAAGGAGAACGTCGCCAAGGTCCAGCCCATCTTCGACGCGCTCAAGCCGGAGGGCGACTTCGGCTCCGTGCACGCGGGCAAGGTCGGCGCGGGCCACTTCGCGAAGATGGTCCACAACGGCATCGAGTACGCCATGATGCAGGCCTACGCCGAGGGCTGGGAGCTGCTCGAGGCCGTGGACTCGGTGACCGACGTGCGCGAGGTCTTCCGGTCCTGGCAGGAGGGCACGGTCATCCGTTCCTGGCTGCTCGACCTGGCCGTCAACGCCCTGGACGACGACGAGCACCTGGACAAGCTCCGCGGCTTCGCGGCCGACTCCGGCGAGGGCCGCTGGACGGTCGAGGCCGCCATCGACAACGCGGTGCCGCTGCCCGCGATCACGGCCTCCCTGTTCGCGCGGTTCTCCTCGCGGCAGGACGACTCGCCGCAGATGAAGATGATCGCGGCCCTGCGCAACCAGTTCGGCGGCCACGCCGTCGAGTCCAAGAGCGAACACTGATCCACAGCCCGCGCGGCCCGTTGTCCACAGCCTGTGTGGACCGTGGCGGGCCGCGGCGGGTGGGCCGCCGGCATCCAGGCCACGGCGGCCCGTAGCCACAAGCAGGAAAGCCGGGGGAGGTCGGCGCCACACCATGCACGTCACCCACCTGTCCCTGGCCGACTTCCGCTCGTACGCCCGGGTCGAGGTTCCGCTCGACCCGGGCGTCACCGCGTTCGTGGGGCCCAACGGCCAGGGCAAGACCAACCTCGTCGAAGCCGTCGGCTATCTGGCGACGCTCGGCAGCCACCGCGTCTCCTCGGACGCGCCCCTGGTACGCATGGGCGCCGACCGTGCCGTCATCCGGGCCGCCGTCCGGCAGGGCGAACGCCAGCAGCTCATCGAGCTGGAACTGAACCCGGGCAAGGCGAACCGCGCCCGCATCAACCGATCCTCGCAGGTCAGGCCCCGTGACGTCCTGGGCATCGTGCGTACGGTCCTGTTCGCCCCCGAGGACCTGGCCCTGATCAAGGGCGACCCCGGAGAGCGGCGGCGCTTCCTCGACGAGCTGATCACCGCCCGCTCCCCGCGCATGGCGGGAGTCCGCTCCGACTACGACCGCGTCCTGAAGCAGCGCAACACGCTCCTGAAGTCCGCCGCCCTCGCCCGGCGCCACGGCGGCCGCTCCATGGACCTGTCCACCCTCGACGTCTGGGACCAGCACCTCGCCCGGGCGGGCGCCGAGCTGCTCGCCCAGCGCCGCGACCTCATCGCCGCGCTCCAGCCGCTCGCCGACAAGGCATACGAACAGCTGGCCCCCGGCGGCGGCCCGCTCGGCCTCGACTACAAGCCGTCCTCGCCCGGCATCGTCGGCCACGCGCGCGAGGAGCTGTACGAGCAGCTGATCGCCGCCCTGGAAGAGGCCCGCAAACAGGAGATCGAGCGGGGCGTCACCCTCGTAGGACCCCACAGGGACGACCTACTACTCAAACTTGGCCAGCTGCCCGCGAAGGGATACGCCTCCCACGGAGAGTCGTGGTCCTACGCGCTCGCCCTGCGCCTCGCCTCGTACGACCTGCTCCGGGCCGAGGGCAATGAGCCGGTCCTCGTCCTCGACGACGTTTTCGCCGAGCTGGACGCGCGCCGGCGCGAGCGGCTCGCGGAACTGGTGGCCCCCGGGGAGCAGGTCCTGGTCACGGCCGCCGTGAACGACGACGTACCGGCTGTGCTCGCGGGCGCGCGGTACGCGGTGTCCGGAGGCGAGGTGGAGCGCGTATGACCGAGCCCGCCAAGCCGTCGGAGCCCGCCAAGCCGTCAGGGCCCGCCGAAGCATCGGGGCCCGCCCAGGCATCGGCCCGCCCCTCGGAGCCCGCCGAGGCCGGAGCGGCCAAGCCCGCGCCGCCCGAGCCCTCCGGCGTCGACCTCGCCCGCGTAGCCCTGCGCGCCGCCAAGGAACAGGCACGAGCGCGTGGGGACGCGACCCGTCAGAAGAAGCAGGCCCGGCGCGGCGGCCTGCGCTCGGGCGCGCGCTCCGACGGGCGCGACCCGCTGCCGCTCGGCTCCGCCATCAACCGGCTGATCACCGAGCGCGGCTGGGAGACCCCAGCGGCCGTCGGCGGTGTGATGGGCCGCTGGCCCGAGATCGTCGGCGAGGACCTGGCCAAGCACTGCGTACCGCAGCGGTACGACGAGAACGAGCGCGTCCTGACCGTGCAGTGCGACTCCACGGCCTGGGCGACGAACCTGCGCCTGCTCGCTCCGCAGCTGGTCGCGCGCCTGAACGAGGACCTGGGGCACGGCACCGTACGCCTCATCAAGGTCCTCGGACCCGGTGGCCCCGCGCGCCGCTTCGGACCCTTGCGGGCGCCCGGCAGCACGGGTCCAGGCGACACCTACGGATGACGAGATCCGGTCCGTAGCTGGGGGTTGACCGCCCGAAGCGCTGAGTGCCGCTGTGAGCCTCTTAGGGCCCGGGGTCGCATATGGGGAGTCGGCTGATGCCGGTTCAGGGCGGCACATGCGGACTCAGGTACCGGCAAACCCCCATCACTGTCGGCGCTACCGGTAGACTGGAAGCTAATCCCGCCCCAGTCGTGGGGAGCAGCGGGAGAAGCTGAGCAAGAGCTGAACCAGGCTTACCAACGCAACACGCCGCAGCCGCTCCGGCCAGCGCCGGGAGCTTGGCTTTGTGCTGTGCCAGAAAGGGCGCTTCGTGGCCGATTCCGGCAACCCCAACGAGAACATCCCGTCCACTGCCGCCGGCGACGGCGCCGTACCCCCCGAGGCCATCCAGGCCTCCGGCGAGGGCACGGCCTCGTACGACGCCAGCGCCATCACCGTCCTCGAGGGTCTGGACGCGGTCCGCAAGCGGCCCGGCATGTACATCGGCTCGACCGGTGAGCGTGGTCTGCATCACTTGGTCCAGGAAGTCGTCGACAACTCCGTCGACGAGGCCATGGCCGGGCACGCGGACACCATCGACGTGACGATCCTGGCGGACGGCGGCGTGCGCGTCGTCGACAACGGCCGTGGCATCCCGGTGGGCATCCACCCGGTCGAGAAGAAGCCGGCCGTCGAGGTCGTGCTCACCGTGCTGCACGCCGGCGGCAAGTTCGGCGGCGGAGGGTACGCCGTCTCCGGTGGTCTGCACGGCGTGGGTGTCTCCGTGGTGAACGCGCTCTCCACGAAGCTGTCCGTCGAGATCAGGACCGACGGATACCGCTGGACGCAGGACTACAAGGGGGGTGCCCCCACGGCACCGCTCGAGCGGCACGAGGCCACCGAGGAGACGGGCACGTCCGTCACCTTCTGGGCCGACGGCGACATCTTCGAGACGACCGAGTACTCCTTCGAGACGCTGTCGCGGCGCTTCCAGGAGATGGCCTTCCTCAACAAGGGCCTGACGATCAAGCTGACCGACGAGCGCGAGTCGGCCAAGGCCACGGCGGGCGCCGACTCCGCCGAGGCCACCGATGACACGGTCGAAGAGGTCCGCACGGTCACGTACCACTACGAGGGCGGCATCGTCGACTTCGTGACGTACCTCAACTCCCGCAAGGGCGAGGTCGTCCACCCGACCGTCATCGACATCGAGGCCGAGGACAAGGAGCGCCTGCTCTCGGTCGAGATCGCGATGCAGTGGAACTCGCAGTACAGCGAGGGTGTGTACTCCTTCGCCAACACGATCCACACGCACGAGGGCGGCACCCACGAAGAGGGCTTCCGTGCCGCGCTGACCGGTCTGGTGAACCGTTACGCGCGCGACAAGAAGCTGCTCCGCGAGAAGGACGACAACCTCACGGGTGAGGACATCCGCGAGGGTCTGACCGCGATCATCTCGGTGAAGCTCGGCGAGCCCCAGTTCGAGGGCCAGACCAAGACGAAGCTCGGCAACACCGAGGCGAAGACGTTCGTCCAGAAGGTCGTGCACGAGCACCTGACCGACTGGTTCGACCGGAACCCGAACGAGGCCGCGGACATCATCCGCAAGGGCATCCAGGCCGCCACCGCGCGCGTGGCCGCCCGCAAGGCGCGTGACCTCACCCGCCGCAAGGGCCTCCTGGAGACCGCCTCCCTGCCGGGCAAGCTCTCCGACTGCCAGTCGAACGACCCGACGAAGTGCGAGATCTTCATCGTCGAGGGTGACTCCGCGGGCGGCTCGGCCAAGTCCGGCCGCAACCCGGAGTACCAAGCGATCCTGCCCATCCGCGGCAAGATCCTGAACGTCGAGAAGGCCCGCGTCGACAAGATCCTCCAGAACCAGGAGATCCAGGCGCTGATCTCGGCCTTCGGCACCGGGGTCCACGAGGACTTCGACATCGAGAAGCTCCGCTATCACAAGATCATCCTGATGGCGGACGCCGACGTCGACGGCCAGCACATCAACACCCTGCTGCTGACGTTCCTCTTCCGCTTCATGCGTCCGCTCGTCGAGGCGGGCCACGTCTTCCTGTCGCGCCCGCCCCTTTACAAGATCAAGTGGGGCAAGGACGACTTCGAGTACGCGTACTCGGACCGCGAGCGCGACGCGCTGATCGAGCTGGGCCGCCAGAACGGCAAGCGGATCCGCGACGACTCGGTCCAGCGCTTCAAGGGTCTCGGCGAGATGAACGCCGAGGAGCTGCGCATCACCACGATGGACATCGAGCACCGCGTGCTCGGCCAGGTCACGCTCGACGACGCCGCCCAGGCCGACGACCTCTTCTCGGTCCTCATGGGCGAGGACGTCGAGGCGCGCCGCTCGTTCATCCAGCGCAACGCCAAGGACGTCCGCTTCCTCGACATCTGAGCCGGTCAGGCACCCCGACGGCTGCTGACTGACGTACGAAAGGATCTTGACCGGCCATGGCCGACGAGAACAACCCCATCCCTGCCGAGGACGGCGAAGGCCAGACGGTGCGCATCGAGCCCGTCGGGCTCGAGACCGAGATGCAGCGCTCGTATCTCGACTACGCGATGTCCGTCATCGTGTCCCGCGCGCTGCCGGACGTCCGTGACGGCCTGAAGCCCGTGCACCGCCGCGTCCTGTACGCGATGTACGACGGCGGGTACCGGCCCGAGAAGGGCTTCTACAAGTGCGCCCGCGTCGTCGGCGACGTCATGGGCAACTACCACCCGCACGGCGACTCCTCGATCTACGACGCGCTGGTCCGCCTCGCGCAGCCGTGGTCGATGCGCATGCCGCTGGTGGACTCGAACGGAAACTTCGGCTCTCCGGGCAACGACCCCGCGGCCGCCATGCGCTACACCGAGTGCAAGATGGCGCCGCTGTCCATGGAGATGGTCCGGGACATCGACGAGGAGACCGTCGACTTCACGGACAACTACGACGGTCGCTCCCAGGAGCCCACCGTCCTGCCGTCCCGCTTCCCGAACCTGCTCATCAACGGCTCGGCGGGCATCGCGGTCGGCATGGCGACCAACATCCCGCCGCACAACCTCCGCGAGGTCGCGGCCGGCGCGCAGTGGGCCCTGGAGCACCCGGAAGCCACGCACGAGGAGCTGCTCGACGCCCTGATCGAGCGCATCAAGGGCCCCGATTTCCCGACCGGCGCCCTCGTGGTGGGCCGCAAGGGCATCGAGGAGGCGTACCGCACGGGCCGTGGCTCCATCACGATGCGCGCGGTCGTCGAGGTCGAGGAGATCCAGAACCGCCAGTGCCTGGTGGTCACGGAACTGCCCTACCAGGTCAACCCGGACAACCTCGCGCAGAAGATCGCCGACCTGGTGAAGGACGGCAAGGTCGGCGGCATCGCCGACGTCCGCGACGAGACGTCGTCCCGTACGGGCCAGCGCCTGGTCATCGTCCTCAAGCGGGACGCGGTCGCCAAGGTCGTCCTGAACAACCTTTACAAGCACACGGACCTCCAGACGAACTTCGGCGCGAACATGCTGGCGCTCGTCGACGGCGTGCCGCGCACCCTGTCCCTGGACGCGTTCATCCGCCACTGGGTGAGCCACCAGATCGAGGTCATCGTCCGGCGCACGAAGTTCCGGCTGCGCAAGGCCGAGGAGCGCGCCCACATCCTGCGGGGCCTCCTCAAGGCCCTGGACGCCATCGACGAGGTCATCGCGCTCATCCGGCGCAGCGACACCGTCGAGGTCGCGCGCGAGGGCCTGATGGGCCTCCTGGAGATCGACGAGATCCAGGCCAACGCCATCCTGGAGATGCAGCTCCGCCGACTCGCCGCCCTGGAGCGCCAGAAGATCGTCGCCGAGCACGACGAGCTTCAGCAGAAGATCAACGAGTACAACGCGATCCTGGCTTCTCCGGAGAAGCAGCGCGCGATCGTCAGCGATGAGCTGGCCGCGATCGTCGACAGGTTCGGCGAGGACCGTCGCTCCGCCCTGGTGCCGTTCGACGGCGACATGTCCATCGAGGACCTGATCGCCGAAGAGGACATCGTCGTCACCATCACGCGCGGCGGCTACATCAAGCGCACCAAGACGGAGGACTACCGCTCGCAGAAGCGCGGCGGCAAGGGCGTGCGCGGCACGAAGCTGAAGCAGGACGACATCGTCGACCACTTCTTCGTGTCGACGACACACCACTGGCTGCTGTTCTTCACGAACAAGGGCCGCGTCTACCGCGCCAAGGCGTACGAGCTGCCGGACGCCGGGCGGGACGCGCGCGGACAGCACGTCGCGAACCTGCTCGCCTTCCAGCCGGACGAGGCGATCGCCGAGATCCTCGCGATCCGTGACTACGACGCCGTGCCCTACCTGGTGCTCGCCACCAAGGGTGGTCTGGTCAAGAAGACGCCTCTTAAGGATTACGATTCGCCTCGCTCCGGCGGTGTCATCGCCATCAACCTGCGCGAGACGGACGACGGTTCGGACGACGAGCTGATCGGCGCGGAGCTGGTGTCCGCCGAGGACGATCTGCTGCTGATCAGCAAGAAGGCGCAGTCGATCCGGTTCACCGCTACGGATGACGCGCTGCGCCCGATGGGCCGCGCGACCTCCGGCGTCAAGGGCATGAGCTTCCGCGACGGCGATCAGCTGCTCTCGATGAATGTGGTCCGGCCCGGTACGTTCGTCTTCACCGCCACCGATGGTGGGTACGCGAAGCGGACCGCCGTCGACGAGTACCGCGTCCAGGGCCGCGGTGGTCTCGGCATCAAGGCCGCCAAGATCGTCGAGGACCGCGGTGAGCTGGTCGGCGCGCTGGTGGTCGAGGAGACCGACGAGATCCTCGCCATCACCCTCTCCGGCGGTGTGATTCGCACGCGAGTCAACGAGGTCAGGGAGACGGGCCGTGACACCATGGGCGTCCAACTGATCAACCTGGGCAAGCGCGATGCCGTCGTCGGCATCGCTCGTAACGCCGAGGCGGGGCGCGAGGCCGAGGAAGTCGACGGGGTCGACGAATCGTCTGACGGCACTCCGGCCGTCGGTACGGACGAGGGCACAGCGTCCCCGGCCGAGTAGCGCGAGGAGTGAGTCATCGTGAGTGGAGCCACGGGCGCCGGAGCGGCTGGATCGCGTGGAACCAGCACAGAAGGTGCCCGTGGCTCCGCCACTGATGACGACTCCCACGAGTCTCATGGATCCCAGGGGGGGACTGTGACAGACACCCGAGGTCCGGGCACGCAGACGTCCGAGACCGAGGGCCCCGCCAAGAGCGGGGCTTCCAAGAGCGGGGCCGCCAAGGGTGGCACCAAGGGCGGAGCCGCCAAGAGCGGAGCCGCCAAGGGTGGGACCGCCAAGAAGAGCGCCTCCGCGGGGGGCGGAGCCAGCGCCCTGCCCGGCGAGCGCCCGCCCCAGCAGCAGGGTTCGCAGCCGTACCACCCGCCGCAGGCCTATCAGGCGGCCCCGGCCGGGGCGGTCCGCCGTCCCCGCACGGGGGCGCGCACCACCCCGCGCACGCGCAAGGCGAGGCTTCGGGTGGCCAAGACCGACCCCTGGTCGGTGATGAAGGTCAGCTTCCTGCTGTCCATCGCGCTCGGCATCTGCACGATCGTCGCGGCGGCCGTGCTGTGGATGGTCATGGACGCCATGGGCGTCTTCTCCACCGTCGGCGGCACGATCTCCGAGGCCACGGGGTCGAACGAGTCCAACGGCTTCGACCTCCAGGCGTTCCTCTCGCTCCCGCGCGTGCTGATCTTCACCTCGATCATCGCGGTCATCGACGTCGTCCTTGCGACGGCCCTCGCGACCCTCGCCGCGTTCATCTACAACCTCTCGGCGGGCTTCGTCGGCGGTGTGGAGCTGACGCTGGCCGAGGACGAGTAGCGGCGGCACGGTGACCGGCGCGCGCCGGTCACCGCGTCCCGGCTCGTGACCTACCGTGATCGACGGGCGCGCGCACCCCTGACAAGGGCGAGGTCACCGGCCCCCGGGCTATCGATTTTGGGACTGGCCCCCACGTGCGCTAATCTTCAGAGGTCAGCGCGCGGGGCGACCCGCAGAGCGCGGCGGGGCTATAGCTCAGTTGGTTAGAGCGCATCCCTGATAAGGATGAGGCCACAGGTTCAAATCCTGTTAGCCCCACCAGCACGAAGGCCCCCGATCGATTGCGGTTGGGGGCCTTCGGCATGTATGTACTCAGGATCTGTGGGCCCCTGCTGCCGCTCACACAGTGGCCTGGCGGTAGCTCGTAAGGCTGATCGGCCAGCTGCTGCGCGGGGCTCCCTTTCGGTCGCTGGACGGGACTCCTCGGCGACCGCTGCGCGGCCTCCTGCCGACGCTGAAAACACCTGTTCGCGATGCCCCGCGAGATCTACACTCGCCGGATGACCTTGGAATGGGAACAGGTAATCGTTCACTCGGTGGACCCCGAGGCCCTGGGACAGTGGTGGGCCGAGGCGCTGGGCTGGGTAGTGGTCCACTCCTCCGATGACGAGTACGAGATCCGTCCGGCCCCGGATCGCCTGCCAGGGTTGGACTTCGTACGGGTCGACGAGAGCAAGTCGTTCAAGAGCCGGCTGCACCTCGACTTCAGGCCTGACGACCAGGCCGCCGAAGTGGCCCGCCTCGAGGCGCACGGCGCGAAGCGCGTCGACATCGGCCAGGGCGACCAGTCATGGGTCGTCATGGCAGACCCCGAAGGCAACGAGTTCTGCATCCTCGGCCAGCGGCAGCAGTGAAAGGCCCTGGGCGCGCGCCCGGCCTGGTGGGCTCACGGCATATCCCGTTGAGCCCTCTCAGCAAGAAGACCCCCAGCCAGTACCGGCTGGGGGTCTTCCGCGTGTGTGACGTCCGCCGCGTCGAGTGCGGCTCCACGGTCCTCGGCTTTACGGCTCCGCGGCGAGGCTCGCGCTCGTGAGGGCCCCCGAGTCGTCGTCCGCGGTCTCAGCGTCCGTCGTGGGGAGGTGGCGGCAGCTCGGCGTCGAACCGTGGGCCTCGGCGCGGATGCGTTGCTTCATGGTGGGCGGCAGGGACCGTTCGTACGCCATCGCCCACGCGGCGAGCACGTGCTCCTGTGCGCTCGTCATGCTCTTGCACGTCGTCGTGACGTCCTGTACCGGCGTGGCCGCGGTCGCCGATGAGGCGAAGCCGAGCGCGGCGAACAGCGCGAGGACGGCGGAGACGAGTGTGGTCCACAGCTTCATGGCCTTGGTGGCGGGCATGACCTCTCACTTTCGGGTTGGGCGATTTGCGTACTTTCCTCATGATGTGTATGCGAGGCCGATGGTGGGGGACCGACGCTCCCGTCGCGCCGATGTTCAGATGAACACCACCCAGATGGGTGCAGGAGGCCCGAGAAAGCCGGGAAGCGGGGCAAGCTCGGCGAACCCTCCTGGGAACGGAGCGTAGGCGGAGGGATTCGGTCCGCATCTACTGCGGTGTCCCTGAGGGGAGTTGAGGCCGATCCAGGTCACCGATCGGTATCGGTCGGTGTGTATAGTCGGGCGCCAGAAGTCCCCTACGTCAAGGAAAGACGAGGTCGCGCGGTGAAGAAGCTTCTCCTGGTCGCACTGGCCGCCATCGGCGGGCTCCTCGTGTACCGCCAGATCCAGGCGGATCGCGCCGAGCAGGATCTGTGGACGGAGGCGACTGACTCCGTGCCCACGGGTTCGTGAGTATCGACAGCAGTCTCGTCGCAGGGCCCCGGTCGCTAGAGCGGTCGGGGCCCTGCGCTGTGCGAGGGGGCTTTTGTTCCGCTTGTCCCGAGTCGGGTCGCTGACGTCCTCCGGCCTGCGGGCGTGAGGCGCCCTGGGGTGTCCGTCTAGGGCGCCCTGCCGCTTCCGCTACGGGCCCCGGCCGCGTCTGCCGGCTTGCGGGTGGGGCCGCTCCCCGGCCGCGCCGGGAGGGGGCGGTGGCGCCTCCGCGGCAGCCGTGGCCCCCTGATTCACTTACGCAATTTCATTGCTTGCTTGGGCAAATCAATGGAGGGTGAGGTGGAGAGCGGCGTGACGCGGCACCGGGCGAGCCGTCGGACGGTGGCGGGGGCCGCGCTCCTGAGTGCGGTGTGGTGCGTGGCCGCGTCGCCCGGAGCCGCCGAAGCGGCCGAGACTCCTCAGCCGTACGCCTTCGCCGACGGCGTACGCACCGTCCCGGGCACGCCGAGCAGCACCGGGAGCCGCGCGCTCACACCGGGATCGACCTACCGGAGTTCCATCAAGCACCCCGGCGCCGGAGGCACGACGCAGCTCTACTACCGGCTCGACCTGGGCGCCAAGGACAACGTGTACGTCTCTGTCACCGCGCTCCCCGGCCTCGGCAGCCAGGTGGGCTCCGCGGACGGCATCCAGGTCTCCGTCGAGGACGCGAACGGCTTCGAATGCGACGCGGGCTCCGCACGCTTCGGCGCCTCACGCAGCCCTCGCCCCCTCACCGCGTCGGCTCTGCGTGCCGTAGGGGCGGACGAGGGCCCTTGCGCCACGGCAGGCACTTTCTACGTGGTCGTCGAGCGGAACGCTGCCTCCAGGCCGTCGATTTCCTCCACCACTACGGAGGACGCGATAGCGGGAGCCTCTTCTCCGGAGAGCTGGGACCTGGAGCTGCACGTCACGTCGGAGCCCGCGCTCGCCAAGCGGAGCGCGACGACGCCGCCCCCCACGGAGGCGCCCGCCGAGCCCGCCCCTCTCGGGGGCCCGGCCCGCCCACGCGCGGGAGGCAGCAGTTTCAGCACGGCCAAGGCCCTGGAGAAGGGCGTCTGGGGCGACCGGGTCGAGCCGGGGCACACGCGCTACTACCGCGTGCCTGTGGACTGGGGGCAGCGCCTCTCCACCACGGTCGAGCTGGGCGGAGCCCAGGGTGCGGGGCGCCCCGGCGGTATCGGGAGTTCCGGTGGAGCCGATGGCTCCCGCGGGTCCAGCGCGCCCGGGGCGGGCGGCGGCGGAGAGCGCGCGTACATCACGTCCGCGCTCGTCGTGTCCGTCTTCAACCCCGCGCGCGGGCCGGTCGACGACATGAGTACGGGGTACGACGGCAGCCAGAAGTCGACCACGCTGCCGACCTTGCCGCCCGTGGCCTACGAGAACCGGTACGCGCCCATCGACCGGGTCGCGGACGTGCGCTTCGCCGGGTGGTACTACCTGGCGGTCTCCCTCGACCCGGATGTCGGCGCGCAGTTCGGCGACAGCGCGGTCGGCCTGACCCTGCGGGTGGATGTCGCCGGGGAGCGGCGTACGGGACCCGCGTATGTGGGGGCGGCGCGGCCTGCGGACGCGTTCGGCGTGACCGAGCGGGACGAGACGGCGGGGCGGGGCGGCGCCGGAGGGGCCGAGACCCCCGGCGGGCCCGGTGAGGCGGCGGCTGCGGGCGGCGACGAAGCGATGAAAGTGCTGGCTGCCGCGGGCATCGGTACGGGCACGGTCCTGCTGGGCGTGCTGGGGGTGTGGACGCTGGTGGGACGGAGACGGGCGGCGGGGCGGGGGGCTTAGGCCTGAGGGGCGCCCTGCGTGGGGCCTCAGATGCGGGACAGGGCCCAGAAACCCACCGCGAAGCAGGCCAGCGCGGCGAGCAGCATGGGCAGCGCCACTTTCACGGGCGGGCCGGTGCGTTGGGGGCGGGCCGCGTGGGAGCGAGCGGCGCGGGGGCGAGGGGGTCGCTCCTTCGGCGGGGGCTCGGCCGCCTCCCGCAGCGGGGCCGATGGCGGTGAAGGCTGAGCTTCAACGGGCGTGGCTGGTCCCCGAATTCGATTGAGCGGGTTGGGAACCTGCCCCGGGTGAGCGGTGTATTGAGGAGTAGGAGCGTATGCGTAGGGGCGCTGCACCGAGGAGCCGGTGACCTGTGAGGGACCTGCCTCCGCCGTCGTCGGTGCGGTCTGACGGGGGGATGCCGCATGGGCGGGTTCGGCGTGGAGCGGGGGCTGTGCAGGGGGAGTGGGCGGCTGCGCGGGCTGTGGGGGCGCCTGCGTCGGCGGGGGAAGGTGGAAGCTTCCGGTTTCCGACATCGGGGGGCGCGGAGGGGGCGACGCGGGTGGCGCGGTTGGTTGAGGCGCAGGGTGTTGGGGCAAGGGCGGCTGGCCCATGGGCGGCCTGCCCAGGGGAGGGTGGCCGGTGACTGGCTGGCCCGTGGCCGGTCCGCCCGCGATCGGTTGGACCACGGAAGGCCGGTCCACGGACGGTTGCCCCGCAGGTGGCTGAGGTGGGGACGGCGGCGGAGTATGCGGCTGGGACGAGGGCAGCTGAGCAGCGGGCAGGTGAGCGGAGGACTGCTGGGATGCGGATTCCTGCGGCCCGGGCGCCTGCGGCTCGGAGGGGCGGTAAGCGGACAGCGGCGACCCGGAGTATTGAGAAGCGGAATGCGAAGGCGTGCTGTGTGGAGGCACGGCATGTTGAGCCCCAGCATGCTGAGACCCAGCATGCTGAGACCCAGAGTGTTGAGTCGCGGGCGGCCGTGTCGGTGGTGGCTGGGGCGCGGAGACGAGAGGGCCGTCGGGGCCGAACCCCTCGGGCAGCGGCCCCAGTTGGTCGAAGATCTCGACAAGCTCTTCGTGGGGCTCGGGCTCCGGCAGCACCTCGGCGGCGGAGGCGAGCGCCTTGCGCGCCCCCGTGGCGGTGCGGAAGCGCGCCTGCGGATCGGGTTGCAGCAGCGTCGCGATGACCTGCCACAGCGGCTCGGGCACGCCGCGGGGAGCGCCCGGGGTGCCGTGTGCGGCGAAGTGCTCGATGAGGGCCTTGGCGTCCGGCTTGGCGCCCTGGAGGAGGTAGAGGGCGACGAGGCCGACGGCGAAGAGATCGGCGGTGAAGTCCGGCTCGGCGCCCAGCATTTGCTCGGGCGCGAAATATCCGGGCGTGCCCACCACGTAGTCCGTCTCGGTCAGCCGCGGCTCGCCCTTGCGCATCGAGATGCCGAAGTCGGAAAGGCGCAGATGCGGGCGCCGTGTCCCGGTGGCTTCGAGGAGTATGTTGGCGGGCTTGATGTCGCGGTGTACGACGCCTTCCGCGTGCACCGCCGCGAGCCCGGCGAGGAGCTGGTCGAGGAGCGTGCAGCAGAAGCGGGGCGGCAGCGCTCCATAGTCGCCGATGACATGGGCGAGCGAGCCGCCGGTGACCAGGTCCATGGTGAACAGGACCTGGTCGTCGTCGGCGGCCCAGCTGGCGGGGGCGAGCACGTGCGGATGGTCGATCCTCAGTGCCTGCTCGCGCACGAAGCGGAGCAGCGTGTGGGCATTGCGCTGCTGGAGGACCTTGGCGGCCACATACCGGCGCCGCCGCTGGTCCCAGGCACGCCATACGGCGCCTACTCCCCCGCGCCCGATCGGGTCGACGAGTTCGTACCGGCCGGCGAAGACCTCACCCATGGTCGTGCCCCGCTCCCCTTCCGGGCCGCCCGGCAGCGGCCCGGCCGACGGCTCAGCTCTGGTGCGCCTCGTAGTGGGCGACGGCGTCCGCGGTGCGGCCCGCCCCGTACACCCGGAGGAACTCTGCCAGTTCCGGGTGGGTCGGGGCGAGGGAGTCCGCGGCATCGATGATGTCGCCCGCCGCCGCGACGGAGCGCAGCAGCGACTGGATCTCGCGCACCACGCGCTTCACCGTGGGGGCGCCCGAACTCGACGTGGTCTGGGTCGTGTTGGTCAGTACGGAACCCCCCTGGGACTTCTTGATCTCGTCCATGCGGTCGGTTGCCTCGGCGGCGCTCACGCTGCCGTCCGCGACCTGCCCCGCCAGCTCCTGTAGCAGCTGGACGCGCTGGACCACGGCCGGATTGCCGATCTTGGCGCGCTGGCCGCTCATCAGCTGGGACAGCATGGGCGCGGACAGACCGAGCACCCCGGCAAGGCGTGCCTGGTTCAGGCCCAGGTCGTCGATGAGGCGACGGAAGAGTGCGCCCAGCGGCTCCCCGTACCAATTCCGCTGGAGTTCCCGTGCTCTTGCGGTCGATTCTTGCTGTGCAGCGTCCATGTTGCGTCTCCCCATCGCTTCCCCATTGGACCGTGGTTCGCTGCCGCGAACCACGTCGAGCATCTTACGGAGAGTGGTCGCGCACGGGGACCCCCAATCCTTTTGCGAGATCCCCCCGGGGACCCGGTACTCTGGTCTGCGACGCTCACCGGGCCGTGATCTTCACAGAGCGGTGTCGTTGTCCGGGGCCTTAGCTCAGTTGGTAGAGCGCTGTCTTTGCATGGCAGATGTCAGGGGTTCGACTCCCCTAGGCTCCACCCCTGGAGAGCCCCTTTGACCTGCGGAAACGTAGGGCGAAGGGGCTCTTTTGCGATGCGGGTCAGGGCTGTGCGGCGGAGGGCCGGGCGGCGAGCCGGAGGCCGGTGGCGACCGTGCAGGCCATGGCGAGGCCCGCCAGGGGGACGGCCAAGTGACCGACGAAGCTGCTGGCCAGGACCAGGGTGGCCCCGACGGGCAGGACGGCGTGCTGAGCGGTGCCCCGCTTGAAGTGGCGGGCGTGCACGGCCCAGGTCGTGATCATGAACAGGGCTGTGGGCACGGTGACGGCGAGGGACGCCGTGAGCGTGGAGACGTGGGCGTGATGGGTGGCCTGCTCGACGGCCACCTCGATGCCCGCGCCGATCGCGGCGGCCGAGCCGAAGATCACGTAGTGGCTGTAGGCCCAGAGGAACGGGTGCTGGTGGGTGGCCAGGTACTCGTGGATGGGCACGGCGAAGTAGATCCAGAACGCGGCGAAGACGATGATCAGCCCGCCGGCCGCGATCGGCAGCAGCTCGTCCAGGGCGGCGGACTCGTCCAGGGCCGTGCGCACCGCGACGGTGGCGGCGGCGATGGTCTCGCCGAGCACGATGAGGGTGAACAGGCCGTAGCGTTCGGCGATGTGGTGCGGGTGCCAGGTGGTGCGGTAGTGCTGCTCGGCGAAGGCGGGGACCGCGAGGTCGGCGACGGCCAGCGGCACGAACCCCCACCACCAGGCGCCGTCGGGGAGCAGCAGCAGGACGACCCAGCCGATCTGTACGGCCACGAGCCCGGCGGCGTAGCGCAGGGCGGTCTGCCGGGCGGCCCCCGTCTCGCCGCGCGCGGCACGTAGCCACTGGATGGTGAGGGCCGCCCGCATGATCACGTAGCCGATGACGGCGACGGCGTAGTCGCCGTGGTCGAAGGCCCGGGGAATGCCCGCGGCGAGGACGAGGACGCCTGCCATCTGCACGAGGGTGGCGAGCCGGTAGGGGACGTCGTCGGTGTCGTAGGCGGAGGCGAACCAGGTGAAGTTCACCCAGGCTCACCAGATGGCGAAGAAGACCAGGAGGTAACCGCCGATCCCGTGGCCGGGGTCGCCTTCGGCGATCGCGTGCACGAGGCGGGCGCCCGCCTGGGCCACCGCGACCACGAAACACAGGTCGAAGAGCAGTTCCAGCGGGGTCGCCGTGCGGTGCGGTTCGTCGCGGCGCCGGGCCGTCATGGGCACGAGCGGCACCACCGACCGGCCGTGCCCCACGCCCGACGGGGTGTTCTCGCTCATCGCGGTGCCTCCCGCTCCGGGGTCCGGCCGTGTGAGGGCCGTTTCTCTCAAGAATGTCCCGGTATGGGAAGGCTCGCAGCCTGCCGGTTGCCCTGTGGGTGGGTGGGCGGGCGCACGTGTTCACTTACGCAACCGGCAGGGGGCCCGCCTTGCGGTGGCAAGGCGGGCCCCAGGGTGATCTTCGTAGTGTTTCCGCAGGTCAGGGGTGGTTGAGGTGGGGTTTGCGAGGGCGCTGACCCTAGTTCAGATCATTACGCTCGGTCACCGAACCGGCGGTTCAGACGGCGTACGAGCACTCCGGCGCCGATGAGGAGGCCGCTGGCGGTGACGAGGGCGATGGTGCTGCCGGAGCCGGTCTGGGGCATCTCAGGCGGGCGCGAGGTGCTGGGCGACGGGGACGGAGGCCGCGAGGTGGGCGGCCGGGTCGTGGGCGGCTGCGACGTCGGCGGGGTGGACGTGGGGGGCTGGGACGTCGGGGGGTGCGACGTGGGCGGCTGCGAGGTGGGCGGCTGCGTCGTCGGGGGCGGGGTCGTCGGCGGTCGAGTCGTGGGCGGCGGAGTGGTGGGGGTGTCGCCGTAGCCGGTGGGGCCGTGGTCGTCGTCGCCGTAACCGGAATCCTTGGGGCCGCCGTAGCCGCCGGGCTCGTCGCTGTCCCTGTGGCCGTCTCCGTAGCCGACTTCACGGTCGTCGTGGCGGCCGTGCTCGTCGGCATCGCCGTAGTCGGAGCCGTACGTGCCGTCGTTTCCGGAGTGGTCGGAGCCGTACGTGCCGTCGTATCCGGAGTCGTCGTATCCGGAGTGGTCACGTCCGGAATGGCCGGGATCCCTCAGGGCCCCGTGGTCCGTCGAGTCTCCGTGGTGCGAGGAGGAGGGCGCGTCCGGGCCGTGGTTGCTGTTTCCGCTGTCGGATGACGGTGGCTCAGCCCGCTTGGCGGTGGCGGGTGATGGTGGCTCGGCTCGCTTGGCGACCGCGCCGTCGGGCGTGGTGTCGCCCGCCGTGGACTCGGCCTTCCGCGCGGAGGACCCCGTCAGGGCGGGCGGTGCCGCGGCGGCCGCGGGAGGCGCGTGCACCTTGGCTGCTCCCGGTGCCTGGTCGGCGTCCCCGGCCAGTGCGGTGCCGCACGCGACGCCGACGGCGCAGGCCGTGCCGACGGCCATGGCCACGGCCGTCCCGGACTTTCTCAGAACTCGCATGACAGGTTCCTCCATGCAGACAATCTGGTTAATCTGCATCCAAACAGGGCACTTTTGCTCCGCCGTCGATGACTCGCGGAAGGGGATGCGCGCCGCTCGTGCCTTCACCCGACCGGAAGACGAACCGCGGGCGCGGGACCTCCGGAGACGCGTTCGGGGCCGGCCACGGCGGTGGCCGGCCCCGAACGATGGCGGGAGGGAGGAGGTGTCAGTGGTTGCCCGCGCCGTTGCCCGAGAGGATCGGGATGTCGCTGAGGATGTGCGACAGCGGCTCGTCGCCCTTGGCCTGCGTCGAGTTCTCGACACACTGCTGGTTCTGCGGGGCGGACAGGACGTTGATGTCCTGGACGGCGATCGGGACCAGGCCGACGATGGAGCCCGCGTTCACCTTGGCCGGCAGACCGATGCAGGGCTTGTTGAGCGAGCCCTGGACGAGTGACATCTGCGGGCTCATGTTGCCGTGCGTCGAGGAGTTGCCGAACGCCTGCGAGGCGCCGTTGCCGCTCTTCGACGTGGTGCCCGTGTCGTCGCCGATGGCGAGGGCCTGCGGGGCCGCGACGGCCGACATGCCCGCGACGGACGCGGCGATGGCGGCGGAGGCCAGGACCTTCTTCATGTGGGTTCCCTTCGGAAAGAGGCTCCGTTACGGAGCCGCGTGATGATCAACTGAGTGGTGGCGCCGGAGTTGCGCCCCTTGACCTGGTCGGCCCATTAGTGGGCTCATCGCTCAGAACGTGAAATCGTGGAACCGACCGGGCTGCCGCTCACGTAGGACATGGGCGTCACCTGCGCGTATCCGAAGCGGTCGGCCGCCGTTTTGCCGGGCGGGTAATCAGGTATGTAGGTCAAGTACGCAAAAGGCGATCGCGTACGTAAGTCGGCGAAATCTTTCACGGTGTCGAGGTGAGGGCATGAGCAACCCTGGCGGGAAATGGAAAAGGCAGGGTGTCATTCCGGTCAGCAGGCGACCCTCGGAATGCCGGGTGGAGCCGATCTATGAATCACTGCTGCACAAGTGGAGTGCTCAGGGAAAGACAGTTCCGGGCCGACCCGATCAGGAGTGGCAGAAGCTCGTGGGACGCGACTTCTGGCCCCGGCCCTGAGTCGGGCCGAGCCCGGGAGGGCTGCCCCGGTGAGCAGCCCTTGAGGGCCCTCGGGGCTCCCTTTGGGTCCTTGGGGGTCCTTGGCGGGCAGCCCTGAGGAGCCCCGAGGAGGCCTTGGCGAGCCCTAGGGGAACCCCCACAGCACAGCGGGCCGCCGAGGAGAGCGTGGCGGCCCGCTGGTACCGGGGGCGACGGGCGGACGTCAGTGGTTGCCCGCGCCGTTGCCGGACAGGACGGGGATGTCGTTGAGGATGTGCGACAGCGGCTCGTCGCCCTTGGCCTGCGTCGAGTTCTCGACGCACTGCTGGTTCTGCGGCGCCGACAGGATCGGGATGTCCTGGACGGCGATCGGGACCACGCCGACGAGCGAGCCGACGTTGGCCTTGGCCGGCAGGCCGATGCAGGGCTTGTTGAACGAGCCCTGAATGAGCGCCATCTGCGGGCTCATGTTGCCGTGCGTGGCGAAGTTGCCGAACGCCTGCTTGGCGTCGTTGCCGCTCATCGAGTGCGTGCCGTGGTCGTTGCCGATGGCGCTCGCGGTGGGCGCGAGCGCTGCGGTCATACCTACTGCGGAAGCGGTGACCGCGGTCGCGGTCATAACCTTCTTGAGCACAGGATTTCCCTTCTGATGAGCCCCGTCTCAGCCCCTTCCAGGAGCACTTTGGGTAACTGTCGCTATGGCCAGTGGTTGCTCCGGTTCACCCGGATGGCGCACGTGCGGGATACGAAACTCGTACTTCCCTGCAGAAACAGCGGATTGCAGAAGAAATGACAAAAGGACAAGGGTGGTGCGATCAGCTGATTTCTGTGCTGCGGACGCGTTGTCAGGTGCGGTGTCGAGTTCCCTCCGGGAAAAGGATCCGATGGGGTGAACATGCGCAACCGTCCACCTGGTTGGCCTGTTGAACCGGGCTGAAGCAAGCCGTGTCTCTGTCCAGGAAAAGGAACAGGAAATGCTTAAGAAGTCAATGGCAGCGGCCGCGGTCGCCGCGTCCGTCGTCGGAATGTCTGCCGCCGCCGCGCCCACCGCGCTGGCCATTGGTGACGACAACGGCACCCACTCGATGAGCGGCAACGACGCCAAGTCGGCCTTCGGTAACTCGTCCACGCACGGCAACATGAGCCCGCAGCTCTCGGCCGTCCAGGGCTCGGTGAACAAGCTGTGTGTCGGCCTGCCGGTCAAGGCCAACATCGGCTCGATCGTCGGCCTGGTCCCGATCGCCGTCCAGGACATCCCGATCCTGTCGGCGCCGCAGAACCAGCAGTGCGTCGAGAACTCGACGCAGGCCAAGGGCGACGAGCCGCTGTCGCACATCCTGGACGACATCTCGGCGCTGTCCGGCAACGGTGTGAACAACGGCTGATCCGCCGCGTGACCCGGGCCGCCCGGGCCGTCCAGCCCGATATTCGGGGTCGGCGGCCCGGGCGGCTTTTTATGGGCGGCGAGGGCCCAACTCTCCTTTCTTCAGGGTGCATTGGGGCGCTGAGTCAATCGAGTGAAATTCCTCATCGTGTCAATATCGCGGTTGCTTCGTCCGGCGTCACTCGTTAACAGGGCTCAGGTCACGGTGCGGGAAGCAAATATTGACCGCCCGGTTTCGACCGCCGTATAGGCGTGACCCGACAGAAGGGAAATGTTGTGAAGCTCAAAAAGAGCGCGGCCATTGTCGCCGGCGCGGTTCTGGCTCTGGGTATGGCTTCCCCGGCGTTCGCCGACGCCGACGCCAAGGGTGGCGCGCACGGCTCCCCGGGTGTGCTGTCCGGCAACGTCATCCAGGTTCCCGTCCACGTTCCCGTGAACGTGTGCGGCAACACCCTCGACCTGATCGCGCTGCTGAACCCGGCGTTCGGCAACACCTGCGTCAACGACTGACGCAGCCAGCCCAGCTGTTCAGGCTGCGCCTTCGCCGGCCTTGGTCTACCGCATGGTGCCAAGGCCGGCTCCACCGCACAGAGGAAGATCACTAGATTGCGACAGGCCCTCAGTAAAGGAATGCTCTCCGCCGCCGCGGCCTCGAGCATCCTGTCTCTGTCTGGCACCTCCGCCCTCGCGGCTGACGCGAGCGGAGCGGCCCACGGTTCTCCCGGCGTTCTGTCGGGCAACAGCGTGCAGGCCCCGGTGGAAGTGCCGGTGAACGTCTGCGGCAACACCGCCGATGCTGCGGCAGGCCTCAACCCGGCATTCGGCAACAACTGCGCGAACACGGGGCGGTCGGACGCACCCGAGCGTGCCGCCGCCCGTGCGCAGCAGCCGCCCGCGGCGCCCGCCCGCGAGGCCGCCAAGCCCGCCCGGGAGGCGGCGAAGCCTGCCCGGGCGACCACGGCACCCGCACAGGAGGCCGCCAAGCCCGCCCGCAAGGCGGCGAAGCCCGCGCAGGAGGAGGCGAAGCCTTCCCGGGAGGCCGCCAAGCCCGCACAGGAGGCCGCCAAGCCCGCCTCCCCGAGGCCCAAGGCGGCGCCCCCGCGGGAGCGCAAGTCGTCGGTGGCGCCCGCCTATGGAGAGCACGCGGGTGCGTCCGACCGGGCGGACCGCTCCTCCCACCGCCCGACCGTGCCCCCGGCCCCGCGGAAGGAGTCCCAGCCGCAGAAGCCCCAGTCGCAAGAGTCCCGACCGCAGGCGTCCCCCCGGCACGCGGCCCCGAAGCACGCGGCCCCGAAGCACGCGGCTCCGAAGCACGCGGCTCCCCGTGCGCAGAGTCCACAGACCCCGGCGGTCAAGCCGGCCGCCAAGCACGCCGCCAAGCACGCGGCCAAGCCTGTCCCCAGGCCCGCCGCGGAGTCCGTCTCCAAGCCCGCCGCCACGCCGTCGTCCCCGGCGCCCCGGCCCACCGGTTCGGGAGCCACGGCCACGGGTGAGGCCTCGCACTCGCCCGGTCTCCTGTCGGGCAACCTCGGACAGGTGCCTCTGGAGCCCGTGCTGAACCTCTGCGGCAACACCGTGGACGTCGTCGCGGCCCTCAACCCGGTCTTCGGCAACCACTGCGAGGTGGACCTGACCCCCGCCCCGCCGAAGGAGCACACGCCGGTGCCCCCGCGCGGGAAGCCGCCGGTCCGCCCCGCAGAGCCCACGGTGCCGGAACCGAAGGCTCCGCCCCGGTCGGTGACCCCGCCCAAGGCTCCCGAGCCGGTGCGCGAGGCCCCGGCCGCGCCGCCCGCGACCGAGGTCGACGTCGTCCCCGCCCCCCGGGCCCAGCTCGCGCAGACGGGCGCGGAGCCGGGGCTGCTCGGCGCCGCCGCGGCCAGCGCCGGACTGCTCGCCGCCGGCGCGGTCCTCTACCGACGCGGTCGCGCCACGGCCCGCCCGTAGCAGGCGTACGCCGACGGGCCCTGCCCGCCGACAGCCGGACGTACCCGACTGACCGTCGCCACGTGAAGCGTGGGACGCCGACCCCGACCGGGTCCGCGCCCCGCGCTTCACGTGTTTCCGCGGCCGCTCAGCCTCCCCGGCGGCCGCTCAGCTTCCGAGCCGCTCCGGTTCCCGTACGTCCGTCCGCGACGCCGGCACGGCGCGTACGGAGACGCGCTCACGCAGACGTCGTACGACATTGCGGCCCCAGAGGCTGCGCAGGGCCGTGCCGGGGGCGCGGTCGTCCGGGGCGTGCCAGGCCAGCTCCCGCGCCGCGCTTTGGCGGGGAAGGAGCGCGGTGAGCGGGGCGTAGTTCTCCACCAGGAAGGTGCGGCCGGGCAGGGGGCGTGGCGCGGACAGGGGGCGGTGCGTCAGGTCCAGGTGCAGCGCGCGCACCACGTCCAGCTCGGCGCCGTCGGCGAAGAGGCGGAACTGGGCGCCGGGGCGCGGGTTGAAGTCGAGCAGGTGGTACGTGCCGGTCGCGGTGTCCTGGCGGAAGTCGAGGTCGAAGACGCCCCGGTAGCCCACCGCCGCCATGAGGCGCGCGGCGAGTGCCTCAAGGGCGGGGTTGGGCACCCACTCGCCGTGCACGGTGATGCCCGCGGCCCGGGGCCAGGCGCGCAGCTTGCGGCCCGTGCCGCCGCCGTGCACGCGGCCGTCGCGGCCCACATAGCCGTGCACGAACCAGTCGGCGCCGCCGCCCGCCGCCACGAAGGCCTGGAGCAGCAGTGGACTGCCCGCCTCCGCGCCGCGCTCGAACAGGGCCGCGGCCTCGCCGGCGGAGCGGACGACCACCGTGCTGTGCAGGCCCGCGCCGCGCGGCAGGCACCAGGGGCGGCTCCACTTGGCCACCGCCGCCGGGCCGAGGCTGCGGGCGACCGCCGCCGCCCGGACCGCCGAGTCCGGCAGCTCCGTCCTCGGGTGCGGCACCCCGGCGGTCGCGCACAGCTCGGCGAGCGCCGCCTTGTCCGCCACGCTCTCCGCCGTACCGGACGCCATCGCGGGCAGCAGGAAGCGGTCGCTCAGCTCGGTGCGCAGGGCGCTGACTGCCAGTGAGCCCGCGTCGTCCAGGGGGATGAGGACGGCGGGCCCGCGCAGGGTGGCGGCGACGCGGAGCAGCACGGTGGCCACCTCCGCCGGGGCCGCGGTGGGCGCGGGCGGCGGGTGCATCCGGTGCAGATAGCGCGAGTGGGCCACCGGGCTGTGCGCGTCGGCGGCGACCAGGTGTACCTCCACTCCCGCACGCCCGAGGGAACGCACCGCGCCCAGCGTTCCGTGGTGGAAGGGATTCCTGTCGATCCGCAGCAGGACCGCAGGGATGCGTGTATCCAGACGCTGCACTTTCGCCCTTACTGTTCGATCGCCCAAAGGGGCGATCTGCCGGCGCGGAGGATTAGAAGCTCGATTGGCGCAATAAACATAAAAATGACTGAGCGTCAGTAGGCGGAGGCGGAATCGAGGAGCAGGCATGAGGACCCGACACAGTCACCGACGCGGGAAACGCGCGGTCTTTATCGCCGCCGGAGCCATTATGTCGGCCGTGCTGGCCACCGGGCCGGGATACACGGTGGATCTCCAGCGCGCCGACGAGCCGCCGCCCGCCACCCCGGTCCCGGCTGCTCCGGCGACACCCAAGACCCCCGGCACCCCGGAGGCCCCCGGGGTGCCGGAGACCCCCGCGACCCCTGCCGGCCCCGTACCCGCGAGCCCCGCTGCCCCGCGGCCGCCCGCCGCTCCCGCCGTGCCCTCGCCCGCCGAGGCCGCCGAGCCCGCCAGGGCGGGCATCTTCGGCGCGTACGTCGACTACGGCTCGCGCGGCCCCCGCCGCATCCAGGAACTCAGCGAGTGGCTCGGCGGCGCGAAACTGCGGGTCGGACACACGTATTTGCCGGGGGACCAGTGGAGCAACATCGAGGGCGCTCCCACCTTCCTGGAGAGCTGGGCCGACTGGCGAAAGGAGCGGGAGGACCGGCTGTTCGTCCTGAACGTGCCGATGCTCGACCGCAACGAGGAGGGCGTCGGTGACTACGAGGTGCGCTCGCTGCTGCGTCGGGGCGCGGCGGGCGAGTTCGACGAGCACTACCGGGTGCTCGCGCGGCGCCTGGTCGACCTCGGGGTGCCGGACACGGTCCTCGTCCTCGGCTGGGAGATGAACGGCATCACGTACACGCACCGGTGCGCTCCCGACCCGGAGTCCTGGAAGGCGTACTGGAAGCGCATCGTCACGGCCATGCGCGCGGTGCCGGGGCAGAAGTTCAAGTTCGACTTCACGCCCAGCCGCGGCCGTGACGCCATCCCCTGGACCGAGTGCTATCCCGGTGACGACGTCGTCGACATCATCGGCATGGACTCGTACGACCAGCCGCAGGGCATGCCGTTCGACGAGCAGGTGAGCGAGCCGTACGGGCTCCAGCACCACGTCGAGTTCGCGGCACGGCACAAGAAGGCCATCTCGTATCCCGAATGGGGCCTGTTCCGCAACGGCGACAACGCGGAGTACATGCGCCGCATGCTGGCCTGGATGGACGAGAAGCAGCCGCTCTACAACACCATCACGGACTACTGCCCGCACGGCGTGTGGCAGTGCTCCAGCAACCCCAAGTCCTCGCGGGTCTACCGTGAACTCCTCACCGGACGCGGGGACACGCCGCCGAAACCGACCGAGCCGACACCCAAGCCGACCGAGTGCTCGCCACTGGACCTCGGCGACTGGGTCGAGTACTGGCTGGGAGGCAAGCTGTGCCTGCGCTTCGACTGGTGGCGCAGGGACCGCTGAGGCGGGCCGCACAGTCGGTCGCGGTGGCGCGGACCTACTCGGGGGCCGCGTCACCGCGACGCTCACGCCGGGCGTCGAGCAGCCGCTTGCCCCAGCGGCGCCCGGCCGCCGCGGTGGCCGCGGCGGCGAGCAGCGGGGCCGTGCCGGTACGGGCCAGCAGGTAGCGGCGGTTGACGACCGGCTCGGGCCGCCAGTGCCGCTTGTACGGCTCGGTGCCGCGCAACAGGCTGAGCGTGCGGGGCCGTTCGCCCGCGGTATGCCGGGTGCAGGCCTCCAGGAGCATGGTCGCCACGTCCGCCTTGCGCTCCCGCAGCAGCGGATGCGCGCCGTACAGATAGCCCCCGGCCAAGCCGCCGGACAGGAGCGTCAGGTCCGCCGCCATCACCTCACCGTCCAGGCGGAACTCGGTGACGACCGCCTCACCCGCGGCCACCATGGGCCGCACCGAGCGGATGAGGTGCTCGCGGAAGCGGGGACGCAGGTGCTCGGTGGTCACCTTCCGTCCCTGCCACTGGAGTTGGTGCAGGCGCAGCAGCGTGTGCAGGGACTCCGGCACGTCCTCCGGGGGTACGACACGTGACTCCACGCCGATCTTCGCGAGTTTGCGCAGCTTGGCGCGGACGCGCTGGGCCCGGGGCGCGGGCAGCCGGGCGAGCAGCTCCTCCATGGGCAGCGGGGGCAGTTCGAGGCACGGGGAGTCGTCCACGACGTGGCGCGGCCCGCGCCAGCGCGCGTGCACGCGCTCCAGGCAGGCGCCCGGACGCACCTCGCGGAAGTCGAGCAGCGCGCCGCGCGCCAGACCCGCGAGGCCCTCGGTCAGGGCGCGCAGGCCGTCGTCGCCGGCCGCTTCGTCGAGCAGTACGTCGGTGAAGTCGGAGATGGCGCCGCCGAGCGGGGTGAGCACGGGCAGCGGCCCGCGCGCCCGCATCAGGGGGGCCGCCGCGACCAGCCGCTCACCGTCCCGGACCAGCAGGACCCGCAGCCGCCCCCGGGTGCCGTACGACTGCCACCAGGAGGACAGCCAGGCGTGGCTCTGGAACGGTGTCGCCGCGTGGCACGCCCGGTAGAGCCGGCCCCACGCCGTGCTCACGCGCTCGAACTCCTCCTCTCGTACGCAGAGTTCGACTGTCATGCGGCCGTCCCCCGCCGTCACACCGCGTCCCCGGCCAGGACCGGAGCCGGCGCGGGCACGGCCGCCGTCCCCGCTCGCCCGGCGGGGCGCCGGGGCCTGACGAGGAGGGCGAGTCCGCCGACAAGGCCGCCCGCGCTGGTGCCGACCAGGGCGCTCACCGGCGTCGACACCGACGAGGGCGCGGTGGGCTTCAGCGCGCGTGAGAACGGAAGCAGCTTGATCTGGGTGCTCTTCTTGGCGTGGTTGGCGCTGACGGTGAGGGAGCGGGCCACCGCGTTGGCGGTGAGCGCGGCCTCGCCCGGGTGGGCCGATGACGCGGTGATGGCGATCATCGGCGCGTCCGGCGACGTCGCCACGCGCACGCTGTCCTTGAGTCGGGTGGCCGACATGCCCGCCGCGACCTGGGCGTCGCCGAGGACGGCCAGCTGGGTCGCGACCCGGCCGTAGGCCTGCGCGTAGCCGAGAGCCGCCGACGGGTCCGTGCGGTCCTGCGGTACGGCGATGACGTAACTGGTCGCCGTGTACTGCGGGGTGTGCAGGACGCCGTACGCGCCGCCCGCGGTGGCGCCGAGCAGGGCGCAGGCGGGCAGCGGCCACCACCGGGGCAGCCGGGCCAGTCGGGCGCGCGCGTCACCGAGCCGGGCGGGGAAGGGGTTAAGCATCGAAGGTCACCTCCGAGGTCGAGCCGGAGAGGGCCGACTCGTAGACGTTCATCAGCTGCCCGGCGCTGCGGGCGATGCTGTAGTGGTGGGCGGCGGGTGGTGCCGTGCGGGGTGCCGTGCCGCGCGGGCGCAGGGTGTGCAGGGCGCGGGCGAAGGAGTCCGGGTCGCTCGCGCAGGGCATGGCGAGGCCGCGCTCGGCGCAGGGCCGGGCGTCGATGGCGGGGCAGTCGGCGTAGAGCACGGGGAGCCCGCTGGCCAGGCCCTCCAGGAGGGCGAGTCCGAAGGCCTCCTCGGGCGACGGCGAGGCGAGCGCGTCCATGGCCGACAGGAGGGCGGGCAGGTCGGTGCCGTCCGACAGGGCGCCTTCGGGCTCGTGCCGGGCCTCCCCCGCGAAGCGCACACGGCTCGTGATCCGCAGCCGCTCGGCGAGGTCCCGCAGCTCGTCCTCCTGCGGCCCCGTGCCGACGAGGACGGCCAGGACGTCGCCCGGGAGCTGGGCGACGGCACGCAGCAGCACGTCGAAGCGTTTGCCGGGCGTGAGGCGGCCCACTCCCCCGACGACATAGGCGTCGTCCGGCAGGTCCAGACGGCGGCGCGTGGTCGCGCGAGCGGCCGGGTCATAGCGGAAGCGCTCCGCGTCGATGCCGTTCGGTACGACGCTGATGCGCTGCCGGGGCACTCCCCACCGGTGCAGACGCCGGGCGACGGCGGGCGACACGGCGACGGTGACACGGCCGAGGCGCTCCCCGGCGAGATACAGGGCACGCACTCCGCCGGTCAGAGGGCGCCCCTCCATCTGCGACTCGCCCAGCGAGTGCTCGGTGGCCACCACCGCGCGGACACCCGCGAGGCGGGCGGCGATCCGGCCGTACAGACAGGCCCGGTACAGGTGGGTGTGGACCACGTCGTAGCGCCCGGCGCGGATCAGCTTGGTGAGGCGGGGCAGGGCGGACAGGTCACGGTTGCCGGACATGCCGAGGTGGGTGACGCGGGTGCCCTCGGCCATCATCTGACGGGCGACGGAACCCGGGTTGGTGAGCGTGACGACGTCGCAGCGTGCGGGCAAGTGCCGCAACATCAAACGCAGTTGCTGCTCCGCGCCGCCCATGCCGAGGCCGGTGATGACGTGCAGGGCCCTCACGGTTGCACCGCCTTGGGCGGTGTGGTCGCCGAATTCGACGGGGAGCGGGTATCGGGCGTCGCACCGGTCGGTGTTTCACGTGAAACACGCGCGGCCGTTTCACGTGAAACGGCCGCGGTCGACTCGCGGGGCCCGCCTGCGGCTGTTTCACGTGAAACATGCCCGCAGGGCACGCCTGCCGAAGCGCCTCCCGCCGTCGGCAGCGTTCTTCCCCGGGCCCTGTTGAGCCGCTCCTTCAGCCACAGCCGTACGCCGATGTCCCGCTGCCCGATGTGAACGCGCGGCAGGGTGAAGTCGCCGGTGAGCGGGCCGGAGTCGATGGCGCAGGCATAGCGGTACCCGGCCGCGCGCACCGCGTCACGGACCCGGGCGTCGACGTACCCGTACGGATAGCAGAATCCGTCCACCGGGGCACCGATGAGCTGGACGAGGGCGCTGCGGCTGCCCGCGACCTCGCGCTGGAGCTGTTCGTCGTCGGCCTGGGTGAGGTCCACATGGGTCAGGCTGTGCGAGGCGACCTCCATGCCGCTGTCGTGTGCGGCGCGGATGCCCGCGGCGCCGAGGAGCGGCTTGCGCGGGCCCAGCGGGTCCCAGGCATTGTCACCGTCCAGGCGGCCAGGCAGGACGAAGAGCGTGGCGGTGCAGCCGTGGCGGTGGAGCAGCGGCAAGGCGTGGTCCACGAAGTCCTGGTAGCCGTCGTCGAAGGTGAGGCCGACGAGCCCGTCCGCGCGGCCCTCGGCGCGGGCGCGCAGCAGCTCGGCCATCGACACCCCGGTGAAGCCGCGGCGGCGCAGCCGGGCGAGCTGGGCGTCGAGGCGCTCGGGGGTGACGGTGATCCGGTACGGATCGTCGGGGCAGCGGTCCACGGAGTGGTACATCGCGATCCACGCCCGTGTGGAGGGGGTGCGGGGGGCGGGTCTGGTGTCAGCGGTCATGACGCGAAGCCAGCTTTCGTAGGGCGGGGCCGAGGGC
Organism: Streptomyces sp. NPDC045778; assembly: GCF_056431945.1. Lineage (NCBI taxonomy): Bacteria > Bacillati > Actinomycetota > Actinomycetes > Kitasatosporales > Streptomycetaceae > Streptomyces > Streptomyces sp. NPDC045778. The sequence goes on from NZ_JBWKJZ010000002.1 coordinate 271,822, forward strand.
GGAGACGGCGGATACCAGCGGGCCGACGCGCAGGAACCAGCCCACCAGGACGAAGCTCAGGAGCACGGTCGGGCCGCAGGCCAGCAGGGCGGGCACCGGCGAGGTCAGTGAACGTGCGCAGAGCGCGCCCAGGAGCGTGGCGACGGCGGCGGCGAGGACGAGCCCGGCCAGCTCCGCGACGACCTTGGGGATGCGGATGGGGACCGTGCGCGGGCCCATGCCGCGCAGCAGCAGCGTGGCGGTGAGGCAGATGCCGATGGCGTTGGCGGCGGCGATCCCGTACACGCCGAAGGTGCCGACGCTCAGCACGCCGAGGCCTGCCGTGGCGACGATGCCGAGGCCCATCGCGTTGACCGGTGCCCAGGTGACACGGCCCCCGGCGAAGTATGAGCGGGCGAGGGCGCCGACGAGGGTGTGACCGAGGAGGCCCATGGAGTACACGCGCATGACGGAGGCCGTGGCGGCGGTGTCCTCGGGCGTGAACGCGCCGCGCTCGAAGAGGAGTTGAATGGTCGGATGCGCCCCGGCGATCACGGCGGAGGCGCCGAGCAGCACCACGCACCCGGCCATCACGACGTCCCGTTCCACGCGGTCGCGCGCCTTGAGGGTCTGGCCCTCGGCCTGAGCCCGGGCCAGGACGGGGAAGGTGACGGTGCACAGCATCAGGGCCAGGGCCATCGGCATCTGCGCGACCTTCTGCGCGTAGTTCAGATGCGAGATGGCGCCACCGGGCAGCGACGACGCCAGGAACCGCTCGATGAGGACCTGCGACTGGCGGCACAGCGCGAAGAGCAGCACGGTCCAGATGACGGTGGTCCGCAGCCGCGCGGACGCCGGTTCGGCGCGCACCCGGGCGTTGCCCGATCCGCTGCCGCGTCGCAACTGCCGCCACAGCGAAGGCACTTGCGCGACCACCATCAGCGTGCCGCCCACCGCGACCCCGGCCGCCGCCGCGCGCACCCCCCACCGCGCGGCGAGCAGGGCCAGCGTGGCGATGATGGCCGCGTTGTAGACGACGTAGATCGTGGCGGGGACGGTGTAGCGCTGGTGGGCGCGGAGGGCGGCGCTGCAGTAGCCCGCGAGGCCGAACGAGAAGGCGCAGGTCGCCGTCAGCCGCGTGCAGTCCACGGCCAGCCGCTGGTCCGGAAGGCCGGGCGCCAGGGCCGCCACCACCCAGGGCGCCGCGAGGGCGAGGGCCAGGGCGGCGGCCGCGAAGCACAGGCACATCCGGGGCAGCGACGCGGCGACGAGGGCCCGCACGGGGTCGCGCCCCGGGCCGCGCCCGCGCTGCGCGAGGGCCAGGCTGAACGCCGGGACGAGGAAGAAGGCCAGGCCGTCCTCGATGAGCAGCGTCGCCGCCATCTCCGGCACGGTCCAGGCCACCAGGAACGCGTCGGTGTCGGTCCCGGCGCCGAAGAAATGCGCGAGCGCCTGGTCCCGCGCGAGCCCGAGCAGCGAACCGGCCACGGAGAGCGCCGCCGTGACCAGCGCGGCCTTGGCGAGGAAACTGCCGCCCCGCGCGGGCCCGGCGCCGCCGGGGCCCGCCTCCTCCTCAGGGGCCGTCTCTTGTGGAGGGGCGTCGACGGGTGCCTCCCCGGGAGGCCGCAGCGCTCCCGTGTCCCCGCCCCCGGAGGCCGTGATCATGGTGCCGGCACCTCCCGCCGCCGCGTGTGGTCGCCGACCCCCCACCAGGCCGCGACCCCGATGACGACGGCCGTGAGCACCGTCGAGGGCCCGCCGATGTCGGCGTACAGGAAGTCGACGAGCTGCCACACGAGGAGGCCGCAGGCCAGGAGCGCGCAGTCGAGGCGGTCACCGGGCGCGGCGGGCAGCGCGCGCGTACGGGCCCAGCGCCGCAGCCCGCACACCAGGAGGCCCACCCAGCAGCCCGCGAGGGCCGACAGGCCGAGCAGCCCCTGCTCGCTGAGGACCAGCAGATACATGTTGTGCGGGGAGAGCAGCGGCTGGCGGGCGAAGCCCTGGCCCGCGCCCGCGGTGTCGCTGCCGGAGGAGAGCGCGACCGACGCGTGGCTGTCGCGGTACTCGGGGAAGCCCTTGAGGCCCACGCCGGTGACCGGGTGCTCGCGCCACATGGCGAGCGACGCGGCCCACATCGTGTACCGGTCGGTGACCGACTGGTCGGGCGCGTCGGCGACTTCGGTGATGCTGCCGAGGCGCTGCTGGAGCATCTGCGAGCCCACGCCGAAGCCGCCGACGAGCACCACGGCCGCGGCGGTCGCGGCGAGCAGCACCCGCAGCGCCCGCCGGATCCCGGCGAGTACCAGGACCACGCCGCAGGCCGCCGCCGTGGCGATCCACGCGCCCCGGCTGAAGGACAGGGCGAGCGGGACGAGCAGCAGGGCCGCGCAGGTGACCGCGGCGGCCCGCTGCCGGGGAGCGCCGTCACGGAAGGCAAGAGCCAGCGCGCAGACCACCCCGAACGACACCACGGTGGCCATCCCCATGACGTCGGTCGGCCCGAACGTCCCGACCGCGCGGATGTCCTCACCCATGTACGAGGCGCCCGTGCCGGTGACGTACTGGTGCACGCCGATCCCGCCCTGCCACCCCGCGAGCCCGACGAACGACCAGGCCACCAGGCGTACGTCACGGCCGTCCCGGAGCAGCGTGAGGACGGCGAGCGGCACCAGGACGAAGACCTGGAGGTAGCGGGCGGCCCCCGCGAGCGCGGCACCGCCGGTCGGCGCGGCGCACGCGGCGACCGTGACACCGACCACGGGCAGGCCGAACAGCAGCGCGGCGGCCCGGGTCAGCGGGCGCCGCGCGGAACGTACGGCGGTCAGGACGCACAGGGCCACGACGAGCCCGGAGGCCACGTCGGCGACCGTGATCTGCGGGCCGTCGCCGGAGCCGCCGGCGGGCACCGGAAGCGCGAGCAGCGCCACCACGGCGACGACGGGCAGCACGGGAGCGGCCCGCCGCACGGCGGCCGTCGGCGCGGCGAGGAACGGCGGAGCTGACGCGGGCGGCGGCGCCAGCGCGTGGTCGGCGGTGGGCACCGTGGGTCAGCTCCCCGAGTGTCGTACGAGACAGCCCACGGTGCGCAGCAGGATGCACAGGTCCTGCCAGAAGGACCAGCTGTCGATGTACGTGTTGTCGAAGCGGCAGCGGTCCTCGATGGAGGTGTCCCCGCGCAAGCCGTGGATCTGGGCGAGCCCGGTGATGCCGGTGGGCATGCGGTGGCGGTGCGCGTAGTCGGGGTACTTCTGGCTGAACTGGGCCACGAAGTAGGGGCGTTCGGGGCGCGGTCCGACCAGGCTCATGTCGCCGCGCAGCACGTTCCACAGCTGCGGCAGCTCGTCGAGGGAGGTGCGGCGCAGGAAGCGGCAGTACGCGCTCATCCGGTGCTCGTCGGCCACGCTCCAGCGGGTCGCGGCCTCCTGCGGGTCGGCGGGCCGGTGGGTGCGGAACTTCAGCAGGGTGAACGGACGCCCGTCCTTGCCGACACGCTCCTGGCGGAACACGATCCCGGGACCCTCCAGCACGCGCAGGAGTGCCGCGCACAGCAGCAGGACCGGCGCGGCGGCGACAAGGAGCACGGCCGACACCAGCACGTCGAGCGCCCGCTTGCGCAAGCTGGTGCGGAGGGGCCCGCCGGGCGGCAGCGGCCGGCACGGGAACCCGGCCACGTGCTGGTGCCGCGCGGGGGCCTGCGCCGGGGCGAGTTCCCACAGGTCACAGCCGAGGGCGCGCAGAGCGGGCAGCCAGTGCTCGCGGGATTCCCCGCGGCCGGTGGCGATCAGCACCGTACGGATGTCGTTCTGGATGGCGGCGCGCTGGAGTTCGCCCGGGGTGGAGAGCACCGGCAGGCCGGGCGCCGCGTCCTGGTCCTGGGCGGCGAGGTCGGCGGGGTCGCAGACGACACCGACCGGGCGCATCCCGCACCGGGGCTGGCGCAGCAGCGCGCCGACGAGCGCGCGGGCGCGCGGGCCGTGGCCGAGTACGAGCACCGGCCGGGGCCCGCGCTCCAGGGACCCGCGGAAACGCCCGTACACCAGCGCCCGGCCGACCGCGCTCAGCGCACAGTGGGCCACGCACGCCAGCAGGAGCGGGGCGGGCGAAGGAGTGGCGAGCGGGGCGAGCGGCGGCAGGACGGGCAGCCCCGACAGCGACGTCGCGCACGTGGCCGTCACGCACCAGGCGACGGCCACGCGCCCGCAGAGCGCGGGCAGTTCGTCGAGCACGGCGGGCAACCGCGCGGGCCGGTAGAGACCGCCGTGGGCGTGCAGCGCGACGACGGCCGTGGCCAGGAGCGCCAGCGCGGCGGCCCAGGAGACGGGGGGCCAGGGAGCGGCCGGCCCCCAAGAGGCCCCTGACGTGGAGACGGCGGTGTCGGACACGGCGTACACGCATACGCCGAGTACCGCGGCGGCCCCGTCGGCCGCCAGCAGCGGCCAGACCACCGGCCGGTGGCGCGCGGGCCGCCACGAGCCGTGCCCGACGCGCGTGGCCAGCGCCTCCCGGGGCGCCACGACGACGGCCGCGGCCGGGTCCTGCTGGTGCTGTCTCAGCTCCCCTGACGAGGTGGCGACGGTTCGTTCCGCACTCACGGGTTGGTGGACTCCCTGTCCTTCGTGGCGGCCGCGTACGTGGGGGGTGCCGTGCCGAGCAGTTCGCGGTAGACCTCCTCGACGGCGCGGGCGGTGTGCCGCACGTCGTGGTGGTCGAGGACGTGGCGGCGCGCCCGGGCGCCGAGCCGGTCGCCCAGCGCCCGGTCGCCGAGGAGGGCGATGAGCGCGCGGGCCAGGGCGTCGGCGTCCTCCGGGGGCACCAGGGCGTGGGGCGCGAGGTCGGGCGGCAGACTCTCTCTCGCGCCGTTCACCTCGGTGACCACGACGGGCCTGCCGCTCGCCATGGCCTCCAGCGGGGCCAGCGCCATGCCCTCCCAGCGCGAGGGCAGCACGACCACGTCGGCCGCGCGGTACCAGGGCGCCGCGTCCGGGACGGCGCCGGCGAAGAGCACCGAGTCGTCGGCGCGCGTCCGCAGGGCCTGGGCGTCCGGACCGTCGCCGACGAGGGCGAGGCGGGCGGCGGGCAGTGCCGCGGTGACGGCCGCCCAGGCCCGCAGCAGTACGTCCTGCCCCTTCTGCCGGCACAGCCGCCCCACGCACACCACCAGGGGCGTGGCGGCGTCGCGCGCCGGGGGCAGCGGCAGCGCGGCCCGGCTCGCTGCCCTGTCCTGGGGCGGGAAGCGGTCGACGGCGATGCCGTTGGGGACGACCCGGGCCGTGCCGCCGACGCCCGCGCGCAGCCCGGTGTGCCGCTCGGCCTCGCTGACGCACACGAGCCGGGTGGTCCAGCGCGCGCCGTGCCGTTCCCAGGCACGGGCGAGCGCCGCCGTCACGCCGCCGACGGCCTCGAACGACCAGGCGTGCGGCTGGAAGACGGTGGGCACGCGCCCGCGGACGGCAAGGCGCACGGCGAGACCCGCCTTGGCGCTGTGGGCGTGGACGAGATCCGGGCGTACGAGGGTCATGACGCGGGCCAGTTCGCGGACCTCGGACCACAGCGCGGGCCCGGGGGCGCGGCTCGCCGCCCAGGCGTGGCCGCGTCCGCCTCCGAGGACGCCGCCGGGGCAGGCCACGTGGACGTCGAGGCCCGCGGCGCGCTGGGCCTCGACGAGGTCCAGGACCACACGGGCCACGCCGCCGTCCACGGGCTGGCTGACGTGCAGGACACGTGGGGGAGGGAGGACCGACGGCTGCGGCATGCGCGATTCCTCTGGGTGGGTGCGAGGCAAGGTGCGTTACCGCCGCGCGTCGACGGCCGCGATGACCCCGGCCCGGACGACGCGGGGCCGCGCGGCGGAGCGAGGACCGTCCGAGGGGCGAGGACCGCCCGAGGGGCGAAGGCCGCCCGAGGGGCGAGGACCGTCCGAGGAGCGAGGACCACCCGAGGAGCGGAAGCAGGCCGGGGAGCGAAGACCCGCCGGGGAGCGAAGACCCGCCGGGGAGCGAAGACCCGCCGGGGAGCGGAGACCGGCCAGGGGGCGAGGCCCGGTGGCGGGGCCCGGCGCGGCCGTCCGGGTGACCGCCCGGCGGTAAGTGATCGCCCGGGTGGCGGCGCGTACGGCCCTTCCACGACGCGGCGCGTGATACCTCTTTGCCGACTCACCGTGTTTCTCCCCGCCACCGGGTGGCGCGGCCGCCGCATGCCCTGGCACCAGCGCGAACGCGGCGCACGGCGGCGGGACGGCGAGGACGCGACGCGGGCCCGGGGAGTGGCACATGACGGCGTTGGCCTTCCGGAGTGGGAGGGACGGAGAAACGCTGAGGAGCACGGGGGCGGGCGAAGGGGAGTGCGGGGGGCGTGATGTGGGCTGACCGAGCGAATATGCACATTTGTGGCATGAGCACATCTATGGCTGAAATTCCTCAAGAGGAAGCGCAACTGTAGCGGGAGCCGAGAGCCTTCTCCGTGACCACGCCGCGTGTGTCGAAACGGTGAAGCACGTGGTCAATTCCCTGGCGGGAGGGGGTCCGTGGGCGTACGCCGCCCGTGTGAGCGGCACGGCGTGGCAACACGGCGACACGGCTGTCACCGAAATGGCTCGCCCCATCCATCACCCGTCCGGGGCACAACCGACCGTCAGGCGTGGCCGTTGATCCACGCGCCGGGCATCCCGCACGGCACAAGCGTCATATGACCAAGGAGCAACTCTCCATGTCGCGTACCACCAAGGCTCTCGCCCTCTCCGCCGTCGCGGCCGCCGCCGTGGCCGGCGGCGCCGGTGTCGCCGCTGCCGACAGCGGCGCGCAGGGTGCCGCCACCAACTCCCCCGGCGTCGTCTCCGGCAACGTCATCCAGGTGCCGGTGCACATCCCCGTGAACGTCTGCGGCAACACGATCAACGTGATCGGCCTGCTGAACCCGGCGTTCGGCAACACCTGCGTCAACGACTGAGCTGACGCGCCGATCGGTAAGGCCGCCCCGCAGCCTGCGGGGCGGCCTTTTCCATGTGGCCCCGCATCCTCACCCCGTGCCGCATCCGGGTGAACGGCCAGGCGGCGGTGGCCGCGTGCCGGCCGGGCGGCGTCGGCGTGTCGCGCTCCCGGACCCGTACACGAATGGCGGCTGGCCACAACACCCCTGGTCTGCCCCGTACTTCCGCTTCCCACCTGCGTAAACGCCCGGCCGGCCGGAAGGAGCGGGCGACGCGGCGCGCCCGCTCGGTTGCGGAGGGCGAGACCCCCTTTCACGGTGATCACAAGATCCGACGGACCACCGAAAGGGAACGACCTATGCGTGCACTACCCGCACGGCGTATCGCGACCACCACGCTCTGCGCGGCGCTTCTCCTCGGCACGGCCGGTCCGGCCATAGCCATGCAGGCGGAGACCCGCCAGGAAGCGACGGCCGCGAAGGCCCCCGTCCCCGGGGCGGACGCGCTGCTCGCCCAGGTGAAGGCGCTCGGGGACCTGGGTGTCGTCCTCACCCCCGTCACCGGCCTCCTCGAAAAGGTGCTCAAGGCCGACAACGGTCAGGTGCCCGCCCCCGAGGCCACCAAGCTCGCCGACGCGGTCAAGCAAGCGATCGAGAAGATCAAAGCCGGGGCTCCGGTCCCCAAGCCCGCCGCCCTGCCTGACGTGCCCGAGGTCCCCGCCGCCCTTCCCGCCGTCCCCGAGGCCCCTGCCGCCGCCGTCCCGGAGACTCCGGCCGCGCCCGCCGTCCCGCCGGCTCCCGCCGTGCCGGAGCTGCCCGCCTCGCTGCCGAAGCTGCCGCTGGGCGGACCACAGGCCGCGCAGGTGCCTCTCGACATCAAGGACGACGCCCTGAAGGCGCTCCAGACCGCGGTGGACAACTTGATCAAGGCCGTCACCAGCGGCGATGTGACCAAGGTTGTCCCGGCCGTCACCGGTGTCCTCACCAGCCTGGTCAACACGGTCGTCGCGACGGTCCTCGGCGGCGGTCTGCCCGCCCCGAACCTGCCCGGCCTGCCCCAGGTGCCGAAGCTGCCGGTGGAGGAGTAACCGGGGCGGCGCGAGTAGTCCGGCAAGGCTTTTCCGCCGGGTCCGCGCATGACGAGACCCGCCACACCGGCCCGTTCCGGAGCGGCGGGTCTCGTCGTGCACGGACCCGTCAGGTGTTCGTCAACTTCGCGTGTGCTTAGTCCTGTTGATATGAGAAGAATGCGGGTTCCCTGCCATCGAGTGGGTTCCGGGAAGTTTGAGTTCCAGGGGTTTCCGTGCCGAGTTCCGCTCGTTAGGACTGGTGAGAGACGTGACAGGCAGAAGTAATTGCCTGAGTAGTGAAACCCATTGGTGACCCGGCCAACGGTGACAAGAGTTACCAGGAAAGGAACACGATGAAGCCCCTGAAGGCTGCCGCTGTCCTCGCTGGATCGATGGCGATCGCCGGTGCCGCCGCGCCCGCGTTCGCCAACGACATGACGCCCACCAGCCTGAACGGCGGCCTTGACACGCTGCTCAGCCAGCCGACCCTGGACGCGGCGCCGCTGAACACCAACATGCTGGACACGGAGAACAAGAACTCCGTCGTCAACGCGGTCAAGCAGGCCACGGACGGGCTGAACGCGAGCGGGGGCCCGACGCAGCTGCTCGGAGGCCTGCCGCTCGCCAACTAGGCGCCGAATTGCCGTTTCCCTTCCGGTGGGCTGATCCGAACGGGAAACCGAAAATGCTTGGGCGTGTTATTCCAGGAATCCCCTGAATTGCGCCCCTAGGCTTCAGCCAAACCCTAAGGGAAGGTTTGATGATGAACACTGCCAAGAAGGCTGCTCTCGCCCTCGCCGCCGCCGGTATGGCCGCGGGCGCCGCGTCGGGGACCGCTTTCGCCGACGCCGACGCCGCCGCTGACGCCGTGCACTCCCCGGGCGTCGGCTCGGGCAACATCGGCCAGATCCCGGTGAACGTCCCGGTCAACGTCGTGGGCAACACCGCCAATCTGATCGGCGCCCTGAACCCGGCGTTCGGCAACAACGGTGTGAACGACTGACCTTCGCTCACGGAGCGTGGTGAAGCCACGTGACAGCACGCGGTCTCCCACCGTGTCACGTGACCTCACGCGCCACCACGCCCCACCACGCGGCAACACGCGGCGCCTCGCGCTCCCCGCGCTCGCGCCGCGCCCGCACCCCGCTCTCCCCGGGCGAACGCGGTGCTCAAAGGCCGGTCGGCGGAACTCTTTCCGCGGGCCGGCCTTCCGCGTGCCGATCGTTGCGCGAGACCGATGACCTTTAGGCGTACTCAGCGCACGCGTTCGACCGGATCCCTCCTTCGTGTGATGCGGATCGGTAGTACGGCCACTTAGGTGACAAGCGCGAAATCCGTGCCGCGGGCGTCGCTACGGTTTCGCCCATGACCACGAAACCGAGCGAGCAGCGTCCTTTCCGGGCGGCCGACATGGGCACCCTCGGTGTCATCGCCTGGAGCGGTGAACACCCCGAGGAAGAAAAGGACATGGCCTTTCTCATGGCCTATCCCCTGGGGGATGCCGCCGGCGGCCCGGACGCGTCGGCGGAGGCGGTCGGCACGCTGCTGCACAACTCCGGTCTGCCGATCGGCGGCCCGCTCCTGGACGGCGCGCGGAACCCCAGCCTGCCCGTGACACTGCTCGTCGAGGCCGGGCAGGCGGTCGTCAGCATGCCGCACGTCAACGCCCAGTGCGTGGTCCCGCCCGAGTGGCTCGCCGCCGTACAGGAGCGCGGACACGCGTACTTCATCATGACCACGCGCGCGTGGCCGGAGGGTACGCCCGGCACACCCGTGTCGGAGGACAACCTCCGCTCCTTCGCGGGCGACGAGGAGACCCTCACCAACGCCGCGCACTGCCTGCTCCCGGTGCAGCGGCTGCGCGTCTGATGAGCGCCCCGGCGCCGTCGCGTCAGGCCACGCGACACCCCGCCCGGCTGCCTGCCCAGGAGAACACGCCTGCCCAGGAGAACACGCCTGCCCAGGAGAGCCCGCCCGGCCGGGAGAGCCCGGCGCACGCCCCTCGTCACGCGCCCGGCCCGGCCGGCGGGAGCCGGGCGTTCGCGTTGCTTCTGGTGGTCACGGGTGTGGCGGGGCTGTGGGCGTCGTGGATCATCACGCTCGACAAGTTCGAGTTGCTGAAGGACCCGAACTTCCAGCCCGGGTGCAGTATCAACCCGGTGGTGGCCTGCGGCAGCATCATGAAGAGCGAGCAGGCGGAGGCGTTCGGGTTCCCGAATCCGATGCTGGGGCTCGCGGCGTACGCCGTGGTGATCGGTGTCGGGATGAGTCTGCTGGCGGGGGCGCGTTTCCCGCGCTGGTACTGGCTGACGTTCAACGCGGGCACGTTGTTCGGGGTGGGGTTCTGCACGTGGTTGCAGTTCCAGTCCCTGTACCGGATCAACGCGCTGTGCCTGTGGTGCTGCCTGGCGTGGGTCGCCACGATCCTGATGTTCTGGTACGTGACCGCCTTCAACGTCCGCAACGGCTTCCTGCCCGCGCCGGAGCCCGTGAAGGCCTTTCTCGGTGAATTCTCCTGGGCCTTTCCCGTGGTGCACATCGGTGGCGTCGGTGTGCTGATCCTGACCCGCTGGTGGGATTTCTGGACCGGCTGAACCCGCGCGGCCGGGGAAATCCGGCGCGGAGATCAGTCGAGGGGATCATCCGTTAAAGCGAGTATTCGGTTGCTCGGGCGAAGTTTGTGCTGGTGCGCGGTGCGGGCTCGTTGAACCTGTGCGAACCGAGTGGTCGCCGTGAGCGAAAGGATCCGAGCCATGAAGCACACCACGAGGGGGGCCGTCGTCACGGCCCTCGCCTGTACCGCGGCAGCCTGCGCGGCGTCGACCGCGGCCGCGGCGGACCACCCCGGCGTGACCGTGCCGCTGGACGGGGTGAAGCACTCCCTGGGCCTCCAGACCCCCGAGATCACCAGCACCCTCCCGGTGCCGCTGCCCGGCGGCGACTTCGAAGGCCCCCGCTATGTGGAGGGCAAGCTGCTGCCCGAGCGGGCCGTCCCGCAGATCCCGGTCCGGAACGCGCTGCCCGACGTGCAGATCACCGCCCCGCTGACGGACGTGGTGGGCGAGGACAGCCTGAAGAGCGTGGGCCTGTCGGCGCGCGGTTCCGATGTGTACGCCCTCACGCCCGGCGCCACCCTGGAGGCCCCGCTGGCAGCCCCGGGCGCCGACGGCACCGCCCTGCCGCCGCTCAACCTGCCCGGCGGTGGCCTGCACCAGCCCCTGCTGAGCGCCCAGCCGGCCGCAGACCTGGGCCTCAACTAGACGCCCGCGGGCCCGGTGGACCGGGCGGGCCCGATCCCCTGGCGGTCAGGGCCGTAACGCGCGGCGGGGGTCGGGTGGTTAGAGGTCTGGCAGCGGATGGCCGCCCAAGCGGGTGGCCGATGAAACACATGGCCGCCGAAGCACATGGCAGCGGAAGAGGGAGCACATGACCGCAGCGCCCGGTACGCCACTGATCCACCGCCTCGGGCGGCGCCACCTGCTGGGCGCCGCGGCCGCGGCCACACTCGCCGCCGTCGGGGTGATGCGGGCCGGCTGGGCGCGGGCCACCCCGCCGGGCGCCCCGGACGAGGGCTCGTTCGACGAGATGTACCGGGGCCGGCGCATCCAGGGCGACCCGGTCCTCGGCGAGCGCGGCGCGGCCCCGTCCGAGTGGCACGTCACGGTCGACGGCCGCCGGCTCGGCCTGATGCGCCGGGCCGACGGCAGCTATCTGACCATGGTCGACCACTACGGCTCGTACGAGACCCCGCTCGCGGCGGCCCGCGGGGCCGTGGACGAGCTGGGGGTGACGGAGAGGCTGAGCGGTCACACCCACTGACGGACCGACCGCACGGGGCGCACGGGAACGTGAAGGGGGCGCGCGTGGCCTACACACGCAAGAACCAGAACCGGCTGACCGGGGCCGAGCGGCGCAGATTCGTGGACGCGGTACTGAGCCTCAAGCGCCGGGGCGAGTACGACGAATTCGTCCGTACGCACATCGACTTCTACGTGGCGGACGGCGAGGACCGGCTCCGCGTCGCCCACATGACGCCCACGTTCCTGCCCTGGCACCGGCGCTTCCTGCTCGACTTCGAGCGGGCGCTCCAGCGCGTCGACGACGCGGTCACGGTCCCGTACTGGGACTGGACGCGCGACCGCACCCCGGCCGCGTCCCTGTGGGGCGAGGACTTCCTTGGCGGGAACGGGCGTGAGAGCGACCGGCAGGTGCTCACCGGCCCGTTCGCCCGCCGCAACGGCCACTGGCCGATCAAGGAGAGTGTCACCGACGGGGACTTCCTCACCCGCGCGTTCGGCAATCCCTCGAACCCCATCGACCTGCCCACACCCGCCGACGTGGAGTGGGCGATGAAGGACACCCGGTACGACGTCCCGCCCTGGGACTCGCGAGCGGACGGCGGCTTCCGCAACAAGCTGGAGGGCTGGACGTCCGGCGTGGGCACCGCGCGGTGGCGCAACCACAACCGCGTGCACCGCTGGGTCGGCGGACACATGCTGGGCGGTGGATCCGTGAACGACCCCGTGTTCTGGCTGAACCACGCGTTCGTGGACCTGCTGTGGAGCCGCTGGGAGCGCGAGCACCGCAGGGGCGCGCGGTTCCTGCCTGAGCGCCCGCCCGGCCTCGGCGAGCCGGGGCACGGCCGTGTCGTCGCGCGGAACGAGCCGATGCCCCCGTGGCGGACGACACCGGGCGACATGCTCGACCACGAGCGGATCTACCGCTACGTATGACGATCCACCGCTACGTAGGACGCGAGCGGGACCACCGCCGCGCAGGAAAGCGGGAAGCCCCCGGCGACGGTACTCGCCGGGGGCTTCTCCTGGGGACTAGCTCAGTGGCCGTAGCCGCCCTCGCCGCCGGTGCCGCCGTTGTTGACGCAGGTGTTGCCGAACGCGGGGTTCAGCAGACCGATGACGTCGATGGTGTTGCCGCAGACGTTGACCGGGACGTGGACCGGGACCTGGATCAGGTTGCCCGAGAGGACGCCGGGGGAACCCTTGGCTTCGCCGTGCGCGCCGGCGTCGGCCGTGGCGAGTCCGGCGCCACCGAGCACGACGGCGCCCGCGCCGAGCGTGAGGGCGGCTGCCTTCGCGATGCGAGACATCACGTTCTCCTTCGAATTGGAAAGCACGGCCGCGTGGGTGTGGCCGCGATTCCTCTAACGCGTTGCTCTGATGTGAAGTAACGGCGTGAAATCGTCGATGATCTTCTGGATATCGAACACCTGCGGCGGCTCGGGCAATATTTCTGTAGGCCATTAGTGCCAGCGGTGAGCGGAATGGGGCACGCGACCGTGTCCCGCGGACGGCTCCGCCGTTGCTGAGGGCATGACTTCAGCACGACGCATTCTGGCCGCTGTGTCCCTCGCCGCCGGCGCGGCGGCGCTCGTGGCGCCCGCCGCCCACGCGGCCACCGGCGCTCAGCCGGCCAAGGAGATCTCGCCGATGGCCACCCTCGACGAGCTGGGTCGCACGCCGCTGCCCGAGGCACAGCACGACGCCCTGCCGACGGTGTCGAGCCAGCTCGGCGGCCTGCACCGGCTGAACGAGCTGCACCAGGTCACGGACCTGGTGCAGCCGGTGACCCAGCTGATCCCCGCCGTACAGACCTGAGCACGGGGCGGCCCGGCGCTAGGTGAGCCGCACCCCGCGCCGGGCCAGATACCTGACCGGGTTGATGTCCGAGCCGTAGCCGCGCCGGGACCTGATCTCCAGGTGGAGGTGGGGGCCCGTGGCGCGCCCCGTGCTGCCGCTGCTGCCGATGCGGGTGCCGGTGCGGATCCGCGCGCCCCGCCGCACGGAGATGCGGTTCAGATGCGCGTACACCGCGTAGTGGCCGTCCGGCATACGGACCGTGACGGCCTTGCCGTACGCCCCCGACCAGCGGGCGAGCACGACGACGCCCGAGCCGATGGCGTACACCGGAGTGCCCCGGGGCACCGCCAGGTCGACGCCGGTGTGGTGGCCCGCGACCCAGTTGCCGCGGATGCCGTAGCGGGCGCTGACCCGGAAGCGGCGGCGCAGCGGGCGCGCGAAGCGGCGCGGTGGGCCCGTGAGCGCGCGCACCTCGGGGACCGCGGCGTCGGCCGCCGCCAGGTCCTCCTCGAAGTGCGGGTCGAAGTCGGCCACGCAGGCGTCGTGCGGGTCCGCGGCGCCCTCGGAGACCGTGCCGCCGTCCGGATCCGCGAGTCCGTCGAGGTCCTCGCGGTCGATGAGGCCGTCCGGATCGACGAGGTCGTCCGGGTCTGCGAGGTCGTCACGGTCGACGACCTCGTCCGGCGGGGTGCCCGCCATGCCGAGCGCACCTGAGGCGAGCAGGATCACGCCGATTCCCAGTGCGTCACGCCGTGTTCTGCCCGCTGTTTGCGGGCCGTCTATGTGGTAGCCCATATCCGCTAGGACAACGGGGGCGGCCGGGCGGCGCACGCCCGGTTGCGCCACCTGGCGTAACGCGCGGGGGTGCGAGGGGGGCACTCGTCCATTTCCGGGGCGCGGGCGCGCTGTTGCGGCCGCGCGGCGGAGACTGCCCGCCAGGCGTACCTGGACATCGCCGCGTCGGACAGGCACCCCGGCGAGGCCGGTCCCTGACGGAGTCGGCTCCCGGCCCGGGCTCAGGCTTGAGGGCGAGGCCGGTCGTACCGGAACCTCGCCCTCAGTCGTCAGGCCTTCGCGTCAGGCCGCCGCGTCAGCCCTTCTCGTCCCGGCTCTTCGCGTCCGAGTCCGCCTCGGCCTCCGCCTGCTTCGCCTGCACCTCGGGGTCGAGGGACGCCTGGCCGCTGCCGTCCACCGAGGTCAGCGAGGTGCGGTCGGGGATCTCCGTGGCCGCGGGGGGCTCGACCAGCCAGTCCGGGTTGGCCTGCTTGTCCCACCACTTCCACACGGCGACCGCGGCGGCGCCGAGCACGCCGAGGACGGCGAGCCGCTTGACCGCGCGGCCGGTGCGGGCCCGCCGCTGCTGCTTGCGGGCGATCTCCTTGATCTCCTGCGGCGACACCTGGCCGCGCAGGGCGGCGAGCGCCGCCGCGCCCCGGGCCGCCGCCTCCTCACGGACCGGCCCCGAGGCGGCCACGGCGTGCTCGATGCGGGGCTTCGAGAAGTCGGCGGCCTGGCGGGCGGCCCTGCGGGTGCGGGCGGCGGCCTCGTGCGCCGCGTGGTCGATCTTCGGCGGCACATGCCCTCGTGCCTGCACCACGCGCGGCGCGACGTGCGCCCCGTACTGGGCGCGGGCCTGGTCGGCGGCGACGTGTGCCGCGTGCGACACCTTCGGGGCGAGGCGTGAACGCGCCTCCTGTGCCAGGTGTGTGGCCCGGTCCTTGGCTTCTTCGGCGTAGGGCGCCACCGCGTCCGCGGCGTGCCGCGCGCTTTCCTTCGCCGAGTCGGCCGCGGCGCGCACGCTGTCTTTGCGGGTCACGGGATCCTCCTCCTTGGTGGCGTATAGGTATGTCACCTTTCCACCCTTTCCGGGATCATGCCTGCCGGGATGTAACCGGGGCACGCGCGGTCGGGCATCCGGGGCATCCCCACGAGCGCGGCGCGCGATCCAGCGCGGGCGAAGCCGCTCGACGCGGTACGGGCACGGCCCGTCGTCGACAATGCCACGGATCGCCCTGAGGTGCGCCTGCTCGGCGGCTACTCGTCCCAAACCGGTCCGTGCGAGGATCGGAGGGTCACAGAGGACAACGGAAGGCAGATCGTGGCTGAGCAGCTTTACGCCACTCTCAAGACCAACCAGGGCGACATCGAGATCCGGCTTCTGCCGAACCACGCGCCCAAAACGGTCAGGAACTTTGTTGAGCTCGCTCAGGGCGAGCGCGAGTGGGTGCACCCCGCGACCGGCAAGAAGTCCACGGACAAGCTGTACGACGGCACGGTCTTCCACCGGGTGATCAGCGGCTTCATGATCCAGGGCGGCGACCCGCTGGGCAACGGCACGGGCGGCCCGGGCTACGAGTTCGAGGACGAGTTCCACCCCGACCTCGCCTTCGACAAGCCGTACCTCCTCGCCATGGCGAACGCGGGCCCGGGCACCAACGGCTCCCAGTTCTTCATCACGGTCTCCCCGACCGCGTGGCTGACCCGCAAGCACACCATCTTCGGCGAGGTCACCAACGACGCCGGTAAGAAGGTCGTGGACGCCATCGCCGGCACGCAGACCAACCCGCGCACGGACCGTCCGGTGAACGACGTCGTCATCGAGTCCGTCGTCGTCGAGACGCGCGAGGGCTGAGCGCCCCGCGCTCGACCCCGCCCGCCAGGGAACAAAACCGCCCCGCCCATCCGTAGAGGAGGGCGGGGCGGCGCGTTGGACCAAGCATGCCGGCGCCGCCGCGTACGGCAGACCAGAGGGGACCGTGATGGACCAGGCGCCAGGCAGCCCGCAGGGGCCGCAGGACGCGCAGAGCCTGCCGAGCTGCTACCGGCATCCCGGCCGGGAGACGGGTATCAGCTGCACCCGCTGCGAGCGTCCGATCTGCCCGGAGTGCATGATCAGCGCCTCGGTCGGCTTCCAGTGCCCCGAGTGCGTCAAGGGCGGTTCCGGCACCGGGCACGCCCCGGCGGCCACCCAGCCGCGCACGCTGGCGGGCGGCACGCTCACGCAGGACCCGCGCCTGTTCACGAAGATCATCCTTGTGATCAACGTGTTGGTGTTCATCGCGGTCCGCGCCCGTGAGGACCTCGTCGGGGACCTGTTCCTGATCGGCCGGTGGCCGCCGGAGCCGTTCCCCGCCACCGAGGGCGTGGCGGACGGGCAGACGTACCGCCTGGTCACGGCCATGTTCACGCACCAGGAGATCTGGCACATCGCGTTCAACATGCTGGGGCTCTGGTGGCTCGGCGGCCCCCTGGAGGCGGCGCTCGGCCGGGCGCGGTTCCTCGCCCTCTACCTGCTGTCGGGGCTCGGCGGCAGCGCCCTGACGTATCTGGTCTCGGACCCCAGCGACGCCTCGCTCGGCGCCTCCGGCGCGATCTTCGGCCTGCTCGGCGCGACGGCGGTCCTGATGCGCCGCCTGAACTACGACATGCGTCCGGTCATCGCCCTGCTCGCGCTGAACCTGCTGTTCACGTTCACCTGGAGCGGCATCGCCTGGCAGGCGCACGTCGGCGGTCTCGTCGCCGGCGTCGCCATCGCGTACGGAATGGTGCACGCACCCCGTGAGCGCCGGGCCCTCATCCAATGGGGCACCTGCGCCCTGGTCTTCCTGGTGATCGCGGCCACCGTGATCGTCCGCACGGTGCAGCTCACCTGAGCGCGAGGCGCCGGGGCCGTTCTGTGCCCGGGGGTACGCGGGCTTTCCACCGCGTGCCCCCGGGTTGTCCACAGTCTGTGCCCGATCTTGTGCACGAAGTGGGGAACGTCTGTTCCGTGCGTCGCTGATCCGGGTTTTCCCAGGCAGGGCAAGGGGTGGACAGGCCAGGTCGGGGCGGCCGACCAGTCACACCGGCGTCAACGTCCGGAGAGTTATCCACAGATCTTCAGACCTTTCCCCAGGTCTGTGGATGGCACCGCTCGCGCTGTGGATAACTCAGGCCAGGGCTTGCGTTGTGCCCCCGGCGTGACCCCGGATCGTTACTTCCACTGGGTGGAGACGCCGAAGCCCGCGGCGATGAAGCCGAAGCCGACCACGATGTTCCAGTTGCCCAGGGGGTCGATCGGAAGCTCGCCGTCCGTGACGTAGAAGACGACGATCCAGGCCAGGCCGATCAGGAACATCGCCAGCATCACCGGAGCCACCCAGCTGCGGCTGGTCAGCTTGATGTTCGTCGCCTTCTTCGACGACGGGGGCGTGTAGTCGTCTGCCTTCTTGCGGATACGTGACTTCGGCACGAGGGTCTCTCCTGTCGATGCGCTGCGTGGCCGCGCAGGTAACTGGGTCCGTCGCCGGGGACGCTACGGCGCTACGGTGCGCTAAGTCTTCCCCCGGGCGTCCGTTAGCGTAGTGCTTCCGCGGCGGTGAAGGAGATAAGGGTACGTTGAGCAATTCCGCCGACTTCCCCACGGGCCCGGCCCTGACGCCCCCGGACACCGGCCGGCGCCGCCGCCTGCGGCCGCTGCGCGTGCTCACCGCGGGCGTCTTCGCCCTCGCCGGACTGCTCTTCATGACCAGCTTCAACACGGCCAAGGGCACCAACATCCGCACCGACGCCTCCCTCCTGAAGCTCTCCGACCTCATCCAGGAACGCAGCCGCAAGAACAAGGACCTGGACCAGGCCACCGGCTCGCTGCGCGAGGAGGTCCAGTCCCTCGCCCGCCGCGACAGCCCCGGCACCAAGGCCGACGACGCCCGCCTCAGCGCCCTGGAGCGGAACGCGGGCACCAAGAAGCTGCGCGGCCGGGCCGTCTCCGTCACCCTCACCGACGCCCCGCCGCACGCCACCGCCAAGCTCCCCGGCTACCCCGAGCCGCAGCCCAACGACCTGGTCATCCACCAGCAGGACCTCCAGGCCGTGGTCAACGCCCTGTGGCAGGGCGGCGCCGAGGGCATCAAGGTCATGGACCAGCGCCTGATCTCCACCAGCGCCGTCCGCTGCGTCGGCAACACCCTGATCCTCCAGGGCCGCGTCTACTCACCGCCGTACAAGGTGACCGCGATCGGCGACCCGGACCGCCTCAAGCAGGCCCTCGCCGCCTCGCCCGAGATCCAGAACTACATGCTGTACGTCAACGCCTACGGGCTCGGCTGGAAAGTCGACGACGACGGGGCGATGACTCTTCCCGGCTACTCGGGCACAGTGAACCTTCATTACGCGAAGCCTGTGGAGTAGCGCTCGCTCGGGAGGTCCCTGCGGTGTCGGTGCGCGTGGTCGTCCGCACGTTCAGCGAACTGTGCGTCACCGTCGGCACCGTGATCGTGCTCTTCGTGGTGTACGTGCTGTTCTGGACCGGGGTGAAGGCCGACCGGGCCATGGACGACCAGGTCGACCGCCTTCAGGACCGGTGGGCCCAGAACCGGACCACCACCGGCGCCGGCGCCCTGGACGCCTCGCCCCCGAAGCCTGCCCCCTACGAGAACGGCGAGCCCTTCGCCGTCATGTACATCCCCCGCTTCGGTTTCACGTGGAACAAGCCCGTGCTCCAGGGCACCGCCACCGACACCCTCAAGAAGGGCCTCGGCCACTACGCGCGCACCGCCCAGCTCGGCCAGAAGGGCAACTTCGCCGTGGCCGGACACCGCCGCACCTACGGCGACCCGTTCAAGGACTTCCCGGAGCTGCGCCCCGGCGACGCGGTCGTCCTGACCGACGGCACGACCTGGTTCACGTACCGCGTCGACAGGAAGCCGTACAAGACGCTGCCCAGTGACACCGGTGTCGTCGACCCCGTGCCGCGCGGGTCCGGCTACCGCGAGCCCGGCCGCTATCTCACCCTGACCACCTGCGAGCCCGAGTGGGGCCACAGCCACCGCCTCGTCGCCTGGGCCCATCTGGACGCCACCCAGCCCGCGGAGGCCGGGAAACCCGAGGCACTGCGCCGTTAGTCTGGTGCGGTACGGCGGCGACGGCCGGTGCGGTGGGGCCGGGCGGTCGTGTGGCGACGAAAGGGACGGCATGTACGGCTGGATCTGGCGACATCTGCCGGGGAACGCATGGGTGAGGGCACTGATCTCCCTGATGCTGATCCTCGCCGTGGTCTATGTGCTGTTCCAGTACGTGTTCCCCTGGGCGGAGCCCCTTCTTCCCTTCAACGACGTGACGGTGGACAACTGATGGGCGCGCGCATCCTCGTCGTCGACAACTACGACAGCTTCGTCTTCAACCTCGTGCAGTACCTCTACCAGCTGGGCGCGGAGTGCGAGGTGCTGCGCAACGACGAGGTCGAGCTGCGGCACGCGCAGGACGGCTTCGACGGCGTGCTGCTCTCGCCGGGCCCCGGCACCCCCGAGCAGGCGGGCGTCTGCGTGGACATGGTGCGCCACTGCGCGGCCACCGGCGTGCCCGTCTTCGGTGTCTGTCTGGGCATGCAGTCGATGGCCGTGGCGTACGGCGGCGTCGTGGACCGGGCCCCTGAGCTGCTGCACGGCAAGACCTCGCCGGTCACGCACGAGGGCAAGGGCGTCTTCGCGGGCCTGCCCTCGCCCTTCATCGCCACGCGGTACCACTCCCTGGCCGCCGAGCCCACCACCGTCCCCGCCGAGCTGGACGTGACGGCCCGCACGGCGGACGGCATCATCATGGGCCTGCGCCACCGTGAACTGCCCGTCGAGGGCGTGCAGTTCCACCCCGAGTCCGTCCTCACCGAACACGGGCACCTGATGCTCGCCAACTGGCTCGCCGAGTGCGGCGACGCCGGGGCCGTCGCACGATCGAGCGGGCTGGCCCCGGTGGTGGGCCGGGCCACGGCGTGACCCCGCAGGCGCACGGGGGCGCCGACGCGGCGGGGACGGGGGAGCATCCGTCACCGTGGTTCCGCAGCGCGGCGGCGCCGGACGCGGCTGTCCCCGGCGCGCCTGCCCCCGATGAGCCTGTGCCGGAACAGCCGGCTCCCGGGGCCCCGGAGCCGTACGTACCCGCGTACGATCCGCCGTCGGACGACGAGACCATCGTCCTGCGGACGGCGGGCACGCGACGAATAGCGGCAGGGCCGGTGGTGCCGGGCGGCCGGGCCGCTCGGCGCAAGGCGGCCAAGCACAAGGGCCATCGCGGCGCGAAGCCCCGGGAGAAGGCGGCCTCCGTCGCGGAGACCCCGCCGGACCGCCCGCTCACCCGGCTCGAAGCCCGCCGTGCCGAGCGCGCCCGCAGGCCGAGCCCGGCCACCGTGGCGAGCCGTGTCGTCGGCGAGCTGTTCATCACCGTCGGCGTCCTGATGCTCCTGTTCGTCACGTACCAGCTGTGGTGGACGAACATAAGAGCCCAGCAGCAGGCGAACGCCGCCGCCCGCGACCTCCAGGAGGACTGGGCGAAGGGCAAGGGCGAGCCGGGCGTCTTCGAGCCGGGGCAGGGCTTCGCGCTGCTGCACATCCCCAAGCTCGACGTCGTCGTGCCGGTCGCCGAGGGCATCGACAAGCACAAGGTCCTCGACCGCGGCATGGTCGGCCACTACAACGAGGGCGGCACCAAGACCGCGATGCCCGACGCGGACCCCGGTAACTTCGGGGTCGCCGGACACCGCAACACCCACGGCGAGCCGTTCCGGTACATCAACCGGCTCAAACCGGGCGATCCGATCGTGGTCGAGACGCAGGACACGTACTACGTCTACAAGATGGCGAGCATCCTCCCGCAGACGAGCCCCGGCAACACGGCGGTCCTCGGCCGCGTCCCGCCGGGCTCCGGCTTCACGAAACCCGGCCGCTACATCACACTGACCACCTGTACCCCTGAGTTCACGAGTAAGTACCGCATGATCGTGTGGGGCAAGATGGTCGAAGGCCGGCCACGGGCCAAGGGGAAACCGGCCGCGCTGGTCGACTGAGGGCGCCGGAAAGCCGAGACAGACAGGGCGGATGCATGGCAGCCACCACCGAAGAGGACGAGCGGACCGACGAGTCCAGGCCCGCGGACGGGCCGCCGCGCGGCCGCGGCCCCATCGCGACGGCCGTCAGCGTCTTCGGCGAACTCCTCATCACCGCGGGCCTGGTCCTCGGCCTGTTCGTCGTCTACTCCCTGTGGTGGACGAACGTCATAGCGGACCGCGAGGCGAGGAAGCAGGGCGACCGCGTCCGCGACCACTGGGCCGGCGGCCCCGGCGCCCTCAACACCAAGGACGGCATCGGCTTCCTCCACGTACCGTCCATGGGCGCCGGCGAGATCCTCGTGAAGAAGGGCACCGCCACCGGGACCCTCAACAACGGCGTCGCGGGCTACTACACGGAGCCGATCAAGTCGGCCCTGCCCCAGGACAAGAAGGGCAACTTCTCACTGGCCGCCCACCGCGACGGCCACGGTGCGAAGTTCCACAAGATCGACAAGGTCGGTGAGGGCGACCCGATCGTCTTCGAGACCCGCGACAAGTGGTACGTGTACAAGGTCTACAAAACGCTCCCCGAGACCTCGAAGTTCAACGTCCGCGTCCTCGACCCGATCCCGAAGGAGTCCGGCGCGAAGAAGCCGGGCCGCTACATCACGCTCACGACCTGTACGCCGATCTACACGTCGAAGTACCGCTACGTGGTGTGGGGCGAGCTGGAGCGGGTCGAGAAGGTCGACAACAGGCGGACACCGCCGCCGGAGCTGAAGTAGCTCCGCGCTGAAGTGGCTGCGCGCTGAAGTGGCTGCGCGCTGAAGTAGCTCCGCGTCGCCCCCGGCAACGGAAGAGCCCCGGCACCAGATCGGTGCCGGGGCTCTTTGCCGCTCGCCTCGTGGGCGTCAGTCCCGCTCGTGGCGGCCGAAGCCGGTGGCGCCCTCGATGAAGCCGCCGTCGTCGTCTCCGCCGCCGCCGTTGTCGCCGCCGCCCTGCTGGCCGCCGCCACCGACGGTGGTGAGGTTGATGGCGGTGCCGGTCTTGACCTTCTGGCCGCCGGCCGGGACGGAGAGGACCACCAGGGCGTCGTCGTCCTGCGGGCCCTGGATGTTGCCGACCGTCAGGTCCGCGTCCTCGATGGCGTCACGGGCGTCGGACAGCTTCTGGCCGGTCAGAGTGGGGACCTGTACGTCCTCTTCCTCTTCGGGCTTCTTCTTGGCGACCTGGACGTTGACCTTGGAGTTCGGCTCGACCTGTGTGCTGGCGGTCGGCGTGGTCTGGATGACCTTGCCTTCCTCGACACTGTCGCTCTCGACGTCCTGCCGCTCAGGGATCAGGCCACTGTCCTCGATCTGCTTCTTCGCGGCTTCCCAGCTCTGGCCGGTGACATCAGGGACGGTGGACATCTGCTGCTTCTTAGCGATGACCAGCGTGATCGTGCTGCCCTTCTGCACCTCGGTGCCGGTGACCGGGTCCTGTTCGAGGACCTTGCCCTCGGTCTCGGTGGAGATCCGCTGCTTGGTCTCGACCTTGAGCTGGTACTTGTCGCTCTCCAGCTTGTCGGTCGCCTCGTCCTCGTCCAGGCCGAGAACGCTGGGAACCGCCACCTTCGGCGCCCCCGTCGACACGACCACGCTGATCGTGTCGCCCTTCTCGACCTTGGTGCCCTCCGTCGGGGTCTGGGAGCAGATCTCGCCCTTGGGGTACTTCTCGCAGGGCTTGCGCTCGGAGACCTCGATCTTCAGGTCGACGTTCGCCGCGGACCGCTGGGCTTCCTTCAGCGTCTCGCCGACGAAGTTCGGGGCCTTCTTGTCGTCGCTCGCGCCGCTCGTGCCGCTGAACGCCCACTTGCCGATCAGGATCGCGCCCACCAGGACGAGGATGCCCGCGGCGACGAGGAGGATCGTCGACGTGTTGCTCTTCTTCTGGCGGCCGCGGCGCCCGTTCTCGTCGTAGCCGCCGTCGTCCGGGTTGACCGGGGGCATCATCGACGTCTGGCCCTGGCCCGGCGCGCCGTTCTGCGGGCGCAGCATGGCCGTGGCCTGGTCGTCCGGGTGCCCGCCGTAGCCGACGGCGCCCATCGCGGCGGTGGCGGCGACGGGCTGGCCGTCGAGGCAGGCCTCGATGTCGGCGCGCATCTCGTCCGCCGACTGGTAGCGGTAGTCCGGGTCCTTGGTGAGCGCCTTGAGGACGATCGCGTCCATCTCGGGCGTGATCTCGTTGTCGAAGACGCTCGGGGCCTGCGGCTCTTCCCGCACGTGCTGGTAGGCCACCGCGACCGGGGAGTCGCCCACGAAGGGCGGCCGCACGGTCAGCAGCTCGTACAGCAGACAGCCCGTGGAGTAGAGGTCGGAGCGGGCGTCGACCTGCTCGCCCTTGGCCTGCTCCGGCGAGAGGTACTGCGCGGTACCGATGACGGCCGCGGTCTGCGTCATCGTCATGCCGGACTCGCCCATCGCGCGGGCGATGCCGAAGTCCATGACCTTGACCTGGCCGTTGCGCGTCAGCATGACGTTCGCGGGCTTGATGTCGCGGTGGACGATCTGGTTGCGGTGCGAGTACTCGAGGGCCTGGAGGATGCCGATCGTCATCTCCATGGCGCGCTCGGGCAGCAGCTTGCGCCCGGAGTGCAGCAGCTCACGCAGCGTGGAGCCGTCGACGTACTCCATCACGATGTACGGGATGGAGACCCCGTCGACGTAGTCCTCGCCGGTGTCGTAGACCGCGACGATCGCCGGATGGTTGAGCGAGGCGGCCGACTGGGCCTCACGGCGGAACCGGGCCTGGAACGACGGGTCGCGGGCGAGGTCCACCCGCAGCGTCTTCACCGCCACGGTGCGGCCGAGACGGGTGTCGTGCGCGAGGTAGACCTCGGCCATCCCGCCGCGGCCGAGCACCTGGCCCAGCTCGTACCGGCCGCCGAGGCGACGCGGCTCTTCCATAGCTATTCCAGCCCTCTCCGTCGGTCCCGACCGCACCGTGTTGCGCGGTCCGGCGGTGTGCTGTCCGGGCATACCGTACCCGGATCGCCTGACGTGACCCGGCCGCAACCGTCACCCGATACAGGACCGGTATCGCAACGTGCACCGATGTGGAGTGGCCGTGACATGGGTCACTTCTTGCTGTCGAGGACCGCCTTCATCACGTCCCTCGCGATCGGCGCCGCGAGACCGCCGCCGGAGATGTCGTCACGGCTCGCGGCACTGTCCTCGACGACCACGGCGACCGCCACCGGCGAGCCCGAGTCGGTCTTGGCGTAGCTGATGAACCACGCGTACGGGTTCTTGCTGTTGTTCAGACCGTGCTGGGCCGTACCCGTCTTGCCGCCGACCGTGACGCCGGGGATCTTGGCCTTGGTGCCCGTGCCCTCGCTCACGACCGTCTGCATCATGTCCTGGAGCTTCTGCGCGTTCTCCTTGGACAGCGGCTGGCTCATCTCCTTCGGCGAGTGCTTCTCGACCACGTCGAGGTTCGGCGCCTGGAGTTCGCTGACCATGTACGGCTCCATGAGCGTGCCGTCGTTGGCGATCGCGGACGTCACCATCGCCATCTGCAACGGCGTCGCCGCGGTCTCGAACTGGCCGATGGACGACAGCGCGGTCTGCGGCTTGTCCATCTCCTTCGGGAACGTCGATGCGTTGGAACGGATCGGGACGAACTGCTCCTCGTTGAAGCCGAACTTCTCGGCCGTCTCCCGCATCTTGTCCTTGCCGAGATCGGAGCCGATCTTGCCGAAGACGGTGTTGCAGGACACCCGCAGCGCCTCACGCAGCGTGGCGTTCTTGCAGGGGATGGGCCCCTCGTTCTTCAGCTCCGTGCGGGTGTCGGGCATCACCCACGGCAGCGGCGAACGCGTCTTGGAGTCGATGTCCGGGTACAGGCCGTGCTCAAGGGCCGCCGCGGCCGTGACCACCTTGAACGTGGAGCCGGGCGGGTAGGTCTCGCGCAGCGCCCGGTTCAGCATGGGCTTGTCGCGGTCCTTGTCCAGCTTCGCGAAGGTCTCGGCGTCCTTGTTGGTGTTACCCGCGAACGTCGACGGGTCGTACGACGGGGTGGAGGCGAGCGCCAGGATCGCGCCGGTCTCCGGGTCGATCGCGGCGACGGCGCCCTTGCCCTGGCCCTTCAGGCCGTTGTACGCGGCCTTCTGCGCGGCGGAGTTCAACGTCGTGACGACGTTGCCCCCCTCCTTCTTCTTGCCGGTCAGCATGTCGAGCGTGCGGCGGAAGAAGAGCCGGTCGTCGTTGCCCGTGAGGACCTCGTCCTCGATCTTCTCGATCTGGTTGGCACCGATGCGCTGCGAGGCGAAGCCGGTGACCGGCGACCACATGGGGCCGCTCTTCCAGGTGCGCTTGTACTTGAGGTCGGGGTCGTCCGTCTTCGTGGAGCCGGTGATCGGCTTGCCGTCGACGATGATGTCGCCGCGCGGCTGGGCGTAGCGCTCCATGGTGACGCGGTAGTTGTCCGTGTCCTTGGCCAGCGAATCGGCCTGCACGTACTGCAGCCAGTTGTCGCGGACCAGCAGGGCCAGGACGAGCAGGCCACAGAAGATCGCGACGCGGCGCACGGGCTTGTTCACGGCCGTACCACCTGGGTCATCTCGGCGTCAGGGTTCGGGGAGGGCGACGGGGCGGGCCGGCGCGCGGTATCGCTGATCCGTAGGAGCAGACCGATCAGTGCCCAGTTGGCGATCACTGATGATCCTCCGTACGCGAGGAACGGCATCGTCATACCCGTCAGCGGGATCAGGCCCATGACGCCGCCCGCCACGACGAAGACCTGGATCGCGAAAGCGGCCGACAGACCGCAGGCGAGGAGCTTGCCGAACGGGTCGCGCGCGGCAAGCGCCGTACGGATGCCGCGCTCCACGATCAGTGCGTAGATCAGCAGGATCGCCATGAGCCCCGCCAGGCCCAGCTCCTCGCCGAACGTGGCGAGGACGAAGTCGGAGTTGGCGGCGAACTTGATCAGGTCGGAGTGGCCCTGACCGAGACCGGAGCCCAGGGTGCCGCCGGACCCGAAGGCCCACAGCGCCTGCATGGACTGCTCGGAGTGGCCGACCTGCCCCTCACGGCTCTTGAGGTACTCGCCCATGGGGTCGAGCCAGGCCTGGACACGCTGCTGCACGTGCGGCTCGAACGAGGCCACACCGACCGCGCCCACGGCCGACATCAGCAGACCGAACACGATCCAGCTGGTGCGCTCCGTGGCCACGTACAGCATCACGACGAACATGCCGAAGAACAGCAGCGACGTACCGAGGTCGGTCTCGAAGACCAGGATCAGGATGGACATCGCCCACACGACCAGGATGGGACCGAGGTCGCGGCCACGGGGGAGATACAGGCCCATGAAGCGGCGGCTGGCCAGGGCCAGGGCGTCCCGCTTGACCATCAGGTACCCCGCGAAGAACACGGCGATGACGATCTTCGCGAACTCACCGGGCTGGATGGAGAACGCGCCGAGGTGGATCCAGATCTTCGCGCCGTTGATGTTCTGACCGAGGCCGGGCACCAGCGGAAGGAGCAGCAGGACCAGCGCGCCCACCATGGAGATGTACGTGT
Organism: Streptomyces sp. NPDC045778; assembly: GCF_056431945.1. NCBI lineage: Bacteria > Bacillati > Actinomycetota > Actinomycetes > Kitasatosporales > Streptomycetaceae > Streptomyces > Streptomyces sp. NPDC045778. The sequence continues at coordinate 298,757 of NZ_JBWKJZ010000002.1, forward strand.
AGCGCTGAAGGATGCGGTGGTCCTTCAGCAGCATGAGCACGGCCAGGAACAGGGCGACGCCGATGGCCGTGTACATCATCTGCTTCGGCCCGGACGGGCTGAACGCCCCGAACGACGCCTTGGCCAGCTGCTGGAGTCTCTCCGACTGGTCGAGGCGCCAGATCACCACCAGGCCCAGGCCGTTGAGCAGCGTGCCGAGCGGCAGCAGGAGCGGGTCGGCGTACGGCGCGAACTTGCGCACCACCAGGTGCGCGACGCCCGCGAGCAGGCCCAGTCCGAGGCCGTAGCCGAGCATGCCCGGGGGGAGCTCGCCGGAGATGGCGAGGCCCACGTTCATATAGGCGAACAGCGGGATGACGACGGCGAACACCAGGAGCGCTAGCTCGGTGTTACGCCGGCTCGGCGCTCCGATGGCGCCGATCGTCGACGTGTGTGTAGTGCTACTGCTCATGGCGTGCGAGGGCCCCCAACGGCTGCTTACTGCTTACCGCACTGCGGGACCAGCTTCTGCTCCTCCTCGGAGAGGCTGGGGCCGGGTGTGGGAGTGGGTGCGGTGGTGGACTTGGACTTGTCGTCCTTGGCGTTCTTGTCGCCGTCGGACGTGGGTGCGCCGGTCTGGCCGCTCATGCCGCCCGCCTCGCCCTCACCGGGCTTGGCGGAGGGCTTGGCCTCGCGCTCCGCGCGCTCCTTGCTCTCCCGCTCGATCCTGCGCCGCTCGGCGTCCTTCTCACATGCCGACGCTTGCAGGCCCAGCTCCTGGATCTTGCCCTGGGCGTCGCCGAGGCTGTCCTCGGCGATGGTCGCCTCGACCTGCTTGCGCTGGTACGGCGGCAGGTACTTGAGTTCGATCTCGGGGTGGTCCTTCTCGACCTTCGACAGGCTCACCCACGCCAGGTCCTGGTCGATACCGCGGTAGAGCGCTACGTGCTCGTCCTTCGTGCCTACGTAGTACTGCGTCTGCGTCCAGCGATAGCCCCCGTAGAGGCCGCCCGCGACGACGGCGAGCGCGAGCGCCGTGTACAGCGATCTCTTCAGCCACTTGCGGCCGCCGCCGGGCTTCACGAAGTCCTCGTCGTCGTACGCCCCGAAGGAGCCCTCCGGGACGTACCCCGCAGTGTCGCCGCCGCTGCCGGGCGGGCCGAAGCCGCCCGCGGAGGGCGGCGTGGGACGGCCGAGGCCGGAGGCGCGGCCGGCCGGGGTCTGCATGGCCCCGCCGTCGTTCGTCTGGAGCTGGTTCTCCGCGACCGCGCCGACCACCACGGGGGTGTCGGACAGCTGGCCCGCGAGGGTGTCACCGGTGTCGATGTCCAGGACGTCGGCCACGATCACCGTGATGTTGTCCGGGCCGCCGCCGCGCAGCGCGAGCTGGATCAGCTCCTGCACGGTCTCCTGGGGGCCCTGGTAGCTGGCGAGCGTGTCCTCCATCGTCTGGTGGGACACTACGCCCGACAGGCCGTCGGAGCAGATCAAGTACCGGTCGCCCGCGCGGACCTCGCGGATCGACAGATCCGGCTCCACGTGGTCGCCGCTGCCGAGGGCACGCATCAGCAGCGAGCGCTGCGGGTGCGTCGTCGCCTCCTCCTCGGTGATGCGGCCCTCGTCGACGAGCCGCTGCACCCAGGTGTGGTCCTGCGTGATCTGCGTGAGCACGCCGTCGCGCAGCAGATACGCGCGCGAGTCGCCGACGTGCACCAGGCCGAGCCGCTGGCCGGTCCACAGCAGGGCGGTGAGCGTCGTGCCCATGCCCTCCAGCTGCGGGTCCTCCTCGACCATCAGGCGCAGCTGGTCGTTGGCCCGCTGTACGGCGGTGCCGAGGGAGGTGAGGATGTCCGAACCCGGCACGTCGTCGTCGAGCGTGACGAGCGTCGAGATCACCTCGGAGCTGGCCACCTCGCCCGCGGCCTGCCCGCCCATGCCGTCGGCGATGGCGAGGAGCCGCGGACCGGCGTAACCGGAGTCCTCGTTCCCCTCCCGGATCATGCCTTTGTGCGATCCGGCGGCGAAGCGCAGTGACAGACTCATGCGCACCTCGCCCGTCGGCTCCGGGTACATCCGCACGGTGCCCACCCTCCGGTCGGGAGCGCGCTGGCGGCCTGTGACGGGACCGCGTCGGCTCGCTCGCTCCGCTCGCGCTCATTCATGATGTAGCACTACTTCCGCAGCTCGATGACGGTCTTGCCGATGCGGATCGGCGCGCCCAGCGGAACGGGCGTCGGGGTGGTCAGGCGGGTCCGGTCGAGATACGTGCCGTTGGTGGACCCGAGGTCCTCGACGATCCACTGGCCGTCACGGTCCGGATAGATCCTGGCATGCCTGCTGGAGGCGTAGTCGTCGTCCAGGACGATGGTGGAGTCGTGCGCCCGGCCGAGCGAGATCGTCTGGCCCTGGAGGGCAACGGTCGTACCCGTGAGCGTCCCCTCCGAGACGACCAGCTTCGTGGGGGCGCCACGGCGCTGGCGGCCGCCCCCGCCGCTCTGCCGTCCCCGGCCTTCCTGCTGGCGCTGCGGTGGCGGCGCGGCGGCCTGCCGGGCCGCCTGCCTCCCGCCCTCACGGCGCGAGCCGCGCTGAGTGACGCGCGTACCGAACAGGTCGCTGCGGATGACCTGGACGGCCACGATCACGAACAGCCACAGAACGGCCAGGAAACCCAGCCGCATGACCGTCAGGGTCAGCTCTGACATTGCCCCCGCTTCACCCTTCGGCTTGCCGGTAAATGATGGTCGTGCTGCCCACGACGATCCGCGAGCCGTCGCGGAGCGTAGCGCGGGTGGTGTGCTGCCCGTCTACCACGATGCCGTTGGTAGACCCGAGATCCTGGATCGTCGAGGGCGTTCCGGTCCGGATCTCACAGTGCCGGCGCGATACGCCGGGGTCGTCGATCCGCACATCGGCGTCGGTGCTGCGGCCCAGCACCAGCGTCGGGCGGGAGATCTGGTGGCGATTGCCGTTGATCTCAATCCAGCGCCGTACTTGTGTGCCCGGGAGGGCGCCGGGGCCCTGCGGGCGGCTCGGCGCCTGGGCGCCGCGGCCCGCGCCCGCGCCGGGAGGCGGCGCGGCGGGCATGGGAGGAGCGCCCGAGGGGCCCGGTGCGGGGCTGAAGCCCCCGCGGGCACCCTGGCCCGCGCTCGTGGGCCCGCCACCGGGGCCCGCCGGGCCGCCGGGGGCGGCGTCGGGGCTCTGCGAGGTGCTGGACGCGAGCGTGCGGCTGCGCACCCGATACAGGCCGGTGTCGAGGTCCTCGGCCTTCTCCAGGTGGACCTTGATGGGGCCCATGAAGCTGTAGCGCTGCTGCTTCGCGTACTCGCGCACCATGCCGGACAGTTCGTCACCCAGCTGTCCCGAGTACGGGCTCAGGCGCTCGAAGTCGGGGGCGCTCAGCTCCACGATGAAGTCATTCGGGACGACTGTCCGCTCGCGGTTCCAGATCGTCGCGTTGTTGTCACACTCGCGCTGGAGCGCGCCCGCGATCTCGACCGGCTGGACCTCGGACTTGAACACCTTGGCGAAGGTGCCGTTGACCAGACCTTCGAGTCGCTGCTCGAACTTCTTCAGAACTCCCATGGGGCACCTCCTCCGTCGTTGTCATCCTCGTACTGCTTACTGATCGTATCCACGCGCCGGGAAATCAGCTGGTTCCCCCTGTCTGCCCAGACCACGAGTGTCGCCTCTCACAAGGCATGCCCGCACCGCTCTTCCGGGATCCTCCGGGTTCCTTCAGGGTTCCACCGGAGGACCGCCAGGGTTCTGCCCACGCCTTCGGCGGAGATCCGCCGTCGATCTTCAGGGACACCTCAGGGGCTCCTTCGGGAACCGTCGCGGGGCGCCTTCGTCCGGGCGTCCCCCAAGGTCGTCGGCCGGGCGTCCCGCAGGGCCGTGAGATCCCCCCCCGGGGCCTCTCGTGGAGGCTTCCGCGAAGGGTGCCTGGGAGGCTTCGCGGGGTTCCTTGAAGGTGCCCTGGTGGGTTGCCTTCGTGCCCCTCGCGGGGCTTCCGTCGGCTTCCCTCGCGGGGTCCCTGCCGGGTTCCTTTTGGGGTCCTCTTCGGCTCCGCATGGGTTCTGGGGGTTCCTGTGGGTTCCTGTGGGTCCTGTCGGGTTCCGTGGTTCCTTGGGGGTTCCTTGGGGGCCTGTCGGGATCCTGGGGCTCCTTCGGGGCCTGTGAGGCTCCTGACAGTCCTTGGCGGGCTGTGAGGCTTCCTCTGGGGCTCCTTCGGACTCCATGGGTCGCCTTAAGGCTCCTTGGGGTGCCTTGCGGTTCCTTGGGGTGCCTTGAGAGTTCCCGTTGAGGCCGTCGCTCGGGTTTCCGCGCTCGGGTCTCCGCGCTCGGGTCCTTCGGTTCGGATCCATCTGTTCGGTTGGTGGCGCTGGTCCTTCGACTCAGGTCCTGCCGCACTCGCTGCTCGCTCCGTCCTCGCCTTCCGCCCTTCCTTCCTCTGCCTGCGGCTACCTGCCGCTGCCTTCCGCAGTTCTCACCAGCTCGCACCCGCGGTGTGTCCGCGACTGCTTGCGCCTGGCCGTGTGGCCGGCCGGGGGCCGGGTGGCCCTTGGGTCCGCCGGGCGCGCCGGGCGGTCCTCGGGGTCCGTCCGGAGCCCGTCGGGTCTCGCTCGGTGCCCGTCGGTGCCCGTCGGGACCCGTCCGGGCCCGGCGTTCCCGCCGAGTTCCCTTCCGAGTACCCGTCCATGTCCGTTCCGGACATCTGGTGCCTCTACGGACCGGGCCGGGTTCCTCTTTACCAGGGATCGTAGAGGGGCTCTCAAGACAGTGTCCCGTACGTGGCTGTCGACTCTGGAGGAGGACTTGACGGGCGCCTCGGTTGCGTCGGGGGCGGGGGTCTTGGGGTGATGTCGGCCTGCGTGGCCGGGATGTGTGGCTGGGCTATGCGGCTGGGGTGGGGATGAGCTGCGGGGCTGTGCGGGCGGGCGGGGTCGCGCGGGCGGGGGGTGGCTGGGGGCGCTCGGGCCGGGTGTGGTCGCGGGCTGAGCTGGGCTGTGGTGTGGCCGGGGCGCCCGGGCGGGGGGTCTGAGGGCTGAGGGTTGGGCTGGGTGCCTGTTGAGCTGAGGTGGTGCGGGGGCGCGAGGGTGCCGGGTCGGGGGCGTGCGCTGGTGGGGCGGGGGGCTGCTCGTCGGTGGGTCCGCAGGTCGCCGGGGTGGTGGGGGTGCGGGGCGGTCGGAGGGGGGCCGTGCAGGTGCCCGCACATACGGATGTGAATCCACCCTCCCCAGCGTGCTAATCTTCTGGATGTCGGCAGGCGCTCGCACCACACAGTGAGAGACCCAAAGACAACACCCATGCGCGGGTGGCGGAATAGGCAGACGCGCTGGATTCAGGTTCCAGTGCCCGAAAGGGCGTGGGGGTTCAACTCCCCCCTCGCGCACCAGGTAAGACCCCAGTTCATCTGGGGTCTTTCTGTTTTTTCGGCCTTGGTGTCGGTAGGTGGTCGGGGGGCTGCGGGCTCTCTGGTCTCCCCGGGCTCGCTGGGGTCCCAGGTCCGGGTTTCCGGCTCCGGGGTCCGGGTTTCCCGGTGGGGCCGCCGAGGGCGGGCCGCGAGGTGCGGGACTGTGCTGGACGTCACTTCGGTCGGCTCGCTCGGCTCGGTCGGTGTGCGGAGCGTGAGGGATCCGGGGGCGGGCGCGGTTGCCGGTGCGGCAGCGGGGTGTGCTGTCGGGCGGAGTCGCCGGGTACGGCAGCGGAGCGTGGCCGCCGCCGGGTGTGGTCCAGGCGGGGTCGCCGGGTGTGATCGCGGCGCGTGGCCGCCGGGGTGCGGTCCGGACGGGGTCACCGGGCGGAGTCAGCGGATGCGGTCCGTGCGTGGCCGCTACGCGTGACCCGATCCACCCGCTGCCCCCAGCGGTTTCACTGTTCTCAGCCGTTTCTCCACGTCGGGTTGGCTGCTCCTTTCCTCCCCCGTCTGGTCGGTGATGTATGTCACGCGACCGCTTCCGCGAGTGCCGAGCCCGAAGTTATCCACAGGCTGTGACGGGGATTCGCTCGCGGCGGTACGGTCGAAGCCAGTTGATGTTCGCGAGGCCGCGTGACGGCTCCGTCTCGGGGCGGGTGCATGCGCCGACGTGGCTACGCGGACGCGGGAATCCGGGGGGCGATGGCCGTGACTGAGACAACCGACACATCTGGCTTGGGCGGGCCGCTCGGCGGTGGCGCGGGCGGTTTGCTGGGCGGTGGCGAAGGCGCACGCGCCGAGGCTGCCGACGCCGGTGCTGTGGTGCCGGAGCCGCGATCGCCGGGGGCGCCCGAGCGGGGGCCGCAGGAGCCGGAAGGCGTACGGCGGCTGCCGCACGTGGACGGGTTCGCGCGCCTGCCCGCGCACGGTGCGGGCCAGCACGCCAGGCCCAAGCAGGAGGGCAAGGCCATGCGCACCCGCGTCCCGCGCTCAGCGCACGCGGAGTACGCAGAGGACGCCCACCGCCCCGACCCCCTCGCAGTCCTGGCCGAGACCAACAGGGGCCGGCTTCCGGAGCTCACCCCCATCCGCACCGGCCGGATGGCCGCTACCCCCTTCGCCTTCCTGCGCGGCTCGGCCGGACTCATGGCGTACGACCTCGCGCGCACCCCCGTCACCGGCATCGGCGCGCAGATCTGCGGTGACGCCCACGCGGCCAACTTCGGCCTGTACGGGGACGCGCGCGGCGGCCTCATCATCGACCTGAACGACTTCGACGAGACCGCGCACGGCCCCTGGGAGTGGGACGTCAAACGGCTGGCCACCTCCCTCGTCCTCGCGGGCCGCGAGGCGGGCGCCGCCGAGGACACCTGCAAGGAAGCGGCCTACGACGCCGTCGGCGCGTATCGCCGCACGATGCGGCTGCTCGCCAAGCTCCCGGTCTTCGACGCGTGGAACGCGATAGCCGACGAGGAACTGGTCTCCCACACCGACGCACGCGATTTGCTCGGCACCCTCGACCGGGTCTCGCAGAAGGCCCGGCAGAACACGAGCGCCCGCTTCGCGGCCAAGTCGACCGAGCCCGTAACCGCCGCAGGAGACGAGGCCGGCGGTGCCGGCGGTGTCACCCCCCGGCGCTTCGTCGACGCGCCTCCGGTCCTGCGCCGCATACCGGACGCCGAGGCCGCGGCGGTGGCCCTGGCCCTGGGCGAGTACCGGAACACGCTGCCGCCGGACCGGCTGCCCCTGCTCGCGCGGTATGCGATCCAGGACGTGGCGTTCCGCGTCGTCGGCACCGGGAGCGTCGGGCTGCGCTCCTATGTGGTGCTGCTCCTCGACCACCGGGGCGAGCCCCTGGTGCTCCAGGTCAAGGAGGCGGGCCCCTCGGCGCTGCTGCCCCACCTGCCGACAGCCGGCTTCAAGGAGCAGGAGGCCGCCCACGAGGGCCGGCGCGTGGTGCTGGGCCAGAAGCGGATGCAGGTCGTCAGCGACTTCCTGCTCGGCTGGACCACGATCGCCGGACGCCCTTACCAAGTACGGCAGTTCAGGAACCGCAAGGGAAGCGTCGACCCGGCCGCCCTCGCCGCCGACCAGTTGGACGACTACGGCCGCATGACCGGCGCCCTGCTGGCCCGCGCCCACGCCCATAGCGCGGACCCCCGGCTCATAGCCGGGTACTGCGGCAAGAACGACGAGCTGGACGAGGCCATAGCCGCCTTCGCCACCGCTTACGCCGACCGCACGGAGGCCGACCACGCCCTGCTCGTCGCCGCCGTGCGCGAGGGGCGGGTGCCTGCGGAGACGGGGGTCTGAGCGGTCCTGGAGTCGCGGACTGGGGCTGTCCGGACGGCTGGGCGGGCTTCGTGGTTCGGGTGTTCGTGATCGTCGGTGTGCTGGGACGGAGGGCCGGGGACGGGGCTGGAAGTCGCGGAAGCGGGGTGCGCCGGGTTCCGGAGGCAGTCGTGTGGGGGTGAGGGGAGGGGGGTGGGGGGGGAGGGGCCCCCGGAGATGTGGGTTCTGGGCGTGGTGGTGTTCGCCCCGTGGCCTACGCTGGCCTGGTGACGACCCCGGAAGCCGAGCAAGTGCAGGACGAGTCGCCCGAGGGAGCGCCGCCTGAGGGTGGTGCGCGGCCTGAGGAGCGGCTTGAGCGGGCTGTGCGGGCGGCCGAGCAGGCGTTGATCGAGTACGAGATCGCGGTGGAGACGTTCCGGGTCGAGGTGGAGAACTTCTCCCGGCTGCATCACCAGAAGCTCGGCCCCGTGTACGCGCGCCTCGACGAGCTGGACGCGCAGATCGCCGAGGCGGTGGCGGCGCGGTCCGGTGATCCGGAGGACCGGCGCAAGGCGGACGAGGCGCGGGCGCGGGTGCTGCCGATGCCGGGGGTCGACGAGCTGTTCCACGGCTGGATGGACGGTGACGGGCTGCCGCCCGAGGCCGCTGCGATGCTCACCGAGCAGCCGGTGCGGCCGCCGCAGCGGGTGCGGCCGAGCGATGAGGCCCGCAAGCTCTACCGGGAGCTGGCGCGCAAGGCGCACCCCGATCTCGCGCAGGACGAGACGGAGCGGGAGCGGCGTGACGAGTTCATCGCCCGGGTGAACGCGGCGTACGGCCGTGGTGACGAGGCGTTGCTGCGGGAGCTGCTCGAGGAGTGGGACGCGGGCCCGGTGCCCGAGGATCGGCAGCCCAGCCCCAGCGAGGAGCTGTACGTCCGGCTCGAGTGGCTCGCGCAGCGCAAGGAACTGCTGGGGGTGGTCGCGCGGGAGCTGGAGGAGAGTGCGATCGGCTCGATGCTGAAGTTGGCGCCGGACGACCCCGACCGGTTGCTTGAGGAGATCGCCGAGCAGTTGCTCGCGCAGGTCGCGGAGCGCGAGGCGGAGCTGGAGCGGCTGACCGCGGCGTGAGCCGTGTCCTGAGCCACGGCGGCGAGGGTCGGCGGTGGCCCGTCGGCTGTGGGCGGTCGGGCGGGGCTGTGGTGTGGGGGTCGGGTAGCGTCGGTGGCATGGAATTCGGTTCTGGTGTGCCCACGGTCACGGTCGCTGATCTCTCGGACGGCGACTTTCTGCTCGACGTCCGTGAGGACGATGAGTGGCAGGCTGGTCACGCGGCGGATGCGCTGCACATTCCGATGAGTGAATTCGTGGCCCGTTTCGGGGAGTTGACCGAGGCAGCGCCGCAGGACGGCAAGGTCCACGTGCTCTGCCGGGCCGGGAGCCGTTCGGCGCAGGTGACGATGTACCTCGTCCAGCAGGGCATCGACGCCGTCAACGTGGACGGTGGCATGCAGGTCTGGGAGGCCTCCGGCAGGCCCGTCGTCGACGACAAGGGCCAGCCGGGCGCGGTGATCTAGGGCGCCGCCCACCGCCACCGCTGCCTCTTTCCCCTTTCCTCGCGCGGTGCCGTGGCCCCTTGGTGGGCCCTGGATGCTGTCGCGTGCCGTGTCAGTCGAGGGCGTGGGCGGCGAGTACGTCGCCCAGTGCTTCCTCGTGGGCTGCCGCCGGGCCGAGAGAGAGTTCCAGGTGCTTGGCCCAGGCGTGGTAGCGGTGCAGGGGGTAGTCGGTGTCGGCGCCGAAGCCGCCGTGCAGGTGTTGTGCGGTCTGGACGACGCGGCGTACGCCGTCCGAGGCCCAGGTCTTGGCCACGGCTATGTCGGCGGCCACAGGCAGTAGCCCGTCGGCCGGGGCCGTGCGGCCGGGTGCGCTGAGGCGCCAGGCGGCCTGCCAGAGGGTCGCTTCCATCGCGCGCAGATCGATGTAGCGGTCGGCGGCTTGGACCGCGACGGCCTGGAACGTGGCGATGGGGTGGCCGAACTGCTCGCGCTTTCCGGTGTATTCGCTGGTCATGCGGAGCACTCTGGTGCCGAGGCCGAGCGCGAGCGCGCAGGTGCCGGTGGTGAGCAGGTCGCGCAGGAAGCCCCAGGCCCCGTCGGTGGTGATGAGGTCGGCGTGCGGGACGCGTACGGAGTCAAGGTGCAGTTCGCCGAGGCGTTCGCCGTTGGTGGAGGTCTGCTCGGCGAGGCTGAGGCCCGGGGCGGCGCGGGGGACGACGGCGAGAACCGTGCGGCCTTCCGGTGCGGTGGCCGGTACGAGGGTGAAGTCGGCGTTGTGCGCCCAGGCCACGGCGGTCTGGACGCCGTCGAGGAGCCAGTGGGGGCCGTCGGTCCGTGCGGTGACGGCGAGTTCGGCGCCGTCGTGTCCGGTGCGGCCGTGTGCGGCGACGGTCAGGACGACTTCGCCCCGGGCGGCCTTCGTGAGGAGTCGCTGCTGCAACTCGGCGCCGCCGTAGGTCTGCACGGTGTACGCGGCCGCGCTGGACTCCAGGAGCGGGACGCGGGCGACTACCTTCGCCGATTCGCGCAGGACCAGGCAGAGCGCGATGGCGTCGAGGCCGGAGCCCCCGTACTCCGGGGCCAGGAGCAGGCTGAGCAGGTCGGCCTCGGCGAGCTTGGCCCACAGGGCGCGGTCGAAGTCGTCGGCGACGGCGCCGGGGGTGAGGGAGGGGCTGGGCACGCCGTCCGGCGCGATGTCGGCGAAGAGGGTTTGGGCCGCTTCGAGCGCGGCCTGTTGTTCCTCGGTGAAGGTGAAGTCCACTGTTCGTCCTCCCGCGCGCGCCGGCCTGGTCGTGTCCGTTCGCTCCGTCGCCGTTTCTGACGGGTCGTCAAGATAGAACAGGTTCTAGCGGATGGGAACAGCTGCCGCTTCGGTGGTGGGCGTGCCGGGCCGGTGGGCCACGGCCGTCGGTGGTGGTGGGCAGGGCGGAGGGCATTTCGCTGGTGCGGGCTCGCTCTAGCGGTCGAAGTCCAGCTCCACTGTGTCCGTGGTCGGATGGGACTGGCAGGCCAGGACATAGCCGGCCTCGGTCTCCTCCGGCTCCAGCGCGAAGTTCCGGTCCATGCGGACATCGCCGGAGACCTTGAAGGCCCGGCAGGTGCCGCACACGCCGCCCTTGCAGGCGAACGGCGCGTCCGCACGGTTGCGCAGCACCGTGTCGAGGAGCGTCTCCCCCGACTGCACCGGCCAGGTGCCGGAGCGGCCGTCGAGGGTCACGGTGACCGTGCTGTGCTCGGGTGTCGGGACGGCCGCGGGTGCTGTGGGGGCGTCGTCGACGTGGAATATCTCCTCGTGGATGCGGCGCCGGTCCACACCGAGGGACCGCAGGGTCCGCTCCGCGCTCTGCACCAGGCCGTACGGGCCGCACAGGAACCAGCCGTCGACCTCGGGCACCGTGAGCAGCGCGGGCAGCAGGGCCACGAGCCGCTCCTGGTCGAGCCGTCCCGAGGTGAGACCGGCCTGCTGCTCCTCGCGGGAGAGCACCGTCACCAGCTGGAACCGGTCCGGCCAGCGGTCCTTGAGGTCGGCGACCTCCTCCAGGAACATCGTGGACGCCGTGCTGCGGTCGCTGCGGATGAGGCAGAACTGGGCGCGTGGTTCCCGCTCCAGGAGCGTGGTGACGATGGAGAGCACCGGGGTGATGCCGCTGCCGCCGACCACCGCCGCGTACCGGCCGGGGGCGGGGTCCAGGGTGAAGCGGCCCGCGGGGGTCATCACCTCCAGCTCGTCGCCCACGGCTATTTCCTTGTGCGCGTACGTGGAGAAGGCGCCGCCGTCCACCGCGCGCACGCCGACCCGCAGCGTGCTGGGCTCCCAGGGGGCTTGGGGGGCGGGTGCCGGGGAGCAGATCGAGTAGGTGCGCCGGATCTCCACGCCGTCGACGACGCGGCGGAGGGCGAGGTGCTGGCCCGGGGCGTGGCGGTAGTCCTCGCGCAGCTCCGGTGGCACGTCGAAGGTCAAGGCCACGGAGTCGTCGGTGAGCTGGTCGACGGCGGCTACGCGCAGCTGGTGGAAGCGCGCCATCACAGCTCCTTGAAGTGGTCGAAGGGCTCGCGGCAGGAGACGCAGCGGCGCAGCGCCTTGCAGGCCGTGGACGAGAAGCGGCTGAGCAGCTCGGTGTCGGTGGAGCCGCAGTGGGGGCAGCGGACGGCGAGGGTGAGCGGCACGGGCCCGTCGGCGGCGTGCGGGCGGGGCGGGGCGATGCCGAACTCGGCGAGCTTGCGGCGGCCTTCAGCGCTGATGTCGTCCGTGGACCAGGCGGGGGAGAGCACCGTGCGCACCTGGACGTCGGCCACGCCGTGGTCGTGGAGGATCCGCTCTATGTCGGCGGACATGGCCTCGATCGCGGGGCAGCCGGTGTAGGTCGGTGTCAGCTCGACCTCGACCTGGCCGGGGTGGCTGACGTGGACGGAGCGCACCACTCCCAGCTCGGCGAGGGTCAGGACGGGCAGCTCGGGGTCGGGCACCGAGCCCGCGAGGGCGAGCAGGCGCTCCTCCAGTGCGGTGGGCGTGGTGGTCACCATGACGCCCCCGGGTGGCTGCGGTGCAGGTGCTGCATTTCGGCGAGCATCCGGCCGAACGGCTCCGTGTGCAGGCCCTGGCGTCCGGCGCCCGCCGTCCAGGCCCCGGTCTGCGGGCCCTCCGGGACGGTGAGGGTGGCCTTCTCGATGACCCCGGTGACCGTGGCGGTCCACTGGTCGCGCAGTGTCTGCCAGCTGAGGTCAAGGCCGGGCACCGGCTGGAACAGCTCTCCTGTGTACCGCCACAGGGCGTCCAGGCCCTGCTGCATCCGGGCGTGGCTCTCCGCCGTGCCGTCGCCGAGCCGGAGTGTCCACTGCTCGGCGTGGTCCTGGTGGTAGGCGACTTCCTTGGCGGCCTTCGCGGCCAGGGGGGCCAGGTCGCTCTCCGTGGTGGCGAGCTGGCTGTACAGCGCGTTCTGGTACACGGAGAAGTAGAGCTGGCGGGCGATGGTGTGGGCGAAGTCGCCGTTGGGCTGCTCGACCAGCTGGACGTTGCGGAAGGCGCGCTCTTCGCGCAGGTAGGCCAGCTCGTCCTCGTCGCCGGCGAGGGACAGCAGGACGCGGGCCTGGCCGAGGAGGTCCAGGGCGATGTTCGCCAGGGCGACTTCTTCTTCGAGGACGGGGGCGTGGCCCGCCCACTCTCCCAGGCGGTGCGAGAGCACCAGCGCGTCGTCGCCGAGGGCGAGGGCCGCGATGTCGGCGGGGCGGGGCGTCGTGGTCACAGGTGCTTCACTCCTTCCGGGATGTCGTAGAACGTCGGGTGGCGGTAGGGCTTGTCCGCGGCCGGTTCGAAGAACGAGTCCTTCTCGTCCGGGGACGACGCGGTGATCTCGGCGGACGGCACGACCCAGATGGAGACGCCTTCGCTTCTGCGGGTGTACAGATCACGGGCGTTGCGCAGGGCCATTTCGGCGTCCGGGGCGTGCAGGCTGCCCGCGTGCGTGTGGGAGAGGCCGCGGCGCGAGCGCACGAAGACTTCCCACAGGGGCCATTCGGTCGAGCTGCTCATGCGGTCGCCTCCGCGGGGGTGCCGTGCGCCGCGGGGCGGCGGTCTTTGTCGTGGTCGCTGTGCTTGGCCGCGTACGCCGCGGCGGCGTCGCGGACCCAGGCGCCTTCCTCGTGGGCGCGCCTGCGCTGGGTGAGGCGCTGGTCATTGCACGGGCCGTTGCCCTTCAGGACCGACCAGAACTCGCTCCAGTCGATGGCGCCGAACTCGTGGTGGCCCCGCTCCTCGTCCCACCGGAGGTCGGGGTCGGGCAGGGTCAGGCCGAGCGACTCGGCCTGGGGGACGCAGATGTCCACGAAGCGCTGGCGCAGCTCGTCGTTCGAGTGGCGCTTGATCTTCCAGGTCATGGACTGCTCGGAGTGCGACGATTCGGCGTCCGGGGGGCCGAACATCATCAGGGACGGCCACCACCAGCGGTCCACGGCGTCCTGGGCCATGGCGTGCTGCTCGGGGGTGCCGCGGCTGAGGGCGAGCAGCAGCTCATACCCCTGGCGCTGGTGGAAGGACTCCTCTTTGCAGACGCGGACCATCGCGCGTGCGTACGGGCCGTACGAGCAGCGGCACAGGGGGACTTGGTTGGTGATCGCCGCGCCGTCGACGAGCCAGCCGATGGCGCCCACGTCCGCCCACGTCAGGGTCGGGTAATTGAAGATCGATGAGTACTTCTGGCGGCCCGAGTGCAGCTTGTCGAGCAGCTCGTCGCGGCTGACGCCGAGGGTCTCCGCCGCGCTGTACAGATACAGGCCGTGGCCCGCCTCGTCCTGGACCTTGGCCATCAGGATCGCCTTGCGGCGCAGGGACGGGGCGCGCGTGATCCAGTTCGCCTCCGGCTGCATGCCGATGATCTCGGAGTGGGCGTGCTGTGCGATCTGGCGCACGAGCGTCGCGCGATAGGCGTCCGGCATCCAGTCGCGTGGCTCGATGCGCTCGTCGGCCGCCACGGCCGCGTCGAAGACGGACACCAGCTCGGTGGTGTCAGGCAGCGCCGTGGTGCCCGCTGCCGCGTCGGGCGCAGCCCTGTCCTTCGCCACGTCGGGCGCCTTGTGCGCTGTCGCCATCTCGGTCCCCCTCGACCTCGGGCAGTCTCTGCGTCTTCGACGGCCTCCCGACCGATCGTTCGGTCCGCCGGAATTCAATGGTGCGGCGCCGCGCCATAAGGTGTCAACCCTGTGGATAACCTCCGGGGCGCTGTGCCTGGCAGGCAGGCCTGAGTACCGTTCCGGCGGCAGGGTTCGGTGCGGGATCGGGAAACGGGACGGAATGGACGCCTACGACAAGGGCCCGCGAGAAGGGCCTGTCGGGCCTGACGGGTCCTCTGCGCCGGACGGGGCCGAGGGGCCTTCCGCGCTGGAGGGGGCTGACGGTCCTCCCGCCCCGGACGAGACGGTCGTTCCTCCTGTGTCTTCTAGGGCTGAGGAGACCCCTGTGGCGCAGGAGGCACGCGAGGCAGAGAAGGCGTACGAGCTGCGAGAGGCCCGCGAGCCGCAAGGGGTGTACGAGCTGCGAGAGGCACCCGAGCCGCAAAAGGCACGCGAGTCGCAGGATGCACAGGAGTCGCAGGGGGCACACAGGGCACATCAGCCACAGGACGTTCGTGGGGCGCTCACGGCCGACGAGCCGCCCGTGACGGACGAGGCCCTCGTGAGGGACGGAGCGTCCGCGAAGGCCGAGGCGCACGTGACCGAAGGCCACCCCTCGGCTGACGGCGACCCCCCGCACGCCCCAGCCACCGGAATCGCCGGCCTCCCCCGCGGCTACCAGCTCGCCGCCGCCCTCGCGCTCGCGTTGATCGCCGTCACCGTCTGCGTGCACCTCGGGATGACGTTCCTGCACGTCGCCCCGGCGAACACGGTGAGCAAGGAGCACGGCAAGAAGATCTACGACTGGGTGTATCCGGAGTTCGAGCAGAACTGGAAGCTGTTCGCGCCCAATCCGCTGCAACAGAACGTCGCGGTGCAGGCCCGCGCGCAGCTGCGCACCGCGGACGGCGGCCGTCGGGTCACCGGCTGGTACGACCTGTCGGCGCAGGACGGAGCGGCCATCGACCACAACCTCCTGCCGAGCCACACACAGCAGAACGAACTGCGCCGGGCCTGGGACTTCTTCGTCTCCACGCACGACGCGCAGAATCGTGCCACCGGCCTGCGCGGTGAGATCTCCGAGCGCTACGTCCGCCGCATCGTGCTGCTGCGCATCGACCGGAAGGAGCAGCTCGCGCGCGGGGAAGCGATCGACCAGGTGCAGGTCCGGTCGCGGACGACGGGCGTACGGCCACCGAAGTGGAGCGACGAGAAGACCGACGCCAAGCCGGTGCTCCGGGTGCTGCCGTGGTGGTCGGTGACCGCGGACGACCTGCCGCTCGCCGACGACGCGCGCGCGAGGCGGGCCGTCGCCGCCGAGGGGAGCGCCCGGTGAGCCGTCCGAAGGGGCGCCTGGTGGCGCGTCTCGACCCGCTCGCGCGGGGGCTCCAGCGCGTCACCGCGCAGGCCCTCGGCCCGTACCAGACCGCGGTGGTGCGTATCGGGTTCGCCGCTACGTGGCTGCTGTTCCTGCTGCGCGAACTGCCGTACCGGGACGAGCTGTACGGGCCCGACAGCCCGTGGGCCTGGGACATGGCGCGGCGGCTGATCTCCGAGAACGACGCGTTCACGGTGCTCATGTGGTCCGACACGCAGCTCTGGTTCGAGTGCGTCTACGGCTTCGCCGTGCTCACCAGTGCGCTGCTCCTGGTGGGGTGGCGTACGCGGACCATGTCCGTGCTGTTCATGATCGGCGTTCTGTCCTTGCAGAACCGCAGCATCTTCATGGGCGACGGCGGGGACAACGTCATCCATCTGATGGCGATCTACTTGGTGTTCACGCGCTGCGGACAGGTGTGGTCCCTGGACGCGCGACGGCGTTCACGCGCCGACGCGCGACGGCGCTCACGCGTGCGCGTGGACGATGAGGCGGATCTGCGCGCACACACGCGCGTGGACGATGACGCGGATCGGCACACCCCCGCGCGTGCGGACGATGGCACGGACCCCGGGGGTGGCGCGGAGCGCGTGGACCGGGTGGGCCCCGTGCTGTGGTGGGTGCTCGGGATCGCGCTGGGCCTCGTGACGGGCATGGGGGAACTCGGCTGGTTCTGGCTGGTGCTCTTCTGGGGGCTGTGGGCATCCCAGGGCCTGTGGTGGGCCGCCGGACGGTACGCGCCGCGCGGTGCGCCACAGCTGCTGCTCGACGTCGTGGCCAACCTCGCGCACAACGCGGCCCTGCTCGTGATCATGGTCGAGGCGTGTCTGATCTATGCGACGGCGGGCTGGTACAAGATCCAGGGAAGCCGCTGGCAGGACGGGACGGCGGTCTACTACCCGCTGAACCTGGACTACTTCTCGCCCTGGCCCGCCTTGTCCGACCTGCTGACCTCGCACGGCGTGATGATCATGATCATCACCTATGGGACGGTCATGGTGCAGGTCGCCTTCCCGTTCACGTTGCTCAACCGGCGTGTCAAGAACGTGCTGTTGACGTTGATGATCTGCGAGCACGCCGCCATCGCGGTGGTCCTGGGACTGCCGTTCTTCTCGCTCGCGATGATCGCGGCCGACGCGGTGTTCCTGCCGACGCCGTTCCTGCGGCGGCTGGGCACGTGGGCGGCACGCGCGCGTGGGGCGCTGTCCGCCCGTCTGCCGCTGTCCCGTCTCCCCCGGGGCTCCCGTCCCGACCGGGTTCGTACGAGGCCGGAGACGGGCCCGCAGAGCGGTCAGAGCGTGCAGGAAGGCGCTGAGCACGCGCGCGTAGGCTTCGGTGCATGAGCGGTACGGATGAGGGCGGCGGGCCGGGCACGGCGGACGCGGTGAGCGCGTGGCGCGGGCTCACCGATGCGTCGGTGCTGCTGGACGGCTTTCACGCGCTGAAGCACGCGCTGCGCTTCGGTGCGCGCGTCCCGGTGGCGCTGACCAGTGACAAGGCGGCCGCGCTCGCTCTGGCGGCGGACCTCGCGCCGGACGTCACGGACGCGCTCGACGCGCTGCTCGCCGAGACCGACGACGCGACGCTGCGTGCGCTGGTGCCCCGGCTGCACCCCACGGCGGTGGCCGCCCTCGCGGTCCGTCCGTCGCGTGCCGCCAATCTGGAGGCGCTTGCGCGCCAGCCGAGGACCGCGCCCGTCGTCGTCCTGGACGATCCGCGCAACCTCGGCAACGCCGGGGCGGTGATCCGGCTCGCCGCGGGCTTCGGCGCGACGGGCGTGGTGACGACCGGCACGCTCGACCCCTGGCACCCCACCGTGGTCCGGGGCGGCGCGGGGCTGCACTTCGCCACGGCCGTGGAGCGCCTGGACGTGGACGACCTGCCCGCAGGCCCGGTGTTCGCGCTCGACGCCGAGGGCGAGGACATCCGGGGTCTGAAGCTTCCCGACGACGCCGTCCTCGCCTTCGGGTCCGAGCGCAGCGGCCTGTCCCCCGAGCTGCGTGCCCGAGCCGAGCACCTGGTGTCCCTGCCGATGCGGCCGCGGGTGTCCAGCTACAACCTGGCGACGAGCGTCGGCATGACGCTGTTCCACTGGTCGTCGCTGCACGGGCCGGCGGGCGGGCCGCCGGGGGCGCAGGACTGAGCCTCCGCCCCCGGGGTCGGGCCGCTCCCCGGCCCGGGGCCGCGCTCACGCCTCCTTGCGGATCTCCACCACTCGGAAGCGGTTGGCCACGAAGGCGCTGTCGCACAGCGCAGCGTTCGCCGCCGGGTTGCCGCCGGAGCCGTGGAAGTCCGAGAACGCCGCGGTCTGGTTCACATAGACCCCGCCGGTCAGGTTCAGCGACAGCTGGGCGCTCTCCTCCAGGCAGGCCTCCTCCACGGCGGAGGTGACGTCGTCCGACGTGGTGTACGCGCCGACCGTCATGGCGCCCTTGTCGCGCACCGTGCGCCGCAGCAGGTCCACGGCGTCCGCCGCGGAGTCCACGGCGACGGCGAACGACACCGGGCCGAAGCACTCGCTCAGATACGCGGCCTCGGCGTCCGGCTTCGCGCCGTCCAGCTTCACGATCACCGGGGTGCGCACCACGGCGTCCGGGAACTCCGGGTTGGCGACCTCCCGCGAGGGCAGGGCGACTTCGCCGATGCCGGGCGCGGCGTCCAGGCGGGCCTTCACGTCCGGGTTGACCAGGGCGCCCAGGATGCCGTTGGCCCGGGCGTCGTCGCCCAGGAGGCCGCTGACCGAGGCGGCGAGGTCCGTGACCACCTCGTCGTACGACTTGGGGCCCGCGTCCGTGGAGATGCCCTCGCGCGGGATGAGGAGGTTCTGCGGGGTGGTGCACATCTGGCCGCTGTACAGCGACAGGGAGAAGGCGAGGTTCGCCAGCATGCCCTTGTAGTTGTCGGTCGAGTCGATGACGACCGTGTTGACCCCGGCCTTTTCCGTGTAGACCTGGGCCTGGCGGGCGTGGGTCTCCAGCCAGTCGCCGAAGGTGGTGGAGCCCGTGTAGTCGATGATCTTGATTTCGGGGCGGACGGCGAGGGTCTTGGCGATGCCTTCGCCGGGGCGCTCGGCGGCGAGCGCGGCCAGGTTCGGGTCGAAGCCCGCCTCGGTGAGGACCTCGCGGGCGATCCGCACGGTCAAAGCGAGCGGAAGGACCGCGCGCGGGTGGGGCTTGACCAGGACCGCGTTGCCCGTGGCGAGGGAGGCGAAGAAGCCGGGGTAGCCATTCCACGTCGGGAACGTGTTGCAGCCGATGAGGAGGGCGATGCCGCGGCCCACCGGGGTGAAGCGCTTGGCGAGGACCAGGGGGTCGCGCTTGCCCTGCGGCTTGTGCCACTCGGCGGTGCCGGGGGTGCGGGACTGCTCGGCATACGCATACGCCACCGCCTCCAGGCCGCGGTCCTGGGCGTGCGGGCCGCCCGCCTGGAACGCCATCATGAAGGCCTGGCCGCTGGTGTGCATGACCGCGTGCGCGAACTCGTGCGTGCGGGCGCTGATGCGGGACAGGATCTCCAGGCAGACCGCCGCGCGCGTCTCGGCGCCCGCGTCGCGCCAGGCGCGCAGGCCCGCGCGCATCGCGGGGAGCAGCGTGTCCACGTCCGGGTGCGGATACGTGATGCCCAACTCGGGGCCGAAGGGGGAGACTTCCGCGCCCGTCCAGTCGTCCGTGCCGGGCTGGTCGAGGTCGAAGCGGCCGTGCAGGAGGGACTCGAAGGCGGACTTGCCTTCCGGCAGGCTCAGGCTGCCGTCCTCCCCATAGGCCTTGGGGTGCTCGGGGTGCGGCGACCAGTACGCGCGCGTGCTGATGGCCTCGAGGGCCTGGTCGAGCGTGGGCCGGTGCTTGGCGATCAGCTGGTGCGCGGTGACTTCGGCGGCCATGAGGGACCAACTCCTCGTCGAGTCAGCTCTCCTTCGAGCTGGCGAGCTGGGCAGGGACGGTGGGCAGGAACAGCTGGACAGAGCTAGAGTAACCGAACGATCGGTCGGGACAAGAGGGTCTGCCAAAGCTGTGGAAAACCTCCCCCGCCCACCCCGAACCCCTGGCCAAGACCCTTGTGCGGGAGGATCGCGAGCATGACAGCACTCGATCTCAGCAGCCCGGTCGCCGTGGTCGGCACCGGCACCATGGGCCAGGGCATAGCCCAGGTCGCCCTGGTGGCGGGACACCCGGTGCGGCTGTACGACGCCGCGCCCGGCTTCGCGAAGACGGCGGTCGAGGCGATCACCGCCCGCCTGGACCGGCTCGTGGAGAAGGGCCGGCTCGACGCGGACGCCCGCACGGCCGCCGCCGGCCGCCTCCAGGCGGTCGACGGCCTGGCCGAGCTGGCCGGGTGCGGGCTCGTGGTCGAGGCTGTCCTGGAGCAACTGGACGTCAAACAGCAGCTGTTCCAGGACCTTGAAGGCGTCGTCTCCGAGGACTGTCTGCTCGCCACTAACACCTCGTCCCTGTCCGTGACCGCCATCGCGGGCGCGCTGACCAGGCCCGGCCGCTTCGTGGGCCTGCACTTCTTCAACCCGGCGCCGCTGTTGCCCCTCGTCGAGGTCGTCAGCGGCTTCGCGACCGAGGAGTCGGCCGCCACGCGCGCGTACGCCACGGCGAAGGCCTGGGGCAAGACCCCGGTGCGCTGCGCCGACACCCCCGGGTTCATCGTCAACCGCGTCGCGCGGCCCTACTACGCCGAGGCGCTGCGCGCGTACGAGGAGCGGGTCGCCGATCCGGCGACGATCGACGCCGTGCTGCGCGAGTGCGGCGGCTTCAAGATGGGCCCCTTCGAGCTGACGGACCTCATCGGCCAGGACGTGAACGAGGCCGTCACGCGCTCGGTGTGGGAGTCGTTCTTCCAGGACCCCAAGTTCACCCCGTCCCTCGCCCAGCGCCGCCTCGTCGAGTCGCGCCGCCTGGGGCGCAAGTCGGGGCAGGGCTGGTACGCGTACGGCGACGACGTGCGGCGCGCCGAGCCGCACACCGCCGAGCCCACCGACGCGCCGGCGTCCGTCACCCTGCGCGGCGAGCTGTTCCAGGCCGCGGCTCTGGTCGGGCTCATCGAGGCCGCGGGCATCCGCCTGGACCGCGAGGAGTCCGCGAGCGCGCCGTACCCGGGCTGGATCGAGCTGCCCGGCGGGGCGCGCCTCGCCCTCGTCTCCGGCACCTCCGTGCACGCCATGGCGGAGCCCACGATCGAGTTCGACCTGGCCCTGGACTACGCGAGCGCCACCCGGATCGCGCTCGCCCGTGATGTGCGCGTCAGTGACCAGGACCTCAGCGAGGCCGTGGGCCTCTTCCAGGCGCTCGGCAAGAAGGTCAGCGTCATCCGCGCCACCCCGGGCATGATCGTGGCCCGCACGGTCGCGATGCTCGTCGACTTCGCGCACGACGCCGTCGCGCGTGAGGTGGCCGACGCGGACGACGTCGACACCGCCATGCGTCTGGGCGTCAACTACCCGCGCGGACCGCTCTCCTGGGGAGCCTCACTCGGCCTCTCCTGGGTGGCCGAGTTCCTCGACGACGTGCACAGCGAGTACCCCTCGGGGCGCTACGCCCCCTCTGCGGGGCTGCGCCGCGCGGCCGCTCAGGAGGAGAACGGATGACCACGGCGAGGCGCGACACCTACACCCCGCAGACCCTGCTCGAGGTCGCCGTGCGGGTCTTCAACGAACGCGGTTACGACGGCACGTCCATGGAGCACCTCTCCAAGGCGGCCGGCATCTCCAAGTCGTCGATCTACCACCACGTCGCGGGCAAGGAGGAGCTGTTGCGGCGCGCGGTGAACCGGGCGCTCGACGGGCTCTTCGCCGTCCTCGGAGAGGAGCACGCGCGCGTGGGCAGGGCGGTGGACCGCCTGGAGTACGTCACGCGCCGCACGGTCGAGGTCCTTGTGGCCGAGCTGCCCTATGTGACGCTGCTGCTGCGTGTGCGCGGCAACACCGACACCGAGCGGTGGGCGATGGAGCGGCGCAGGGACTTCGACCACCAGGTCGCGGCGCTCCTCAAGGAGGCCGCGGCGGACGGAGACCTGCGCTCCGACGTCGAGCTGCGCCTGGCCACCAGGCTGCTCTTCGGAATGATCAATTCCATCGTGGAGTGGTACCGACCGGACAGCCGCGGCGCGGCCGACGGCGCGGAAATCGCCGACGCGGTCGTGCAGTTGGCGTTCGCGGGGCTGCGGACGGACGGCTGACGGCCGGCGGTACGCCGACGGCTGAATCCGTCGGTGTACCGCCGGGCGGGAGCGGTCCGCGCCTCAGTCCTGCGTCTCCAGGTCGTCCTCCTCGAAGACCAGGAGCGTGCGCGTGCTGAGGACTTCGGGGATGGCCTGAAGACGGGTGAGGACCAGCTCGCGCAGTGCGCGCGTGTCGGGTGTGTGCACGAGGAGCAGTACGTCGAAGTCGCCGCTCACCAAGGCGATGTGGGACGCCCCCGGCAGCGTGCGCAGCTGGTCGCGGACCGTGCGCCAGGTGTTCTGGACGATCTTCAGGGTGATATACGCGGAAGCGCCCTGGCCTGCCCGTTCGTAGTTGATCCGGGCGCCGAAGCCGCGGATGACGCGGTCCTCGATGAGCCGGTTGATGCGCGCGTAGGCGTTCGCCCGCGACACGTGGACGCGCTCCGCCACGGAACGTATCGAGGCGCGACCGTCCGTGTGCAGGATCTGGAGGATGTCGCGGTCGATGGCGTCCAGCGGGCGGGGCGGTGGTTCCGGAGGGCCACCGTCCTGCCTGTCGGCCATTCGTTCAGCTGCCATGTCCCCCCGCCTCCTTACCATGGACGTAATGCGTCCATCCCAGGCTGTGCAGAACCGTTTGTCCACAGCCTGGAGGTGCCTGTAGCCAAAATGTGCCAACGACCGAACAATCGGTAGGTGAGGCGCATCACATCGCCGCGCCTCTTTTGCAGCTCCCACGAGGAGACCGCTTCCCTCAGCATCCCCCCAGGAGGTGCCGTCATGACGGTCATGGAGCAGCGGGGCGCCTATCGACCTGCCCCGCCCCCCGCATGGCAGCTCAGGACCGACCCTGAGCCGCTGCTGCCCGACGCGGCGCCGTATCGGGTGCTCGGCACCGAGGCCGCGGCCGAGGCCGACGCGCGGCTGCTGCTGCGCCTCCACGCCGAGCTGGTGCGCGGACGGCGGTACAACACGCAGGCGACGGCCCTCACCAAGCAGGGCAGGCTCGCGGTGTACCCCTCCAGCACCGGCCAGGAGGCCTGCGAGGTCGCTGCCGCGCTCGCCCTGGAGGAGCGTGACTGGCTCTTCCCCAGCTATCGGGACACCCTCGCGGCCGTCGCGCGCGGCCTCGACCCGGTGCACGCCTTGACGCTCCTGCGCGGCGACTGGCACACCGGGTACGACCCGCGTGAGCACCGGATAGCGCCCCTGTGCACGCCGCTTGCCACCCAGCTGCCGCACGCCGTGGGCCTCGCCCACGCCGCCCGCCTCAAGGGCGACGACGTGGTCGCGCTCGCCATGGTCGGCGACGGCGGCACCAGCGAGGGCGACTTCCACGAGGCGCTGAACTTCGCCGCCGTGTGGCAGGCCCCGGTGGTCTTCCTCGTGCAGAACAACGGCTTCGCGATCTCCGTACCGCTCGCCAAGCAGACGGCCGCGCCCTCCCTCGCGCACAAGGCAGTCGGCTACGGCATGCCGGGCCGCCTGGTCGACGGGAACGACGCCCTCGCGGTGCACCAGGTGCTCAGCGAGGCCGTGCGGCACGCGCGCGACGGCGGCGGCCCCACCCTCGTGGAAGCCGTGACGTACCGCATGGAGGCGCACACCAACGCGGACGACGCCACGCGCTACCGCGAGGACGACGAGGTCCAGGCCTGGCGCGACCACGACCCGGTCCTGCTCATGGAGCGCGAGCTGACCGCGCGCGGGCTGCTCGACGAAGAGCGCGCCGCCACGGTGCGACAGGACGCCGAGGCGATGGCGGCGGACCTGAGGGAACGGATGAACCAGGACCCCCAGCTCGACCCGATGGACCTGTTCACCCACGTGTACGCCGAGCAGACCTCCCAACTACGCGAGCAGGCCGCCCAGCTGCGGGCCGAGCTGGAGGCCGAGACCGAGTCGGACGGAGCAGCCCGATGACCACTGCCACTGTCGCCGTGAAACCGGCCACCATGGGGCAGGCGCTCGGCCGCGCGCTGCGCGACGCGCTCGCCGAGGACCCCACCGTGCACGTCATGGGCGAGGACGTCGGCACGCTCGGCGGCGTCTTCCGTGTCACCGACGGGCTCGCCGCGGAGTTCGGCGACGACCGCTGTACGGACACGCCGCTGGCCGAGGCGGGCATCCTGGGGACAGCGGTCGGCATGGCGATGTACGGCCTGCGGCCCGTCGTGGAGATGCAGTTCGACGCGTTCGCCTACCCCGCCTTCGAGCAGCTGATCTCGCATGTGGCGCGGATGCGCAACCGCACCAAGGGGACGCTGCCCATGCCGCTCACGATCCGGGTGCCGTACGGCGGCGGGATCGGCGGCGTCGAGCACCACAGCGACTCCTCCGAGGCGTACTACATGGCGACGCCGGGGCTCCATGTCGTCACGCCCGCCACGGTCGCCGACGCCTACGGCCTGCTGCGTGCCGCCATCGCCTCCGACGACCCCGTGGTCTTCCTGGAGCCCAAGCGCCTGTACTGGTCGAAGGCCGAGTGGAATCCCGACACCCCGCAGACGGTCGAGCCGATCGGCAGGGCCGTGGTGCGACGCACCGGGCGCAGCGCCTCTCTGATCACGTACGGCCCGTCCGTGCCGGTCTGTCTGGAGGCGGCGGAGGCGGCGCACGCGGAGGGCTGGGACCTCGAAGTCGTCGACCTGCGCTCGCTGGTGCCGTTCGACGACGAGACGGTGGCCGCGTCCGTGCGGCGCACCGGGCGCGCGGTCGTGGTGCACGAGGCGACCAGCTTCGGGGGGCCCGGCGGGGAGATCGCCGCGCGGATCACCGAGCGCTGCTTCCACCACCTGGAGGCGCCGGTGCTGCGGGTCGCGGGCTTCGACATCCCCTACCCGCCGCCGATGCTGGAGCGGCACCACCTGCCGGGCGTCGACCGCATCCTGGACGCCGTGGCGCGGTTGCAGTGGGAGGCGGAGAGCTGATGGCCCAGGTCCTGGAGTTCAAGCTGCCCGACCTCGGTGAGGGGCTCACCGAGGCGGAGATCACCCGCTGGCTCGTGCAGGTCGGCGACGTGGTCGAAGTGGACCAGCTGGTCGTCGAGGTCGAGACGGCCAAGGCGATGGTCGAGGTCCCGTGCCCGTACGCGGGCGTGGTCACCGCCCGCTTCGGCGAGGAGGGCACCGAGCTGCCGGTGGGGGCACCCCTGCTGACGGTCGCGGTGGGCAGCCCGGCGGTGGGCGCGCCGACCCGGGGCAAAGCCGTGGACGACGCCCTCACCGCGGCGGACGGCGCCCCCGCCCCGGCGGACGAGACGTCGGGGAACGTCCTCGTCGGCTACGGCACAGGAGCGGCCCCCGCCAGGCGGCGGCGGATACGCCCCGCGCGCGGCGTGGCGGCCGCGTCCCCGGCCGCCCGCGCGGAGGCCCCCGTGGAGCCCGGGGCAGGGTCCGGCCGGGCCCCTGGCGCCGAGCGGGCCCCCATGGACGAGGAAGGGCCCGTGCCCGTGATCTCGCCGCTCGTCCGCAAGCTGGCGCGGGAGAACGGCGTGGACCTGCGGGAGTTGGCGGGCTCCGGCCCGGACGGGCTGATCCTGCGAGCCGACGTGGAGGACGTCATGCGGGCGTCGGCGGTCACGGCCGCGCCGCTCGCGGGCCCCGCCCCCGCCTCCGCCGCCGCGCGCACCACGGTGACGGGTGTCGGCGCCACCTTCGGCAGCACCCGGGAAGGCACGCCCGCCACGGGCGCCGCCGCCCCGGGCCGGGCCGCCGCGGGCCGCGCCACCGCGTCCGGTACGCGCGTCCCGCTGCGTGGCGTGCGCGGGGCCGCGGCCGACAAGCTGTCCCGCAGCCGCCGGGAGATACCGGACGCCACCACGTGGGTCGACGCGGACGCGACGGAGCTGATGCACGCGCGCGCGGCGATGAACGCGGCGGGCGGGCCGAAGGTCTCCCTGCTCGCGCTGCTCGCCCGGATCTGCACGGCGGCCCTCGCCCGTTATCCGGAACTCAACTCCACGGTCGACATGGAGGCGCGTGAGGTCGTACAGCTCGCCGAGGTCCACCTCGGCTTCGCCGCGCAGACCGAGCGGGGGCTCGTCGTACCCGTCGTACGGGACGCGCACGCTCGGGACACGGAGTCGCTGAGCGCCGAGCTGGCACGCCTCTCGGAGGCGGGCCGGGCCGGGACGCTCACGCCCGGGGAACTGACGGGGTCCACGTTCACGTTGAACAACTACGGCGTGTTCGGCGTCGACGGGTCCACGCCGATCATCAACCACCCCGAGGCGGCCATGCTCGGCGTCGGCCGGATCGTGCCCAAGCCGTGGGTGCACCAGGGGGAGTTGGCGGTGCGGCAGGTCGTCCAGCTGTCGCTGACCTTCGACCACCGGGTGTGCGACGGCGGCACGGCGGGCGGCTTCCTGCGGTTCGTGGCGGACTGCGTCGAGCAGCCGGCGGTGCTGCTGCGCAAGGTGTGACCAGGTCCCCCGGTGAAGCCTGCCTTCGGGGGCCTCACCGGGTGGCGCCCTCACCCGCCGGGTGCGTACGCCTGTGAGGAACATGAGACCTGAGGGGCACCCGTAGGGGGTGGCGTTGACATCTCGTGCGCCCATACTCGGAAGATGACCTCGGATACGGCCCCCGGCGCGGTGGCGTTCGACGCCGTCGTGCTCGCCGGAGGCCGCGCGGCGCGGCTCGGCGGCGCGGACAAGCCCGGCGTGCGCGTCGGCGGCAGGAAGCTGCTCGACCGTGTCCTCGCCGCCTGCTCCGGCGCGTCGACGACCGTCGTCGTCGCGGCGCCCCGGCCCACCGTGCGGCCCGTGGTGTGGGCCCGCGAGGAGCCCGCGGGCGGCGGGCCCCTGGCCGCGCTCGACGCAGGGCTTCGCCACACCGCGGCCGAGCTGGTCGTGGTGCTCTCCGCCGACCTGCCGTTCCTGCGCGAGGAGACGGTACGCGGCCTCGTCACCGCGGTGGGCTCGGCGGACGGTGCGCTGCTCACCGACCCCGACGGCCGTGACCAGCCACTCGTCGCCGTGTACCGCGGCGCGGTCCTGCGCAGGGAACTCGCGCTGCTCGCGGCAGAGGAGCCCCGCCGCGCGGGCGCCGCGCCCGGGCTCGCCGGCCTGCCGCTGCGGCTGCTCACGGAGCGCCTCGGCCTGGCCCGGATCGCGGAGCCGCTGGCCGCGTTCGACTGCGACACCTGGGACGACATCGCCGCCGCTCGCGCGCGAATCAGGGAGCATGGGCACGTGGTTTTGGATGAATGGATTTCCGCAGTCAAGGACGAACTGGGCATCGACCTCGACGTCGACACCAGCGCCCTCCTCGACCTCGCCCGCGACGCCGCCCACGGGGTGGCCCGGCCGGCCGCGCCGCTGACCACCTTCCTGGTCGGGTACGCGGCGGGGCTCGCCGGGGCGAGCGGCGGGCCGCAGGCCGTCGCGGAGGCGGCCCGCAAGGCGGCGGCGCTCGCCGCCCGCTGGGCGGAGGAAGCGGAGGCCCCCGCCGGGGGCGGGACCCCAAGGCCTGGGCCCGGCGCCCCCGCCGCTGGGGCACCGGGCCCTGCTGCCGGCGCCCCCGCCGGTGCGGCACCGGCCCCTGCTCCTGACACCCCCGCCGGTGCGGCACGGGACGCGTCTTCCGCTACCTCCGCTGGTGCGGCTCCGGACGCGTCTTCCGCTACCTCCGCTGGTGCGGCTCCGGACGCGTCTTCCGCTACCTCCGCCGGTGCGGCTCCGGACGCGTCTTCCGGCACCTCCGCCGGTGCGGCTCCGGCCGCTCCCTCCGGCGCCCCGCGCAACGCCCCGGCCGACGAGAATCCCGGCGCCCGATGAGCGGGAGCCAATCGGCCGACGCCGAACTGGACGAAGCGCTGGCCCTGGTGAACGAGGACCGAGCGGCTTCCCGGGCTGCGGGCGCGCGGCCCGCGCCGGGCTCCCCGGGCGTGCCGCCCGCGCCCGGCCCCCCGGGCGAATCGCCCCTGCCCGCCCCCGGGAGCGCGGCCCCTGCCTCCGGGCCCGCCAGCGACCCGCCCGCCTCCAGCTCCGGCGCCGAATCCGGCCCCACCCCTGGCTCCCAGCCCGGCCCCAGCCCCGCCCCCGTAGGCCCTCCTCCCCCCGGAGCCGAGCCCGCCGCACCCCCCGCCCAAGCGGTGCCCGGCGGCGACCGAGGCCGCCCCCGGGCCACGCCTTGGTCCGAAGCCCGCGTGGTGTCCCGCAAGGCCGGGGTGCCGGTGTCCGCTGACGCGGTGCCGACGCCGTTGGCCGAGGCCCTGGGCCGTGTCCTCGTCTCGCCCCTGACCGCCCTCACCGACCTGCCCTCCTTCGACACCTCGGCGATGGACGGCTGGGCCGTGGCCGGTCCCGGGCCCTGGGCGGTCCTCGCGGACGGCATCCTGGCCGGGCAGGAGCGGGCCGAGCCGCTCGGCGACGGGGAGGCGGTGCGGATCGCCACCGGCGCCCGTATCCCGGGGGACACCACGGCCGTCATCCGCAGCGAGCACGCGCGCGTGGACGACAAGAACAAGCTGCACGCCCAGCGTGAGGTCGTGCCGGGCCAGGACATCCGGCCGCGTGCCCAGGAGTGCCGCACGGGTGACCAACTCCTGCCGCCCGGCGCCCTGGTGACGCCCGCCGTGCTCGGCCTCGCCGCCGCGGCCGGGTACGACGCGCTGCCCGCCGCCCCCCGCCCGCGTGCGGAAATCCTCATCCTGGGTGACGAGTTGCTCACCGAAGGGCTGCCCCAGGAAGGCCGTATCCGGGACGCGCTCGGTCCGATGCTGCCGCCCTGGCTGCGCGCGCTCGGCGCGGACGTG
Source organism: Streptomyces sp. NPDC045778 (assembly GCF_056431945.1). Lineage (NCBI taxonomy): Bacteria > Bacillati > Actinomycetota > Actinomycetes > Kitasatosporales > Streptomycetaceae > Streptomyces > Streptomyces sp. NPDC045778. The sequence continues at coordinate 327,386 of NZ_JBWKJZ010000002.1, forward strand.
ACCGCCGTGCGCCGCCTCGGTGACGACGCGGAAACCCTGTACGAGGCCCTGGCCAGGTCCACGGCGGATGTGATCGTGACGACCGGTGGTACGGCGTCCGGGCCCGTCGACCACGTCCACCCCGCGCTCCGCCGTCTCGGCGCCGAGCTGCTCGTCGACGGGGTCGCGGTACGCCCCGGCCACCCCATGCTCCTCGCCCGCCTGCCCGAGACAGCCCCCGAGACAGTCCCCGGGGAAGCTCCCGGGGGAGCCCCCGAGACAGCCCCCGGGCGAGCCCCGCAGGCACCCCCCACCACACCCCCCAAGCCCCCCACCCGCCACCTCGTAGGCCTCCCCGGCAACCCCCTGGCCGCCGTCTCCGGCCTGCTCACGCTCGCCGAGCCGCTGCTGCGCGGCCTCGCGGGCCGCCCCGCCGTCGAGCCGTACACCGCGCCGCTGCGTGAGGACGTACACGGGCATCCGTACGACACGCGTCTCGTGCCGGTCGTCCTGCGTGCCGAGTACGCGGTGCCGCTGCACTACAACGGCCCCGCGATGCTGCGGGGCATCGCCGTGGCCGACGGGCTCGCGGTGGTGCCGCCGGGTGGGGCGCGGCGTCAGCAAGAGGTGACGGTCCTCGATCTGCCCTGGACCGAACCGGGCGCATCCGTCGGCGGGTTGGGGTCCGACGGCCCTCAAGGCCCCTTCAGCGAGGTGTGTTTCACGTGAAACTGCCCGGCCATGACGCGATCGCGCGCCAAGCCGACGAACACCTCGTCACGCACCGCGTCAAACTCCCCCGACGGGTCGTCGAACGGCCCCTGCGCCAGGTCGGCAAACGCCTGTTGATGGCGTTGTTCGTGCTGGCGTTGACCATCTTCATCGTGTACGTCGACCGCGACGGCTACCACGACAACGCGAACGGGACGATCGACTTCCTCGACGCCTCGTACTACGCCACCGTGACGCTCTCCACCACCGGGTACGGCGACATCGTCCCGCACAGCGACAGCGCGCGGATGGCGAACATCTTCCTGATCACGCCCCTGCGCGTGCTCTTCCTGATCATCCTCGTCGGCACCACGCTGGAAGTGCTGACGGAACGCACCCGTGAGGAATGGCGGCTTTCCCGCTGGAGGTCCAACTTGCGTGACCACACCGTCGTCGTCGGCTTCGGCACCAAGGGTCGTTCCGCGATCCAGACCGTGCAGGCGACGGGACTCAAGCCCGAGCAGGTCGTGATCGTCGACCCCAGCTCGAAGGTCGTGGACGCGGCCACGGCGGAGGGCTACGCGGGAGTCGTCGGCGACGCGACGCGCAGCGATGTGCTGCTGCGGGCGGAGGTGCAGAAGGCCCGCCGGATCATCGTGGCGACCCAGCGCGACGACACGGCCGTCCTGGTCACGCTCACCGCCCGGCAGCTCAACCGGCAGGCGAAGATCGTGGCGGCGGTGCGCGAGGAGGAGAACGCGCCGCTGCTGCGGCAGTCCGGTGCCGACGCCGTCATCACCAGCGCCAGCGCGGCCGGACGGCTGCTCGGCCTCTCGGTGCTCAGCCCGAGCGCGGGCGTGGTCATGGAGGACCTGATCCAGCAGGGCAGCGGGCTCGACCTGGTCGAGCGGCCGGTGATAAAGGCAGAGGTGGGGCGCGGGGTGCGCGAGATGAAGGACCTCGTCGTCAGCGTCGTACGCGGGCACAGGCTGCTCGCGTACGACGATCCCGCGATCGGTGAACTCCAGTTGACGGACCGGCTGATCACGATCGTCCGGGCCTCCCCGGCTCCGGAGCCGCCGGCGACGGAGGTGCGGCGGCCGGGGCGGCCCCTGGACTGAGGAGGCCCGCGCGGGGCGGCCCTGGACCCGGCCCGGCGGGAGGCGGAGCGTGCGCCCTGCCGGGTGCCCGGCCGCCCGGGGGGCGGAGCGCGGGCCCGCCCCACGTGCGCGGCCCCCGAGAGACCCTGCCACCTGCCCCCGCCTCCTCGGTGACCCCGGGGCCCCGCCCCGCCGTCCGGGGGCCCTCGCCGGAGAGGCCCGCGCCCCGCCGTCCGGGGCCCCCGCCGGGAAGGCCCCCCGAGCCCGCCGGGCTGGCCCCCGGCCGGGAAGGCCCGGGCCCGCCCCACTCCGCCCGCCGGGGAGCCCCCCGCCGGCGTCGCGGGAGTAGCCTCGCCCGCATGTATGCGATCACGATCCCCGAATCCGGTGGGCCCGAGGTGCTCCAGTGGGCCGAGGTCCCCGATCCCGTACCCGGTGAGGGCGAAGTCCTCATCGATGTGGCCGCCAGTGCCGTGAACCGTGCCGACCTGCTGCAACGGCAGGGCTTCTACGACCCGCCGCCCGGCGCGTCCCCGTACCCGGGCCTGGAGTGCTCCGGGCGGATCGCCGCGCTCGGCCCCGGCGTCGCGGGCTGGTCGGTGGGCGACGAGGTGTGCGCGCTGCTCGCGGGCGGCGGCTACGCGGAGAAGGTCGCCGTGCCCGCGGGGCAGGTCCTGCCGGTGCCCGAGGGCGTCGACCTCGTCACGGCCGCCGCGCTGCCGGAGGTCACGGCCACGGTCTGGTCGAACGTGTTCATGGTGGCCCATCTGCGCCCCGGCGAGACGCTCCTCGTGCACGGCGGCGCCAGCGGCATCGGCACCATGGCGATCCAGCTCGCGAAGGCCGTCGGCGCGCGCGTGGCGGTGACGGCGGGCAGCAAGGAGAAGCTGGCGTTCTGCGGCGACCTGGGCGCGGACATCCTCATCGACTACCGCGAACAGGACTTCGCCGAGGAGATCCGGCGGGCCACGGGCGGGGCGGGCGCGGACGTGATCCTGGACATCATGGGCGCCAAGTACCTGGAGCGGAACGTGAACTCCCTCGCGGTCAGCGGCCGCCTCGCGATCATCGGCATGCAGGGCGGCGTCAAGGGCGAGCTGAACATCGCCACGCTGCTGCGCAAGCGCGCCGCCGTCACCGCGACCTCGCTGCGGGCCCGGCCGGTCGCGGAGAAGGCCTCGATCGTCGCGGCGGTGCGGGAGCACGTGTGGCCGTTGATCGGGGCGGGCCAGGTGCGGGCCGTGGTGGACCGGACGCTGCCGATGCGGGACGCGGGGGCCGCGCATCAGGTTCTGGAGTCGAGCGGGCACATCGGGAAGGTGCTGCTCACGCGGTAGGCGCCGGGGCGGGGGGCCTGCGGCTCCGAGATGCCGGATGGCGCCTGCCGTGTGACGCTGGCCTCACGCCCGCGATCTTGGCGACCGGCAGCGGGAGGGAGTCGTGCGGTGACGTCATGGCTGTGCCGCGCGCCGCGCGTGGCCCTACCGGTGGTGCTGTGCGCGGTGGTGCTGTGGGCCCCGCACCCGGGGCACGCGGCGGATCCGTCGCCCGCTCCCTCGGCCGCGTACTACGACGAGGCGGCGCTCGCCGGGAGCCGTGCGGGTGAGGGCAGGGCCCGGCCGGGCCGCGCGGAGCCGTTCGTCGTGCCCGATCCGCGGGCCTGGTACGCGCTGCCGCCCCCGGCGGCCCGTGAGCGGCGCGCCGAGCCGACACCGCCGCCTTCCGCGACCGCCGCCGCCGACGTCGCCGAGCCCGCCGCCCGGCGTACGGCGACGGGCCCGCCCTTCCCCGGCCTGCGCGTCCTGCCGCTCGGCGCGGGCCTGGTCCTGATCGGCCTGGGCCTCGGGTTCCTGGGGCTGCGGCTGCGCCGGGGATGACGCCGTACGGCCCCATCACGTCCCCTCGTACACGGTGGATCAGTGGCGAACGGGGGCACCACGGATGTGTGAGCAATGGGTACGAGAGAATGGCGGCATGGAGATGCCGAGGAACGAAAGGTCGCCGGAGAACCCCCAGGTCCTGGTTGTCGGCCAGGACGGCATGGCGCTCGGCGGCGGAGGCGACGACGACGCCCGCGAGGTCCCGGTGACGGACATGGTCGAACAACCCGCGAAGGTCATGCGGATCGGCAGCATGATCAAGCAGCTGCTGGAGGAAGTGCGCGCGGCACCTCTGGACGAGGCGAGCCGGGTGCGCCTGAAGGAGATCCACGCCAGCTCGGTGAAGGAGCTGGAGGACGGCCTCGCGCCCGAGCTGGTGGAGGAACTGGAGCGCCTGTCGCTGCCGTTCACGAACGAGACGACGCCGAGCGACGCGGAGCTGCGCATCGCGCAGGCCCAGTTGGTGGGCTGGCTGGAGGGCCTGTTCCACGGGATCCAGACGACACTGTTCGCCCAGCAGATGGCCGCGCGGGCCCAGTTGGAGCAGATGCGCCGCGCGCTGCCGCCGGGCGTGGGCGGCCACGAGGACGACGAGGAGGGCGGCGGCGTGGCGGGCCGCAGCGGAGGCCCGTACCTCTAGTCTCCGCGGCCGCAGCGGAGGCCCGTACCTCTGGTCTCCGCGCTGTACGCACTGTACGAAGGGGCTCGGTACGCATCCCGCGTACCGGGCCCCTCTGTCCGTGTCCCGGGGCCGGGGCTCAGCCCCACGTCGTGCCCGCGGGCTCCTGGATCGTGGCGTTGATCCGGTTGAACATGTTGGTCACGCCGATGACCAGGATCAGGGCGGACAGCTCCCGCTCGTCGAAGTGGTCGGCGGCCTCGTCCCAGAGGTCGTCGGACACGGCCTGCGCGGAGCGGTCCGCGAGCCGGGTCACGGACTCCGTGAGGGCCAGGGCGGCGCGCTCGGCGTCCGTGAAGAACGGCGCCTCGCGCCAGGCGGTCACCGCGGCGAGCCGCTCGGTGCTCGTCCCGGCCTTGACCAGGTTCGCCGTGTGGCTGTGGACGCAGGCGCTGCACCCGTTGATCTGGCTGGCGCGCAGGCCGACGATCTCCTGGAGTTCCTGCGGAAGTCCGCTCTCGCCGATGGCCTTCATGAGGGTGCCGATGCCCTTGAGGCTGTCGGGAAGGACGAAGGCCGGGTTCTTCATGCGAGCCTGCATGGCTGGTCTCCTCTGTGCCGCTTCGTGCGCCGCTTGGCTTGTCACTTCACTGACGGAGCGGGAGCGGGGAATGTGACCGGTGCGCGGAAGAAACTTCCGGACCGGCCGCGCACGGTGGCGTGAGGAGGCGGCGGGGGCGCTACGAGGGGTTGCCCGTGGAGATCTGGAAGGTGATCTCCACGTTCTTGGGGTCGACGTCGGAGCCCGCCTTGGGGATCTGCCCCATGACGGTGTCCTCGCCGTACGTGTTCTCGTCGACCTTCTGCTTGTCGTAGTTCCACCCGGCCGCCTGGAGGCAGGAGAGGACCGACCGCCAGTCCTGGTAGGTGAAGTCGGGCAGCTTGATCTTCTTCGGGTCGTTGTACGCCGTGTCCGGCTCCGTGCACTCCGTCTTCTCGACGGTCTTCGTGCGGTCCGGGCCGCGGTGCCCGGCCACCGGCTTCTTCGTCTCCTTGGAGCCACCGCCGTCGCCGTCGTCGCCGTTCAGGGAGATGGCGGTGATCACGCCGCCGATGGCGAGCAGGGCGACGACGATCGAGCCGATGACGACCGGCATGGTCCGCTTGCCGCCGCCCGAGCCGCCCGATCCGCCCCGGCCGCCGGTCGGCGCCGCCGTGGCGGGCTGCGGGGAGAGGGTGTACGGAGGCGGGGTCTGGGCCGCGTGCGGCGCCGGGGCGTAGGCGTTGGTGGGCGCGGGGGTCGGGAAGCCCTGCTGCGGATAGCCGTACCCGGGCTGCGGGGTGGGGGCTGCCGGGGTCGCGGGGCCGTAGGGGCCGGGGCCCGGCTGGTACGGCGTCTGGACGCTGCCCTGCGCCTGCGGGTTCGCCGCGTCGACCGGCGGGAAGACGGCGGAGCCGACGCCCGCGCCGCTCGCGGTCTGCGCGCCCGGGACGATGCTGGGGGCCGCCGCGTGGAAGGACTGGGCGACGCGCAGGCACTCGTCCCGCATGGCCTCGGCGGTCGGGAAGCGCTCGTTCGGGTTCTTCTTGAGCGCGCGGGCGACCAGGGCGTCCACGGCCGGGGGCAGCGAGCGGTTGACGGAGGACGGGGCGACCGGCTCCTCCTGGACGTGCGCGTACGCGATGGCGAGCGGCGAGTCCGCCTCGAAGGGCAGGCGGCCGGTCACGAGCTGGAACAGCATGATGCCGACCGAGTACAGGTCGGAGCGGGCGTCGACGCCGCGGCCGAGGGCCTGCTCGGGCGAGAGGTACTGCGGGGTGCCGACGACCATGCCGGTCTGCGTCATGGAGGTGACGCCGGACTGCATGGCGCGGGCGATGCCGAAGTCCATGACCTTGACGACGTTCCGCTTCGTCATCATCACGTTGCCGGGTTTGATGTCGCGGTGGACCAGGCCCATCTCGTGGCTGATCTCCAGGGCCGCGAGCACATCGGCGGTGATCTTCAACGCCTGGTCGGTGGGCATCGCGCCCTGCCGGCGGATCGCGGCGTCCAGGACGGAGCCGAGGGGCTTGCCCTCCACGTACTCCATGACGATGTACGGCATGGTCGACCCGCCAAGGTCGTCCTCGCCGGTGTCGAAGACCGACACGATGTTCGTGTGCGTGAGCTTGGCCACGGACTGGGCCTCGCGCCGGAAGCGCTCACGGAAGGACTGCTCGCGGCCCAGCTCGGTGTGGAGTGTCTTGATCGCGACCTGTCGGTCCAGCACCGTGTCGTACGCGAGATGCACCGAGGCCATGCCGCCCTCGCCGAGCAGATCGCGCAGCTGATAGCGGCCGCCGGCCAGTGAACTGCCCGCGTACCGGCCCTGAGCGCCGTCCTGGCTCATGTCGTGCGTCCCCCATCGGCGCGGACGCGAGACGGCGCCGCGGCTGTGACTGTGGCTATGGGTTGCGACCGAAGACGTCTGGAAGACGGTGATCGATCCGCTATTCCTGGCCAAGTCTGCCCGAGGGGGATGCCACGTCAAGCTCGGTGCCCGTTCCGTGACCGTACGCGCAAGAAGAGTCTCGTAAGCGTTACAAGTTTGCCCCGAGGGGCGGTCGGCGGGTTTGATGGCCGGTCCACCTCGGACCGGCATGCCGCGCGAAGGCTGTAGCGTGGCACGGCGGAGTACCCCGTACCGCTCCTATCACGTATCCGGTACACGCCCTCCACGGGCGGACCACGATCAGAACGACGGCGAGGACCGATGGCACAGACGCAGCGCGCTCAGGGCCCGTCCGACCCCGAGGCGAGTGGCGGCGGTATGTCAGACGTGCCCGAGATGTGGGGGAACGGCGGTCTTGTCGGAGATGGTAGGTATCGCCTGACCCACCGGCTCGGCCGCGGTGGCATGGCCGAGGTGTTCGCCGCGGAGGACGTACGCCTTGGCCGCACGGTCGCGGTCAAGCTGCTGCGCGCCGACCTCGCCGAGGACCCGGTGTCCAAGGCCCGCTTCACGCGCGAGGCGCAGTCGGTCGCCGGCCTGAACCACCACGCGGTCGTCGGGGTCTACGACTCCGGCGAGGACTTCATCGGCGGGAACTCCGTCCCGTACATCGTGATGGAGCTGGTCGAGGGCCGCACCATCCGCGATCTGCTGATCAACGCGGAGGCGCCAGGGCCCGAGCAGGCGCTGATCATCGTGTCGGGCGTCCTGGAGGCGCTCGCCTACTCGCACCAGCACGGCATCGTGCACCGCGACATCAAGCCCGCGAACGTCTCGATCACCAACACCGGCGCGGTGAAGGTGATGGACTTCGGCATCGCGCGCGCCCTGCACGGCGCGTCCACGACGATGACGCAGACCGGCATGGTCATGGGCACGCCCCAGTACCTGTCGCCCGAGCAGGCGCTCGGCAAGGCCGTCGACCACCGGTCCGACCTGTACGCGACGGGCTGTCTGCTGTACGAACTGCTCGCGCTGCGGCCGCCGTTCACCGGCGAGACCCCCCTGTCGGTGGTCTACCAGCACGTCCAGGACACGCCCGTGCCGCCGTCCGAGGTGTCCGACGCGGCGCCGCCGGAGCTGGACGGGCTCGTCATGCGGTCCCTCGCCAAGGACCCCGACGACCGCTTCCAGACCGCTGAAGAGATGCGCGGCCTGATCCAGTACGGGCTCCAGATGCTCGCCGAGCAGGGCAGCCACACGGGGACCTGGAACACCGGGCCCGTGGAGGCCGTCCACGGCCACGAGGGCGCGCACACCCCGGCGATGGGCATGGCGGGCACCACCGCGATGCCGCACCCCGGGGACAGCGGCACCCAGCAGATCCCGAGCCCCATGCTGCGGCCCCCGGGCGGCGACGACGGCGGCTTCGACGGCGGTCACCGGGACGGTGGCGGCCGGGGCCGCGCGGGCAAGGTGTGGATCCTGGCCGTGCTCGCGGTGATCGCGGTCGCGGTGGGCGTCGCGTTCGCGCTGTCCGGGAGCGACAACGACGGCAAGAAGGACGGCGGGCCGTCGAAGACGCCGTCGACGAAGCAGTCGCAGGAGAAGAAGCCGAGCAAGAGCGCGGACGACGACGAGACGGCGGACAACAACACGCAGCCCGGTGACAGCACCACCGGGGGGCAGAACGACTATCCGCAGCAGACGACCCGGCCGACCCACCAGCCGACCCAGCCGACGACGCGGCCGACCCAGCCGACGAATCCGCCGACGGAGCCGACGGATCCGCCCACCGACCCCACGGACCCGCCGACCGACCCCTCGGACCCGCCCACCGAGCCGTCCGACCCGGTCTCGCCGCCGGACGACGGCGGGAACGACGGCGGCACCGAGGGCGGCGAGGGCTCCGACTCGGAGTGACCTCGGCCCGCCACGAAGAACCGTAAGGGACCTCCGGCTCAGCCCACCGAGGGAGGGCCTCCGGCTCAGCCCACCGAGGGAGGGACCTCCGGCTCAGCCCACCGCGGGAAAGGCGCCGGCGACGGCGCTGCTCACCGCGGGGCTGAGCGTGTGGACCACCGCCTTCTGGGGCTCGATGCGCAGGTACACCCCGTCGTACAGCTCCCCGTCCACATAGCCCGGGGGCGGGCCGAAGCGGGCCAGTTCCGCCGTGGTGGGGCGCACGGCCTCGCAGAGGCCGACGAGCTGGACCGTCCACCGGCCCTCGGAGGCCGCCGCCGTGCCCAGATTGTCCGCGCCGTACGCGACGACGCTCCCGACGCACGCGTCGTGGTATCCGAAGCCCCGGTGCATGCGCAGCAGGACGTGCCCGTCGGTCACGATGTGGCGGGCCGCGGCGAGGAAGGGCAGGGCGCGCATGCTGGTCGCGACCCGGCCGTAGTCGGTGCGCCGGAGCAGGGCGAAGGCGAGCTGCTGGTCGGAGTCGGAGGGCATGTTCCCTACCGTGCGGCACGCGCGCGTGCGGGAGAAGAGCCGCCCGGCCCCGTCACCGCGGGACGTAGGTCCCGACCGGTCAGCGGCGCTCGGCCTGCATCCGCGCCACGTACGCCGCCGCCTGCGAGCGGCGCTCCATGCCGAGCTTGGACAGCAGGCTGGACACGTAGTTCTTGATCGTCTTCTCGGCGAGGTGGAGCCGCTCGCCGATGGCGCGGTTGGTGAGGCCCTCGCCGATCAGGTCGAGGATCTTGCGCTCCTGGTCGGTGAGGTTGGCCATGCGGTCGTCGCCCTTGGCGCCGCTGCCGTCGCGCAGGCGCTCCAGGACGCGGGCCGTGGCGACCGGGTCGAGCAGGGACTTTCCGGCCGCGACGTCCCGCACGGCGGTCAGGAGTTCATTGCCGCGAATGGCCTTCAGGACATAGCCGGAGGCACCGGCCATGATGGCGTCGAAGAGAGCCTCGTCGTCCGCGAAGGAAGTGAGCATCAGGCATTTGATGGAGTCGTCCTGCGAGCGGATCTCACGGCAGACCTCGACTCCGCTGCCGTCGGGAAGGCGCACGTCGAGGACCGCGACATCCGGTCGCGTGGCCGGAATGCGCACCAAGGCATCGGCGGCCGTGCCCGCCTCTCCGACCACCTCGATGTCGGACTCCACCGAGAGCAGCTCATGGACTCCGCGTCGCACGACCTCGTGATCATCGAGCAGGAATACCGTGATTTTTCCTTGTTCGCGCACGGTGTCAGTGTCACACATCAACTCTTCCCGTGCCCGGGGTGGCCGGGATAACGTGCCGGTGTTCCGGCCCCCTGCCAGGCTGTGATCAGTGGCGTGACCAGCATGTGTTTCCCGGCTTCTCGGTTTAGTTGGATTCCCTAGTGGTCCTTTACTTGGAAATCCAAGCAAAATTGCAGGTCAGACGGGGTTTCACAGTTTTGGTTCGCACTGGGTAACGTGCTTGGAGAAGGGCGCTCGCCGGGACGACTGTCACGCCTAATCCCGCTGAGCCGCACCCACCCCGTGCGACGGGCTGGAATCGGGCGAGCCGTACTGGCCTGCCGGTGGACCCCGGGGGCCGGACCGACGGAGGAGCACACGTGACCGTGGAAAGCACCGCCGCGCGTACGCCGCGCCGCGCAAGCAGCGGCGGCAAGCGCGCCAGCGCGAGCGCGAAGAGCGCCAGTGCGAGCGCGAAGAAGAGCACGAGCGCGAAGAAGGCCGCGAAGGACGCGGGCCCGAGCGCTCAGCCCCAGCTCGTACAGCTGCTGACGCCCGAGGGTGAGCGGGTGGAGAACCCCGCGTACGACCCGTACGTGGCGGACGTGACCCCCGACGACCTGCGCGCGCTGTACCGGGACATGGTGATGACCCGGCGCTTCGACGCCGAGGCCGTCACGCTCCAGCGCCAGGGCGAGCTGGGCCTGTGGCCCTCGCTGCTCGGCCAGGAGGCGGCACAGGTCGGCTCGGGCCGCGCGACCCGCGAGGACGACTACGTCTTCCCGACCTACCGCGAGCACGGCGTCGCCTGGTGCCGGGGCGTCGACCCGACGCTGCTGCTCGGCATGTTCCGCGGCGTGAACCACGGCGGCTGGGACCCCAACGGCAACAACTTCCACCTGTACACCATCGTGATCGGCTCCCAGACGCTGCACGCGACGGGCTACGCGATGGGAGCGGCCAAGGACGGCGTAGACAGCGCGGTCGTCGCGTACCTCGGCGATGGCGCCACCAGCCAGGGCGACGTGGCCGAGGCCTTCACGTTCGCCGCGGTCTACAACGCCCCCGTGGTGTTCTTCTGCCAGAACAACCAGTGGGCGATCTCCGAGCCGACCGAGAAGCAGAGCCGCGTACCGCTGTACCAGCGCGCGCAGGGCTACGGCTTCCCCGGCGTGCGCGTCGACGGCAACGACGTCCTCGCGTGCCTCGCGGTGTCCAAGTGGGCCCTGGAGCGGGCGCGCACCGGCGAGGGCCCGTCCCTCGTCGAGGCGTTCACGTACCGTATGGGGGCGCACACCACGTCCGACGACCCGACGCGCTACCGCCGCGACGAGGAGCGCGAGTCGTGGGAGGCCAAGGACCCGATCAAGCGGCTGCGGGCGTACCTGGAGGCCGAGGGCCACGCGGACGAGGCGTTCTTCGCGGAACTCGACGCGGAGAGCGAGACGTTGGGCAAGCGGGTGCGGGAGGCGGTGCGGGCCATGCCCGACCCCGAGCCCATGTCGATCTTCGAGAACATCTACGCGGACGGGCACGCTCTCGTGGACGAGGAGCGGGCCGAGTTCGCCGCCTACCAAGCGTCGTTCGCGGACGCTCCTGCGGACGCCGCCACCGGCGGGGAGGTCAAGTAGTCATGGCCGTGAAGAAGTTGCCGGTCGCCAAGGCGATCAACGAATCCCTGCGCACGGCCCTCGAGGCCGACCCCAAGGTCCTCGTGATGGGTGAGGACGTCGGCAAGCTCGGCGGCGTCTTCCGGGTCACGGACGGGCTCCAGAAGGACTTCGGCGAGGACCGCGTCATCGACACGCCGCTCGCCGAGTCCGGCATCGTCGGCACCGCGATCGGCCTGGCCCTGCGCGGCTACCGGCCGGTCGTGGAGATCCAGTTCGACGGCTTCGTCTTCCCCGCGTACGACCAGATCGTCACGCAGCTCGCGAAGATGTACGCGCGCTCGCTCGGCAAGGTCAAGGTGCCGGTCGTCATCCGCATTCCGTACGGCGGCGGCATCGGCGCCGTCGAGCACCACAGCGAGTCCCCGGAGTCGCTGTTCGCGCACGTGGCGGGCCTGAAGGTGGTCTCGCCGTCGAACGCGTCGGACGCGTACTGGATGCTCCAGCAGGCCATCCAGAGCGACGACCCGGTCGTCTTCTTCGAGCCCAAGCGGCGCTACTGGGAGAAGGGCGAGGTCAACACCGACGCCATCCCGGGCCCGCTGCACCGGGCGAGCGTGGCCCGCGAGGGCACCGACGTGACGCTCGTGGCGTACGGACCGATGGTGCGCACCTGTCTGGAGGCCGCCGCGGCCGCCGCGGAGGAGGGCAAGTCCCTGGAGGTCGTCGACCTGCGCTCCATGTCGCCGATCGACTTCGACACGGTGCAGGCCTCGGCCGAGAAGACGGGCCGGCTGATCGTCGTGCACGAGGCGCCGGTGTTCTTCGGCGCGGGCGCGGAGATCGCCGCGCGCATCACCGAGCGCAGCTTCTACCACCTGGAGGCGCCCGTCCTGCGGGTCGGCGGCTTCCACTCCCCGTATCCGCCCGCGCGGGTGGAAGAGGACTATCTGCCGGGCCTCGACCGGGTGCTCGACGCCGTCGACCGCTCGCTTGCGTACTGAGGGAAGAGGTCGTGACGACAATGACTGACACCACGTCGGCCGTCCGCGAGTTCAAGATGCCCGACGTGGGCGAGGGACTCACCGAGGCGGAGATCCTCAAGTGGTACGTGGCCGCGGGTGACACCGTCACCGACGGCCAGGTCGTGTGCGAGGTGGAGACGGCCAAGGCGGCCGTGGAGCTGCCGATCCCGTTCGACGGCACGGTCCGTGAGCTGCGGTTCGCGGAGGGGACCACCGTGGACGTCGGCCAGGTGATCATCACCGTGGACGTGTCCGGGGGCGCGGCGCCCGCGCCCGCCGCGGAGCCCGAGCCGTCGGCGGAGCCCGAGCCGTCGGCGGAGCCCGAGCCGTCGGCGGAGCCCGCGGCCCCCTCCGGCCGCCAGCCGGTCCTCGTGGGATACGGCGTGGCGGAGTCCTCCACCAAGCGCCGCGCCCGCAAGCAGGTGCCGGGCCAGGCCGAGCCCTCGCCCGCCGCGGCCGCGGTGCAGGCCGAGCTGAACGGCCACAGCGCGCCGCCCGCCCCGGAGGCGGCGGCCCCCGCGCCCGCCGGGTCCCGCCCGCTGGCCAAGCCGCCCGTGCGCAAGCTCGCCAAGGACCTGGGCGTGGACCTCGCCACGGTCGCGCCGACGGGCCCGGACGGCGTCATCACCCGCGAGGACGTGCACGCGGCGGTGGCCCCGGCGCCGGCCCCCGTGGCCCCGGCACCCGCGGCGGCCCAGGAGCCCGTGGCGGCGGTGGCGTCGTCGTCGGCGGTGTCGTCGGAGGCTCGTGAGACCCGTATCCCGGTCAAGGGCGTCCGCAAGGCGACCGCGCAGGCGATGGTCGCCTCGGCGTTCACGGCGCCGCACGTCACGGAGTTCGTGACGGTGGACGTGACGCGCACGATGAAGCTCGTCGAGGAGCTGAAGCAGGACCGGGCCTTCGAGGGCCTGCGGGTGAACCCGCTCCTGCTGATCTCCAAGGCCTTCCTGGTGGCGATCCGCCGCAACCCGGAGGTGAACGCCACCTGGGACGAGGCGAACCAGGAGATCGTGCAGAAGCACTACGTGAACCTGGGCATCGCCGCGGCGACCCCGCGCGGCCTGATCGTGCCGAACATCAAGGACGCGCACGCCCGGACGCTGCCCGAGCTGGCCGCCTCGCTCGGCGAGCTGGTGTCCACGGCCCGCGAGGGCAGGACGTCGCCCGGCGCCATGCAGGGCGGCACGGTGACGATCACGAACATCGGCGTCTTCGGCATCGACACGGGCACGCCCATCCTGAACCCCGGCGAGTCCGCGATCCTCGCAGTCGGCGCGATCAAGCTCCAGCCGTGGGTCCACAAGGGCAAGGTGAAGCCGCGTCAGGTGACCACCCTCGGCCTGTCCTTCGACCACCGCCTGGTGGACGGGGAGCTGGGCTCGAAGGTGCTCGGTGACGTGGCGGCGATCCTGGAGCAGCCCAAGCGGCTGATGACCTGGGCGTAGGCGCCCGCGGACGCGAGAAGGGGGCCCGCCGCACACCGCGGCGGGCCCCCTTCCCGTGGCTCGGGGCCGGGAGTTACGCGACGCGGAAGCCGTAGTCCATGATCTTCTTGGCGTCCTTGTAGCGTGCTTCCTTCGTCGGCGCGGTCAGGACGGTGCCGACGACGGTCTTGCCGTTGCGGGTCGCGGCGAAGACCAGGTTGAACTTGGCCTGGGCGCCGGAGCCCGTCTTCACGCCGATGGCACCGCGGTAGGTGCCGAGCAGCTGGTTGGTGTTGCCCCAGACCGGCATCCCGCGGGTGCCGCCGTTGGGCATCTTGGGCTTGGCCTTGTAGCCCTTGGTCTTCACGATGGTGCGGAAGAGCGAGTTCTTCATCGCCTTGACCGTCAGTTTGGTGAGGTCGCGCGGCGAGGAGTAGTTCGCGCCATTGCTTATGCCGTCGAACGAGTCGAAGTGCGTGTTGCGCAGGCCCAGGTCGCGCGCCGTCTTGTTCATCTTGCCGATGAAGGACTTCACGCGGGCGCCGCGCGAGCTGCCCTTGCCGTAGGTGTCGGCGAGGGCGTAGGCGGCGTCGCAGCCGGACGGCAGCATCAGGCCGTACAGCAGCTCGCGGACCGTGGCGGTGTCGCCGACGATGAGGCCCTTGGCCGAGGAGGCGCCGTTGCGGACGATGTAGTCGCTGTACGCCTTCTGGTACTTGACCTTGCGGTTCAGGTTCAGGTTCGGCTGATTCAGCACCGTGAGCGCGGTCGCGATCTTGGTGGTGGACCCCGTCTTGAGGCGGGAGTCGGCGCTCTTCGTGAACAGCGTCTTGCCCGTCGCGCTGTTCATGAGGAAGCCGCCCTTGGCCGAGATCGACGGCTTGGGCGGCGCGGCGGCGTGTGCTGCGGGGACCGTGACGACCGTCGTCGTCATGACGGCTCCGGCCGTGATGACGGCGGCGGCGGATGCCCGGCGCATGCCCGTTGTCCGGATTCTCAAAGTAGACGCTCCATTGTCCCTGATACGTGAGTTGGGCGGCCCGCGCCCCGAATCCCCCTGCATTGCAGACGACATGAGGGAGCCGCCACGGACAAGACTCGCGAGGGGGCACGAAGGATGCACGGATGACGGAAAAAGTGACCCGAAAGTTGTCGCATGGTCATGTACGTGCGAGGGCGTCGTCCGGATACGTGCGAGGGCGTCGTCCGGATACATGCGAGGGCGTCGTCCGGATCGTGGACGCAAGATCCATCGCATACGTGTTGTATCTATGCTGTGCGCATGCCGACCGCTCCCCCCACCGCGACCGCCCCCACCGCCGCTGCCCCCGGTCTCGCCGCCACCGCCGCCCCCGGCAAACAGCCCCCCGCCGCCGAGCGCGTCTACGCCCACGTGAAGCGGGCCGTCCTGGAGCGGCACTACGAGGGCGGCACGCTCCTGACCGAGGGCGAGCTGGCCGAGGCCGTCGGGGTGTCCCGCACGCCCGTGCGCGAGGCGCTCCTGAAGCTGGAGGTGGAGGGGTTGCTGCGGCTCTACCCGAAGAAGGGCGCGCTCGTCCTGCCCGTCTCCGCGCAGGAGATCGCGGACGTCGTCGAGACCCGGCTCCTGGTGGAGACCCACTCGGTGCGCAAGGCGGTGCCCGCGCCCCCCGGCCTGCTCGACCGGCTCGCCGAACTCCTGGAGAAGCAGCGGGAGCAGGCCGCCGCGGGCGACCTCGCGGGGGCGGCCACCACGGACCGCTGCTTCCACGCCACGATCGTCCGCAGCGGCGGCAACGAGATCCTGGCGCGCCTCTACGACCAGCTGCGCGACCGCCAGCTGCGGATGGGCGTCGCGGTGCTGCACTCGCACCCCGACCGGATCGCGAAGACCCTGGCCGAGCACGAGGAGATCCTGGCCGCCCTGACGGCCGAGGACGCGGACGCCGCGGTGGCGGTCGTCACCCGGCACGTCGGCTGGTTCCAGAACCTGGCGCGGGGGGCGACGCGATGAGCGCCGCGTCCGCCAAGGCCGGGCGCCTGCCCGGGGACCCGCCGGGCGGCCGGCGGGCCGTGTTCGTGTGGTGCGTCGGCGTCGCCGTCTACTTCGTCGCCGTCACCTTCCGCACGTCGCTCGGCGTCGCCGGCCTGGACGCCGCCGACCGCTTCCACGTCAACGCGTCGGCCCTGTCGACGTTCTCGATCCTCCAACTCCTCGTGTACGCGGGCATGCAGATACCCGTCGGCCTGATGGTCGACCGGCTCGGCACGAAGAAGGTCCTCACGCTCGGCGCGGTCCTGTTCACCGTCGGGCAGCTCGGCTTCGCGCTCGCGCCCTCGTACGGGACGGCGCTCGCGGCCCGCGCGCTGCTGGGCTGCGGCGACGCGATGACGTTCATCAGCGTGCTCCGGCTCGGCACCCGCTGGTTCCCGGTCCGGCGCGGGCCCCTGGTGGCACAGCTCGCGGGCCTGGTGGGCATGGCGGGCAACCTGGTCTCGACGCTCGTCCTCGCCCGGCTCCTGCACGACATCGGCTGGACCGAGGCGTTCGCGGGCAGCGCGCTCGCCGGAGTCGTCGTCCTCGTCCTCATGGCGCTCTTCCTGAAGGACCACCCCGAGGGCCACGAGCCGCCCCCGCCGCCGGCCCGCGACGCGGCGGGGCCCGGCTTCGTGCGCGAGCAGATCGCCAGGGCCTGGCGGGAGCCCGGCACCCGGCTCGGCCTGTGGGTGCACTTCACCACGCAGTTCCCCGCGATGGTGTTCCTGCTCCTGTGGGGCCTGCCCTTCCTGGTCGAGGCGCAGGGCCTCAGCCGGGGCGCGGCGGGCGACCTGCTGACCCTCGTCGTCCTGTCGAACATGGCGGTCGGCCTGGTCTACGGCCAGATCGTGGCCCGGCACCACGCGGCACGCCTGCCGCTGGCACTCGGCACGGTGTCCGCGACCGCGGTGGTCTGGGCGGGCGTCCTCGCCTACCCGGGTGAGCACGCGCCGTTGTGGCTGCTCGTGGTGTTGTGCGTGGTGCTCGGGGCGTGCGGGCCCGCGTCGATGATCGGCTTCGACTTCGCCCGTCCCGCGAACCCGCCGGAGCGGCAGGGCACGGCCTCGGGCATCACCAACATGGGCGGCTTCGTCGCCTCCATGACCACGCTGTTCGCGGTCGGCGTCCTGCTTGACGCCACGGGCGACGACTACCGGGTCGCCTTCTCCTGCGTCTTCGTCCTCCAGGCGCTCGGCGTGAGCCAGATCCTGCGCTTGCGCGGCAGGGCCGCACGGCGGGAGCGGGAGCGGCTCGTCGCCAGCCGGGTGGAGACGGTGCACGTGCCCGCGGCGTGAGGCGGGGGGAGGGGGCTCGCCCCCTCCCCGGGGCCGCGTCGTGCGGGGCGGGCCACAAGGTCACAGGGTGACCGGGTCGGAGGGTGACCGGGTCGGAGGGTGACCGGGTCACGGGGTGACGGAGAAGTTCCCCAGGATCGCGTCGCCCAGCTCGTGGTCGCCCTCGACCTTCACGCGGTCGCCGACCGCCGAGTGCGGTACGCGCCCGCAGGCGAGGCGGGAGTACGTCTCCCAGTCCGTGGCGATGGTGGCGAGCGGGCCCAGCGAGGGCGTGTTGTCGACGGTGCCCCTGCCCTCGGCGTCCACGCGTACCGTACGAAGGAACTCCACGGGGCCGCTCACGTCGAAGACGACGGCCGAGTTCGCGGGGGCGCCCGCCTTCTTGGCGACGACCTTCGGCAGGCCGTGCAGCATCAGATCGCGGGCGACGTACGCGCCCGGCGAGTCGAGGTTCCCCGGCCGTCCCAGGGCCACCCGCAGGTCCTGCTCGTGCACCCATACGTCGAAGGCGCGGATCCGCATGGCGAGTTCGAGGCTCTGCTCGGTGCCGAGGGGGCCGCGCACCATGGTCTCCGGGGCCCGCGACTCGTTCCGGATCTGGCGGTTGCGGCGGATGATCGTGTACTCCAGCTCGGAGGTCATCTCCGGCGCGGTGTGGTGGCGGCGGACGTCCACCTGCATCTCCATGTACCGCTGGCCCTCGGTCTTCACGTGGTACAGGTCGCGCGGCAGCGTGTGGATCGGCCGCGGGTCGCCGAGCATCTCGCAGTCCAGGCCGATGACGTGCGAGACGATGTCCCGGACGGACCAGCCCGGGCACGGGGTTGGCTGGTTCCACTCGCCCTCGGCGAGCGGGGTCACCAGCTCGGATATCGCTTCCACGGCGTGCGCCCAGGCATCGGCGTAGGTTTGCAGGCTGGGATGGAGACTCACGGGACCCCTCGGCGGTCGTACGCGGGCGGTGGGTGTCTTGGGCTTTAAGTTACGCTGCCCGTGGGCACCCCGGCAGTGCTTTCGTGTGACGATCGTAGGCCTAGTTGACGGTTCGAATGCCAGGACGGTGGTACTGTGCGCGCCTCTCTCCTCCAGATCGCCGTAGAGGATGACGAATCAGTCAAGTCCCGGCGACAGCGCGTCTCTTCGCTGGTGCGCGAGGTGGCGGAACGGGAGGGTTCCGACCTGATCGTGCTGCCCGAGCTGTGGACGACCGGGGCCTTCGGGTACGAGGCGTTCGCCACGGAGGCGGAGCCGCTTCAGGGACCGACGTACGAGGCGATGGCCGAGGCCGCGCGCGACGCGGGCGTGTGGCTGCACGCGGGGTCCATCCCCGAGCGCGCCGTGTCCGACAGCGGCTCCGCCGCGGGCGACGGCCCCCTCTTCAACACCTCCCTCGTCTTCTCGCCGACCGGTGAGCTGGCCGCCGCCTACCGCAAGATCCACCGCTTCGGCTTCGACAAGGGCGAGGCCGTCCTGATGGGCGCGGGCCGTGAGCTGGTCACCGTCCGGACATCCGAGGCCGTGCTCGGCCTCGCCACCTGCTACGACCTGCGCTTCCCCGAGCTTTTCCGGGGGCTCGTGGACGCGGGCGCCGAGGTCTTCGTGGTGCCCGCGGGGTGGCCCGCGCGGCGACGCGCGCACTGGTCGCTGTTCGCGCGGGCGCGGGCGGTGGAGGACCAGGTGTTCGTGCTCGCTTGCGGGACCGCCGGGGAGCACGCGGGGGTGCCGCAGGCGGGGGCGAGCGTGGTGGTCGACCCCTGGGGCGAGGTCCTCGCGGAGGCGGGACCCGATGCCGCGGAGGTGCTCACCGTGGACCTCGACCTGGCGAAGGTCGCGGAGACCCGGGAGCAGTTCCCGGCCCTCAAGGACCGGCGCCTTGGCGTGGCCGAGCCCCGCCTCTGACGCCTGGGCGGCGCCCCCGAAGGGGCGCGGGGAACCGCGCGACCGGCCACGGACGACCCGCGGACGAAGCGCTCAGTCCTCGCCACGCTCCTTTTCCGCCAGGCGGATGACGCAGACCGTGACCGCCACCAGGAGAGCCGGGTCCACGTCGTCGCGGGTGATGTGGAGACCGTAGGCGTCCCGCACGCTGAACCAGCGGCGGGAGATGTCCGCGAGCAGCTCCCCCTCGTACTCGATGGCGAACTCGCGGTCGGCGATCTTGCCGCTGACGTCGAGCACGGTGCTGCCGTCGGCCAGCTCCACGCGGTAGTGGTTGCGCAGCAGCGAGAGCCGTTTGCGCTTCACCCTGGCCAGGGGCTCGCCCTCGCGCTCGATCACCATCGTGTCGCGCAGGGCGAGCATCTTGGCGTGGATGTCGATGAGCACCCGCCCCTGCGGATCCTTCAGTTCGAAGGTGTCCCGCAGCCGCATGGCCTTGCCGTCGACGAGGAAGACCTTGCGGCCCCGGTCGTCCTCGATCCAGTAGTCGTCGCCGATGCCGAACAGACGGTCGCGCACGAGAAGCCTCATGCAGCCATGAGTACCCGCGAACGGGACGTTTCCGCCCCCTCGAAAGGGTCGGCCCGCAAGGACGGGCCCGAGGGGCTCAGCCTTCGAGGAACGCCCGCAGCGCGTCCGCCAGCATGGGCGGGTCGTCGACGCCGCACAGCTCGCGCACGCTGTGCATGGACAGGATCGCCACGCCGATGTCGACGGTCTTGATGCCGTGCCGCGCCGCCGTGATGGGGCCGATGGTCGTGCCGCAGGGCATCGCGTTGTTGGAGACGAACGACTGGAACGGCACGCCCGCCTTCTCGCACGCGGCGGCGAACACGGCGCGGCCGCCGCCGTCGGTGGCGTAGCGGTTGTTGACGTTCACCTTCAGGATCGGGCCGCCGTTGGCCCGCGGGTGGTGCGTCGGGTCGTGCCGCTCCGCGTAGTTGGGGTGCACGGCGTGGCCGGTGTCGGACGACAGGCACACCGTGCCCGCGAAGGCGCGGGCCTTGTCCTCGTAGTGGCCGCCGCGCGCGAACACCGAGCGCTCCAGGACGCCGCCGAGCAGCGGGCCGTCGGCTCCGGTGTCGGACTGCGAGCCGTTCTCCTCGTGGTCGAACGCGGCGAGGACCGGGATGTACGGCAGCGCGTCGGCCCCGGAGGCGGTGGCCACGGCGGCGAGCGCGGCCGTGGCGGCGTGCACGGACAGGAGGTTGTCCATGCGCGGGCCCGCGAGCAGCTCGTGGTCGCGGCCCAGATAGGCGGGCGGCTCAACGGAGTGGGTCATCAGGTCCCAGCCGGTCACCTCGCCGGGGGTGAGGCCGCACTCCTCCTCCACGAAGCGGATCAGGTCGCCCTCGCGCACGTCGCCGCCCAGGCCCCAGATCGGCTGCATGTGCTTCTGCTTGTCGAGCTTGAGGCCCTCGGTCGGCACCGAACGGTCCATGTGGATGGCCAGTTGGGGCACGCGGAGCAGCGGCCGGTCCACATTGACCAGGCGGGTGGAGCCGTCCCGCAGGGTGAGGCGGCCCGCGAGGCCGAGGTCGCGGTCCAGCCAGGAGTTGAGCAGCGGCCCGCCGTAGATCTCGACGGCCACTTGGCGCCAGCCGTGGGCGCCGGCGTCCGGCAGCGGCT
The DNA here is from genome assembly GCF_056431945.1 of Streptomyces sp. NPDC045778. NCBI lineage: Bacteria > Bacillati > Actinomycetota > Actinomycetes > Kitasatosporales > Streptomycetaceae > Streptomyces > Streptomyces sp. NPDC045778. Next base: position 348,223 of record NZ_JBWKJZ010000002.1, read on the forward strand.
TCACCCGCAGGTTGGGGGAGTCGGTGTGCGCCCCGACGATGCGGAACGGGGTGTGCGCGCCTGCGCCCTCCGGCACGAACCAGGCGATGATGGCGCCGCCGCGCAGCACGTACTTGCCGCCGCTCGACGCGTCCCAGGCTTCGGTCTCCTCGACCTGCCGGAAGCCCGCTTTCTCCAGCCGCTCCGCGGCGCTCGCCACGGCGTGGTACGGCGACGGGCTCGCCGCCAGGAAGGACATCAGGTCGTCGGTGTGACCGCGGTCAAAGCGGGGGCGTGTGCGCATGCCGCTCAGCCTAACCAGGCCCTCGGGCCCTGTGCCGTCCTCTTCGCAGGTCGGTGGGCGTAGGCCCCCGCGGGCCCGCCCGGTGCCCCGCGCCCTGTGCCGGTGGCCCGCCCCCCGGCAGGGAGCGGGCCACCAGAGCCTCGGCGGGGCCTAGAACGCGGCCTCGTCCAGCTCCATCAGGTCCAGGCCCACGCCCTCGGCGAGGGCGCGCTGGGTGGCGACGCCCGGCAGGACGTTCGCCGCGAAGAACCTGGCCGCGGCGATCTTGCCCTGGTAGAAGGGCACGTCCTTCGCGGAGGCGGTCGCCAGCTTCTCCGCGGCCACGGCGGCGCCGCGCAGGAGCAGATAGCCCACGACGACGTCACCGGAGGCGAGCAGCAGGCGGGTGGTGTTGAGCCCGACCTTGTAGATCGACTTGACGTCCTGCTCGGTGGCCGCGAGGTCGGTCAGCATGACGCCGACCATGGCCTCCAGCTCGACCGCGGCCTTGGCCAGCTCCTCGCGGGCGCCGGCCAGCTCCTCGCCGCCGGTGCCGAGGGCGAGGAACTTCTTGATGTCCTCGGCCAGGCCGTTGAGCGCGGCGCCCTGGTTGCGGACGATCTTCCGGAAGAAGAAGTCCTGGCCCTGGATCGCGGTCGTGCCCTCGTAGAGCGTGTCGATCTTGGCGTCGCGGATGTACTGCTCGATCGGGTACTCCTGCAAGTAGCCCGAGCCGCCGAAGGTCTGGAGCGACTGGGCCAGCTGCTCGTAGGCCTTCTCGGAGCCGTAGCCCTTGACGATGGGGAGCAGCAGGTCGTTCAGCGCGTGGAGGGTGGTGGCGTCCTCGCCGGCCGCCTCCTTGACCGCGATCTCGTCCTGGACGGCGGCGGTGTGCAGGACCAGGGCGCGCATGCCCTCCGCGTACGCCTTCTGCGTCATGAGCGAGCGGCGCACGTCCGGGTGGTGGGTGATCGTCACCTTGGGCGCGCTCTTGTCCATGAACTGGGCCAGGTCGGGGCCCTGGACGCGCTCCTTGGCGTACTCCAGGGCGTTGAGGTAGCCCGTGGAGAGGGTGGAGATCGCCTTCGTGCCGACCATCATGCGGGCGAACTCGATGATGCGGAACATCTGGCGGATGCCGTCGTGCTTGTCGCCGATCAGCCAGCCCTTGGCGGGGTGCTGGTCGCCGAACGTCATCTCGCAGGTGTTGGACGCCTTGAGGCCCATCTTGTGCTCGACGTTCGTCGCGTACACGCCGTTGCGGGCGCCCAGCTCGCCGGTCTCGAAGTCGAACTCGTACTTCGGGACGAGGAAGAGGGACAGGCCCTTGGTGCCGGGGCCCGCGCCCTCGGGGCGGGCGAGGACGTAGTGGAGGATGTTCTCCGACATGTCGTGCTCGCCCGACGTGATGAAGCGCTTCACGCCCTCGATGTGCCAGGAGCCGTCCTCCTGCTGCACGGCCTTGGTGCGGCCCGCGCCCACGTCCGAGCCGGCGTCCGGCTCGGTGAGGACCATCGTCGAGCCCCACTGCTTCTCGACGGCGACCTGGGCGATCTTCTTCTGGACGTCATTGCCCTCCTCGAAGAGGATCCCGGCGAACGCCGGGCCCGAGGAGTACATCCAGATCGCCGGGTTCGAGCCGAGCAGCAGCTCCGCGTACGCCCAGATCAGGGAGCGGGGCGAGGTGGTGCCGCCGATCTCCTCGGGCAGGCCGAGGCGCCAGTACTCGGAGTCCATGAAGGCCTGGTAGCTCTTCTTGAAGGACGCCGGGACGGGGGCGGTGTTGGTCTCCGGGTCGAACACCGGAGGGTTGCGGTCGGCGTCCTCGAAGGAAGCCGCCAGCTCGTTCTCCGCGAGGCGGGCCAGCTCGCTGAGGATGCTCTTGGCGGTCTCGACGTCCATCTCCGCGAACGGGCCGGTGCCGTACAGCTTGTCGCGGCCGAGCACCTCGAAGAGGTTGAACTCGATGTCGCGGAGATTCGACTTGTAGTGCCCCATGGCGACGGCTCCGTAGTGGCTTGGGAGGCGGGGACCTCGTAGGCGTACCAGTAAGTAGCTTGTGGTCTTAAATGATGCTACCCGTCGGTAATAAGAGGCAACCCCTGAGCGGCCAAGTGTGAGCTGGGTCTACTTCTCCGGGGTCCGGTGCGCGGGCAGATCGTCCAGGAAGGCCGATATCAGCCGCTGCCACTGCGCGGGATCCTCGGCGAAGGGGAGGTGGCCCGTGGTGAGGTCCGCCGTGCGGGCGCCCGCGATGCCCGCCGCCACCTCGCGCTGGAGCGCGGGCGGGATCAGCTGGTCCTCGGTCGTGGTGATCACCAGTGTGGGCGCCGTGATCCGCGCCAGGTCGGCGCGCACGTCGGCCCTGGCCACCAGGTCCACGTGGTCCGCCGAGCCCTCAGGGACCGTCTCGGCCGTGCCCCGCACGGCCGCCTCCAGGTCCTCGCCGGACAGGGACTCCAGGGCCGCGGGGCTCAGTGCGAGCGGCAGCAGGAAGCGGGCGAGGGTGTCCCGGTCACCGGACGCGGCGAGGCTCCGCCAGACCTCGGCCGTGAGCCGCGTGCGGGTGTCCGTGCGGGCGAAGGGGGCCGTCAGGGCCAGCGCCGTCACCCGCTCCGGGTGCCGCGCCGCCAGTCGCACCGCCACAGCCGTGCCCAGCGAATAGCCCACCGCCGCGAAGGTCTCCAGGCCCTCGGCGTCCGCCGCCGCGACCAGCTCGTCCGCGAGCGCGTCCAGGGTCAGCGGGGTCCGCGTCCGGGGGGTCGCGCCCGTGCCCGGATAGTCGACTCCGACGACTCGGCGCTTCGGTGTCAACGCGTCGATCACGGGGCCGTAGTTGGCCGCGATCGAGCCGCCCGCGCCGTGGGCGAGCAGCACTCCGGGGCCGGTGCCCGCGGCCGTGCGCGCGAACGTCGCGCCGGGTGTGGGGCGCGCGGTCGCGGTCGCGGCCGGCGCAGCCGTCGCTGAGGTCGGCGTCTGCGGGTGTGCGGGCATGGGGGTCCCCCTTCGGTCCCGGCGGCCACGACTATCTGTAGCTGCCACTACAGAAACCGTAGCCGAGCCGCCGCGCCATTGTCTAGTGGTCGTTAGAGAAAGTTTCCGGCGGGCCGCCACGCCGCTCTCGGTAGGCTGGGGGCATGTACGGCTACGACCAACACGCCGGTGTCGGCCAGGGGTACGCCCCGCCGCAGCAGCCGCAGCAGCACGCGCAGCAGATGCCCGGTGGTTACGGCCAGCAGCCCCCGCTGTACCCCGAGCCCTCGCCGCCCTCCCTCGCGGACGCGGTGCGCGCGTTCACCACGGGCTCGATGTCCGCCGAGGACTTCCAGCAGATCTTCGCGACCTCGAAGGTCTACTGCCCGCGCGGCGACAACCCGGGCTTCCTCGCGCTGCACAACACCCAGCAGCCGGTCATCCCGATGTTCACCTCCCTCAAGGAGCTGCGCCGTTACGCAGGCAAGGACTCCAAGTACTTCGTCATCACCGGCGCCGAGGTGATCGACCTCCTGCCGACGGGGTACGGCTTCGTCCTGGACATGGAGGGCGAGCACCGCATGGTGTTCGACGCGAAGGCCGTCGAGCAGATGGTGGACTTCGCGATGCGCCGCATGTACGGCTGACCGTCCCTCAGGCCCGGGGCGCCGTCAGACGTGGCGGACCTTGCCGCGGTGGCCCACATGGACCGTGCGTACGCCGAGCAGGCCGAGGAGCGGTACCTCCGCGGTGCGCTGGCCGGGGGCGACGATCAGGCCGGTCCTGCGGATGTGGCCGAGGAGCAGCTCGGCGAGCGGCATGACCAGGTGGCGGCCCCAGCAGCGCTCGCTGACGTGGCCGAACGGCAGGTAGCCGGGGGTGTCGTCGGGGTCGAGGGTGTCCCAGCGCTCGGGGCGGAACTCGTCCGGGGCGTCCCAGAGGGCCGGGTCGCGGTGGGTGAGCAGCGGCAGCATCAGGATGTCGTCGCCGCGGCCTATCCGGTCGTCGATCGCCGGGTACTCGGGCGACCGGTTGCGCAGCAGGTTCCACGACGGGGGCAGCAGCCGCATCGCCTCGTACAGCACGGCGCGGTCCGACGCGGAGTCGTCGAAGGGGGAGCCGAGCCACAGGGCGTTGGCGACGAGGGTGGAGACGGTGAAGCAGACCGGCGCCGCGGCGCGGCGGTACATGCCCATGGCGTAGCGCCGGTCCTGGTAGGTCTCCGCTTCCGCGACGAGGTTCGCCAGCTGGGTCAGGTGCGGTCCGGGCCGCGGGCGGCGCGGCAGGGCGGCGCCGGTCACGATCGTGGTCCAGGTGACCTTGGTGTCGATCTCCAGGAGCCGGGACATCAGGACGCGCAGGCGCCACGGGTCGTCGCGCAGGACCAGGTCGCGCAGGAAGCGGTGCCCGGTGATCGGCCACGGCCCGGACAGGTCCGTGCCCGCGGGGAGCGGGTCGGGGCCGTCCAGGGCGGCACGGACGTCCCGCCCGACGGTCCGCATCACCGACGCGGCCTCGGCCTTGGAGATGGAGCGGCCGTGCAGGGGCTTGAAGGTGGGGCGCTCGGTCTCGGTCGCCCGGCGCGCGGCCAGGATGCGGTCGGACAGCTCCGCGCCGGGCACACCGATCGTGTCGGGTTCCAGCCGTACGAGGTCCTTGCCGGTGTGCTCGTCGAGCAGGGCCTGGAGCCGTGGCGCGAAAAGGGTGGTGCGGCGAATTCGCGACGATGGCCGGGCCGGGCCCGATGTGTTTCTCGGTCCGCCGGTTCCACGCGACGTGCCGTTTTCTGAATTCTTTACGGTGCCTGCGTTCCCTGCCTTTTGGTCCTGCTGCTTCTGGGGCTGTTCTGTGGCTGACATGCGGAGGTCTCCGGAATGAAGGGCCCGCGCGCGGCGGAACGGAAGTGGACCGGCTCCTGTGCCGTGCGCGGGCCCGCGGGCCCGAAGGCCGGTACCGGACGTGCTGGGTGGTCCGGGCCCCGGGGCACCAGGGCGCTCAGTACCAGATGTACCAGGCGGACTGCTTCAGACTGGGCTCGCTCTTCTTCGTGGCGGCCTTGAGGGCCTGGATGAGCTTAGCCATGTAAAACCCCTCCCTCCATGCGTTATCGGTACGTGGAACAAAGGTTTAGGAGCGGCAATTCACGGCGCCCCAAGGGTTACCGGGAAATGCGCTCCAGTTGTTACGTGGTGAGTGAATCGGTCTGTGCCGCGCATTGTCAATGGGTTGTTCTTCTTTCGGCGCGTCCCGGAGGGCTGTTATCTCCATATGCGGGATATGTGGGGACCGTGTGACGGGAGTGTGGGGAGGGGTGGCCGAAGGGGTGGGTGGCCGGCGGGGCGCGGGAGTGCCGGGGGCGCGTTTCGGTCAGGGGTCGTTCGGTGGGGCGGAGGGTGGGAATGCCGTCGGGCCGGGCCGCGTTCCAAGTGGCAGAAAGTTCTACGTTCAACTAACCTGAGCGTAAGAGGAGGTCCGAACCATGCCCGCAGTGACCGTTGAGAACCCGCTGACCCTGCCCCGCGTGACCGTGCCCGCAGACACCGCGGCCCGGCCCGTGCTCGCCGTGACGACCGCGCCGAGCGGCTTCGAGGGCGAAGGGTTCCCGGTGCGCCGGGCCTTCGCCGGGATCAACTACAAGCACCTCGACCCGTTCATCATGATGGACCAGATGGGCGAGGTGGAGTACGCGGCCGGAGAGCCCAAGGGCACGCCCTGGCACCCGCACCGCGGCTTCGAGACCGTGACGTACCTGATCGACGGCACGTTCGTGCACCAGGACTCCAACGGCGGTGGCGGCACCATCCAGAACGGCGACACCCAGTGGATGACGGCCGGCTCGGGCCTGCTCCACATCGAGGCGCCGCCGGAGTCCCTCGTCATGTCCGGCGGGCTCTTCCACGGGCTCCAGCTGTGGGTGAACCTGCCCGCGAAGGACAAGATGATGGACCCCCGCTACCAGGACATCCGCGGCGGCCAGGTGCGGCTGCTGACCTCGCAGGACGGGGGCGCGCTGCTCCGTGTCATCGCCGGTGACCTGGACGGGCACGAGGGGCCGGGGATCACGCACACCCCGATCACCATGGTCCACGCGACGGTGCGGCCGGGTGCCGAGGTCACGCTTCCCTGGCGGGAGGACTTCAACGGGCTCGCGTACGTCCTCGCCGGGCGCGGGACCGTGGGTGCCGAGCGGCGGCCCGTGCGGCTGGGGCAGACCGCGGTGTTCGGGGCCGGTGGGTCGCTCACCGTCCGGGCGGACGCCGAGCAGGACTCCCACACTCCGGATCTGGAGGTCGTCCTGCTGGGTGGGCAGCCGATCCGGGAGCCCATGGCGCACTACGGGCCGTTCGTGATGAACACGCGTGACGAGTTGCAGCAGGCGTTCGAGGACTTCCAGAAGGGGCGGCTGGGGTCCGTGCCCGCGGTCCACGGGATGTGACCTCCGGCTGGGCGCCTGCCCCCTGCCCGGGGCGGGTGCCCCCCTGCCCGGGGCGGGTGCCCCCTGCCCGGGGCGCGGGCCCTGCTGGACAGTTGCTCGGCGCCCGGGCTGTGCCCACCCGTTCCGCCCTCTGGGCGGACCAGCTGCCCACAGGAGGGGGACGACACCCAGGCGCGTCACTCCGCGTGCGGCGGTTGATGTGCCGTGTTCGGGTGGCAGGGTGTCCTCCCTTCTGCCTGAGGTGGTGCGGCGGCTGGCCGCCTGGTGTGTGGTCGCGCTGCTCGTCACGGGTGTCGCCGCCGTCGGGGTCTGGCTGTGCGTCGTCTTCAAGACGGCCGTCACCCCTGTACTGCTCGCGCTGCTCGGAACCGCGCTGCTCGGGCCGCTGTACCGGCGCCTGGTGCGGATGCGGGTGCAGCGGTCCCTCGCGGCGGGCCTGACGTGCGCGGCCGTGCTCGCGGTCGTCGGCGGGGCGACGTACATCGTGGTGAAGGCCCTGATCGACACCGGGGGCCAGATCGTGGACTCGCTGAAGAACGCGGCCCACGACCTGTCGAAGCACTTCGGCGCGGCCGGCACCTCCCTGGACGACCTGGCGTCCAACTCCAAGGACCTGCTGGGCAAGTTCGGCGGCACGGCGGCCTCCGGGGTGGTCAGCGGGCTGAGCGTGGTGGGCGAGATGATCGCGACCGCCGTTCTCGCGCTGCTGCTGGTGTTCTTCTTCCTGCGGGACTCCCACAAGGCGGCGAGCACGCTGCGGGCCCTCGTACCCGCGCACTCCGGGGACACCGCGGAGGCGATGGCGCGGCGGGCCTTCACGGCCGTCGAGGGGTTCATGCGCGGGACGACGTTCATCGCGCTCATCGACGCGGTGTGCATCACCGTCGGGCTGCTGGTCCTGCGCGTCCCGGGGGCATGGGGGCTCGGCGCCCTGGTGTTCGTCGGCGCCTACATCCCGTACCTGGGAGCGTTCCTGTCCGGCGCCATCGCCGTGCTCGTGGCGCTCGCCGACCGAGGCCTCGCCATCGCCCTGTGGGCGCTCGGCGTGGTGCTCGCGGTGCAGGTCCTCGAAGGGCACGTACTCCAGCCGATGATCCAGAGCCGGACCGTGCAGATGCACCCCGCGGTGGTGATGCTCGCGATCACCGCGGGTGCCTCCGTCGCCGGGATCATCGGCATGCTGCTCGCGGTGCCGCTGACGGCCGCGGCCTTCGGTGTGGTCAGCGAGTTGCGGGCCCGCTACGCCGAGAAGGCGGCCGCGGCCCCGGGGTCCTCGTCGGCCGAGGCGGAGCCTTCGTAGAGTTCGAACCAGATGCTCTTGCCCTCCCCGCGCGGGTCCACGCCCCAGCGGTGGGCGAGCAGGTCCATCAGGACCAGGCCGCGCCCGGAGGAGGCGAGTTCGCCGGGGTGCCGTTTGTGCGGCAGGTCGTCGCTGCTGTCGGTGACCTCCGCGCGCAGCCTGCGCGCGGGGCTCTCGCCGGTGACCTCGGCGACGAGGAGGGCGTCGCCGTCGGTGTGCACCAGGACGTTGGTGATCATCTCGGAGATGAGCAGGACGGCGGAGTCGACCTGGTCGTCGTCCGCCCAGTCGTGCAGCAGGTCCCGCAGATGCCCCCGGGCGCCCGCGACGCGCTCCGGCTCGGCCTGCGCGATGGTCAGCATCGTGCGGCGGATCCGGGCGCGCTCGTCGGGGCGCCCGGTGCGGCGCAGCAGCAGGACGGCGATGTCGTCCTCGCGGCGGTCGGCGAGCGGCCCCGTGGTGTGGTGCGACGAGGGGCCGTGCACCGCCTGGACGAGGGTGTCGGCGAGGGTCTCCAGGTCGTCGTCCGCCCCGGAGGGACGGGCCCTGCCCTCGTACTCGGGCCCCGCGGGCTCCGCGTACTCGGAGAACCCGTCGTAGTTCTCCAGGATGCGCCGGATCCTGGTCCAGCCGGTCTCCAGGTCGTGGCCGCCGGTCTCTATCAGGCCGTCGGTGCAGATCAGCATCGTGTCGCCGGCGTCGAGGACGAGGCGGGTCGTGGGGTAGTCCGCGTCCGGGTCGATGCCGAGGGGCAGGCCGCCCGCGATGGGCCGTTGCAGGACCGTTCCGTCGGACATGCGGATGACGGGCTCGGGGTGGCCCGCGCGGGCGATCTCCAGGAGGCCGGTCGCCGGATCGGCCTCTACGTAGAGGCACGTCGCGAAGCGCGGGTCCGTGGCCGCGTGGTCGGGGTCGTCCCGGGTGTCGGTGGACCCGTAGGTGATGCCGTCCGTGATGCCGGACAGGAAGCGGGTGGCGCGGGACAGGACCGCGTCCGGGCGGTGGCCCTCGGACGCGTACGCGCGCAGGGCGATGCGCAGCTGCCCCATCAGGCCCGCGGCCCGTACGTCGTGGCCCTGTACGTCGCCGATGACGAAGGCGATGCGGCCGCTGGGCAGCGGGATCATGTCGTACCAGTCGCCGCCGACCTGGAGGCCGCCGCCGGTCGGCACATAGCGCGCGGCGACGCTCATGCCCGGGATCTCCGGGCCCAGCGTCGGCATCATGGACCGCTGGAGGCCCTCGGTCAGCTCCCGCTCGGACTCGGCGACCCCGGCCCGCGACAGGGCCTGCGCCAGCATCCGGGCGACGGTCGTCAGGACCGAGCGCTCGTCCGGCGTGAACGAGACGGGGTAGGTGAACGCGGCCATCCAGGCACCCATCGTGCGCCCCGCCACGGTCAGCGGCAGGAACGCCCAGGACTGCCGTTTGAAGCGGGACGCCAGCGGCCACGTCGTCGGATAGCGGCGGCGGTACTCCTGCGGGGACGACAGATAGACCGCCCGGCCGGTGCGCAGCACCTCGGCGGCCGGGTAGTCGGTGTCCAGGGGCATGGCGGCGAGCGGATCGTCGTCCCCGTAGCCGTGGTGCCCGTGGTGGCCGACGACGGTGAGCCGGTCGCCGGTGGAGCCGAAGACGGCGAGGCCGTCCGGCGAGAACCCGGGCATCGACAGGCCCGCGGCCACCCGCAGGACCTCCTCCGTGGACCGCGCCTCGGCGAGCGCGCGCCCCGCGTCGAGCAGGAAGGCCTCCCGCGAGCGGCGCCAGTCGCCGGTGACGGGCGCGCGGGCGGCGGCGCCGGGGCCGGGTTCGGACACCTCCTGGAGGGTGCCGATCAGTTCGTACGCGTTCGACGAGGCGTCGTGGACGACCGGCTTGGTGCGGCTGCGGACCGTACGCAGGACGTGCCGGCCCTGCTCGTCCATGATCCGCAGCCGGGCCTCGGCGAGGGTGCCCTCGGCGACGGCGAGCTGCACGATGCCGTGGATCTCGTTCCAGTCGACCGGGTGGAAGCGGGAGCGCACGCCGACCTCGGTGGTGGTCTGGGCGCGCGGCGCGAGACCGAGCAGCCGGGCGGCCTCCGCGTCCAGGGTGACGGTGCCGCTCGCGTTGTCCCAGCGCCACAGGCCGGTGGCGATCGCGGTGAGTACGTCCTCCACAGGGGGCAGGGCGCCCTGGCCGGGCGGCAGGGAGGCGTCACCCCTCTGCTCGCGGGGCTCATCGGTGCGCATTGACTCACTGTAGGAACAGGTTCGGACCAGCCGCCACCGAGTGCCCGGCGCGGCTCCCCGGTGGTTCGCGCCCCGGCGAAGTGATCTTGTGCTGGACGGTAGCCTTGGCAGCTAGCCCCAGATCTCGAAAGAGTGGATGAACGACGATGCATCGGTACCGGTCCCACACGTGCGGTGAGCTGCGCGCCTCCGACGTCGGCACGGACGTCCGGCTGAGCGGCTGGCTGCACAATCGGCGCGACCTGGGCGGCATCCTCTTCATCGATCTCCGCGACCACTACGGCATCACGCAGCTCGTGGCCCGCCCCGGCACGGCCGCCGCCGAGGTCCTGGACAAGCTCTCCAAGGAGACGGTCGTCCGCGTCGACGGCAAGGTCGTCTCCCGCGGCGCGGACAACGTGAACCCGGAGCTGCCCACCGGCGAGATCGAGATCGAGGCCGCCGACGTCGAGGTGCTCGGCGCCGCGGCCCCGCTGCCCTTCACGATCAACGCGGAGGACGGGGTCAACGAGGAGCGCCGCCTGGAGTACCGCTTCCTCGACCTGCGCCGCGAGCGCATGCACCGCAACATCATGCTGCGCTCGGCCGTCATCGCCGCGATCCGCCACAAGATGGTGGCCCTCGGCTTCAACGAGATGGCGACGCCGATCCTCACCGCGACCTCCCCCGAGGGCGCGCGGGACTTCGTGGTCCCCTCCCGCCTGAACCCGGGCAAGTTCTACGCCCTGCCGCAGGCCCCGCAGCAGTTCAAGCAGCTGCTCATGATCTCCGGCTTCGACCGCTACTTCCAGATCGCGCCGTGCTTCCGCGACGAGGACGCGCGCGCGGACCGCTCGCCGGGCGAGTTCTACCAGCTCGACGTCGAGATGAGCTTCGTGGAGCAGGAAGACGTCTTCCAGCCCATCGAGAAGCTGATGACCGAGCTGTTCACGGAGTTCGGCGGCGGTCGCGAGGTCACCTCGCCGTTCCCGCGCATCCCGTTCCGCGAGTCCATGCTGAAGTACGGCAACGACAAGCCGGACCTGCGCGCCAAGCTCGAGCTGGTGGACATCACCGACGTCTTCGAGGGCTCGGAGTTCAAGGCCTTCGCGGGCAAGCACGTGCGCGCCCTGCCGGTGCCGGACACGGCCGGGCAGTCCCGCAAGTTCTTCGACGGCCTCGGCGAGTACGCGGTCGAGCACGGCGCCAAGGGCCTTGCCTGGATCCGCGTCGGCGAGGACGGCGCCTTCGCGGGCCCGATCGCCAAGTTCCTCACCGAGGCGAACGTGGCGGAGCTGACCAAGCGCCTCGGCCTGGAGGCCGGCCACGCCGTGTTCTTCGGCGCGGGCGAGTTCGACGAGGTCTCCAAGATCATGGGCGCGGTCCGCGTCGAGGCCGCCAAGCGCGCGGGCCACTTCGAGGAGAACGTCTTCCGGTTCTGCTGGATCGTCGACTTCCCGATGTACGAGAAGGACGAGGAGACCGGCAAGATCGACTTCTCGCACAACCCCTTCTCGATGCCCCAGGGCGGCATGAAGGACCTTCAGGAGAAGGACCCGCTGGACATCCTCGCCTGGCAGTACGACATCGTCTGCAACGGCATCGAGCTGTCCTCCGGCGCCATCCGGAACCACGAGCCCGAGGTCATGCTGAAGGCCTTCGAGATCGCCGGTTACGCCGCGGAGACCGTCGAGCAGGAGTTCGCGGGCATGCTGCGCGCCTTCCGCCTCGGCGCCCCGCCGCACGGTGGCATCGCCCCGGGCGTCGACCGCATCGTCATGCTCCTCGCGGACGAGCCGAACATCCGCGAGACCATCGCCTTCCCGCTCAACGGCAACGCCCAGGACCTCATGATGGGCGCGCCCACGGTCCTGGAGGAGGCGCGGCTCAAGGAGCTGAACATCGCCCTGCGCAAGGCTCCCGCCAAGGGTGAGCAGGCCGAGAAGTAGGCCTCCGGCCTCCAGCCTCCGGCTTCGCGTGAAGGGCCCGGGACCAGGCGGTTCCGGGCCCTTCGGCGTTACAGTACGCATGTACCGTTGCCCGCGCCGTCCAGGAGGAGCCATGGCCGCCGCCGAGCCCCGGCGCCGTGATCCCGCGCGGCGCATCGAGGAGATCGCCGCCGCCACCGAGCGCGTCATCGCCGAGCGCGGCGTCGAAGGGCTCACGCACCGGGCCGTCGCCGCCGAGGCGGGCGTGCCGCTCGGCGCGACGACGTACCACTTCGCCACGAAGGACGACCTGATCGCGGCGGCCCTGCGGCGGTCCGTCGACCGGTTCGCCGCCTACCTCGACGAGTGGGTCGCGCGCCGGCCCGAGCTGACGCCCGAGCAGCACGCCGTGCTCCTCGCCGACGCGGTCCTGCCGCCGCTCGCGGGGCCCGAGCGGGCCCAGCAGGTCGTGGACCTGGAGCTGTACCTCGCCGCGCTGCGCAGGCCCGCGCTGCGCCACATCGCCGAGGAGCACCAGGGGCACATCCTGCGCGCCCTGACCCACTACACGGACCCGGACACCGCCGCCGCCGCGGGAGCCGCGCTCATGGGGATCAGCCTGCGCTCCCTCGCCTCGCGGACCCCTCCCGGCCGCGCCGAGGTCGAGGCGATCCTGCGCCGCATCCTCACCCCGAACCCGGCGCTCGGCGGCGCCTGACGGCCAATCGTGACGCGGCGGGGTCTCCTCAACACCCCGGTCAAGGCCTTACCCTGACGGTCCGTTACGTGGCGCGGGTGCGGGACGGAACCGTGACGCTTCGGGGGGCCGGTGTCCGACGACCTGGGATTCGGCAAGCTGCTGGACGACGACGGCCTGGTCGCCCGGCTGCTCGGCAAGACCGCCAAGGGCCGGGGCCGCCCGCTCCTGTACGGGCCCGATCTGCCGGTCGTGCTCCTCACCGGCGGCCCCGGCATGGGCAAGGGGCGGCTGCTGCGCTGCGTACGCGACGAGTTCGGCCGCTACGTCCCGGCCGCGCACGTCGACTGCGCGGCGCCCGTGTTCCGCGAGGCCGCCGGCCAACGGCTCACCACCCGCTCGGAGGCCACCGAGGCGCTGCGGGAGCTGGCGGTCCAGTTCGGCGCGTGGAGCGGCGACGGCGGGGCGATCGGCGTGCCGCGCCTGTACGCGGGCCTGGTGGCGGTCGCCGCCGGTGACGCCCTGGCCAACCCGGCCGACGGCCTGGGCGAGGTGCGCAGGTACGACGACCTGCTGCCGCGGGGCTCGTTCTGGGGCGGCGTGCTGCACCGCGCCTTCCGCGCCTACCTGGCCGCGCTCGGCACGCTCCTCGTCGCCCAGCCGCTGGCCACACCGCTGATCACCGCCATCCTCGACGAACTCTTCGAGCGGACCTCGTCCGAGGGCAAGGCCGCCCTTGAGGCCTGCTACGGCTCCTACTCGGGCGCGGCCGGGCACCCCCGGCTCGGCCTGCACGCGCTGAGCGTCGACTTCCAGCAGGGCGGCGACGCCCGCGCCAACGCGGAGAGCTTCCTCTTCCGGGCCCTGCGCGAGGACGTGGAGGCCGCGTACACCTCCGTACGGGGCCGGATGGCCCGCGCCGGGCGGCCCGTCGTCCTGCTCGACCACGCCGACAACAGCGTGGGCCGCCGCCTGCTCCGGTCCGTCCTGCTCGACCGCGAGAGCGGCCACCACGACCGCGTGGTCGTCCTCGCCACCGCGCGCCGCGCGGACGGGGGCCGCTTCCTGTACCGCTTCCCCGACGCGCCGGACGGGGCCGCGGACGCCCCGGCCGTCTGGGGCCCGGCCGACGGCGGCCTGCCCGCCTGGACCCGAAGACCGGGCGGCGTCCCGGGCCTGGTCGCGCCCGCGCGCGGCGCGCTGCTCGTCCGGATGCCGCCGCTGACCGCCGAGCAGCAGAACCACGAACTGGCCCGGCTCCAGGGGCACGGCCACGACGCGGGCCATCCGCCGGGCGAGCACGCCGCGCGGCTGCGCGTGGAGAGCGCCGTGCACCGGCTCAGCGGCGGCCGCCCCTTGTTCGTCACGCGCCTGGGCGAGGCGGCGGCCGCGCTGCGCGTCACCGATCCGGCCGCGCTCACCGACTGGTCCCTCCTGGACGCGCCCGTGCGCTCCCGGGAGGCCGCCGACGCGCCGCCGAGGCCCGTCGCCGAGCTGCTCCTCGACGACCTCGTCCTGCGCCAGCTCCCCGAGGAGCTGCCGCCCGAGCAGCACGGCCACTGGCTGGACCTGCTCAGCCATCTGTCCCTCGCGCACACCGGGCCGTGCGCGCAGCGCCTGATCCGGGCCCGGCAGGGCGACCGGGACGAGCGCCTGTCCGCGTACCGCGTCGCCGAACTCCTCCAGGACAACGGCTGGCCGCACTGCCCGCGCCACTTCATCGGCGACCGCGGCCTGCGCCACCTGCTGATGCGGCGTCTGTACGGGATGACGGACGGGCCGGTGCGGCAGCGGGGCGCCATGTGGCGCGCCGACCACGCGCTGCTGCGCGACCACTTCGGGCCGCCGCCCCCGGACGCCGCCGACGAGCTGTTCGGCTCGGCCGCCGCGCACGCCGCCCACCACGACCTGGCCGCGGGCGGGGCCGCGCGGGCCGTCGACCATCTGACGCGGACGTTTCCCGGGCGTGATCCGCGCCGGGCCATGGCCGACTGGTGCGGGGAGCTGCTCGCCGTCGCGGGCGCGCCCTGCGAGGCGCCGCTCGCGGGCACGCCCGACGAACGGCACGCCCGCGCGCTCGGGGAGACCCCCGCGACCGGTGATGACGTACTGCGGCGCCGCGTGGACCGGCTGCTGCACGCCGTGTGGCTGTACGAGGACCGCACGGGCCCGGTGGACCCGGCGGTGACGGGCATCTGGCGGCAGCTGCTCGACCGGCTCGGCGACGAGCCGGTGCCGGGCATCGAGGTGCTGTCGCGCACGGCCGGGGAGTGGGCTCAGCGGGCCCGGGAGAGGCAGCCGTTGAAGCCGTGCGCGTGCACGCGGCACATCGGCTGACAGCCGGGCGTACGCCACGGGGTGACGCGGGAGAGGGGACGTCGGATGGCGGGGCGAAGGGGGCGGCGGTGCTGAACTGGCTGTACCACCACGTGTGGGCCACGCGCCTGAAGAAGGCCGTCACGATCCTGGTCGTGGCGGCCGTCGGGGTCGCCGTGGGCACCCTGGTGCCGACCGCAGTGGGCGGGCCCGACCACTGCGCCGACGGCGTGGAGAGGCACCGGGGCGAGTGCGTCGGCGTCAACGGCTCCGGCTACGACTTCGGCACGTCCGAGATCGGCAGGGTGAGCGCCGCGATCGACCGGGAGAACCGGCGGATCGACGGCGAGCCCCACGTCACCGTGGCGATGCTGCTGCCCCTCCAGCCGGAGTCGGCCGCCGAGCGCGCCCAGCTGCGCAGCGACGTCCAGGGCGCCTACCTCGCGCAGTACCGCGCGAACCGCGCCGAACAGAAGCCGCTGATCCGCCTGGTGCTCGCCAACCCCGGCCGGAACTACGCCCAGCAGGCCCGCGTCGTCGACGACCTGGCGCGGCTCGCGGACGACAAGAAGCACAACCTCCGCGCGGTGACCGGCTTCAACCTGAGCCTGCGGCACACCGTCGACGCCGTGGACCGGCTCACGAACGAGCTGCGCGTGCCCGTCCTCATCAGCCGGGCCAGCGCCGACGAACTCGCCAACGCCGAGCGGCGCGAGGGCAAGCCGCGCTTCCCGGGCCTCGCGCGGGTGATCCCCACCAACCGGCAGCAGGCGGCGGCGCTCGCCGCCTTCCACCACGGCCTTCGCGACGAGGAGACCGTCCTGGTCAAGGACATGCGCCCGGACGACATCTATGTGGAGTCCCTCGCGCGGGCGTTCAGCGCCGACGAGTCGGGCCCGGCGGGCGCGAAGGACCAGGTGTTCACCTCCCCCTCCCTCAACGACCCGGGCGAGACCGGCAACGACTTCTCGCTGATCGGCCACAACATCTGCCAGTCCCGGGCCAAGGTCGTCTACTTCGCGGGCCGCCCCGTGCACCTGCGCCTGTTCGCCCTGAAGCTCGCGGAGGTGCCGTGCAGGGGCAAGCGGTACACGGTGGTGAGCGGTTCGGGCGCGGCGACCCTGGACCGCTACATGAGCGACGCGGACTGGCGAAAGCTGCGCGGCGACGCCGGCACCGAGGAGCCCACCGTCACCGTGCAGTACACCGCGCCCGGACACCCCGAGGCCTGGACGCGGTCCCTGGCGTCGGCCAAGGGCCGGCCCGCGCATCTGACCGAGCCGCAGCGGGAGTTGGCCGAGCTGCGCGCGCTCACCGACCGGCAGGGAGCCGGGGACATCGGCCCCGTCCGCTACGACGACTCGCGCACGATGCTCGTGCACGACGGCGTACGCACCATCGCGCAGGCCGTCTTCCTCGCCAACGCCCGCTCCGCCGGGGCGGTGCCGCCCCGCGAGCGGGTCGCCGCCCAGTGGTCCCGACTTGAGTCCGCGCACCGGGTGGCCGGAACCAGCGGGTGGGTGTGCCTGACCAACGCGGGCAATCCCTACGACAAACCCGTGGCCGTGGTCGAACTCGACCCCCGCACCCGCAAGCTGAGGTTCGTGGGCCTCGGGTGGCCCGACGGGCGTGCCCAGCCGCGCGACTGCGTCGTGCCCAGCGGCTGACGCCTACGCGGCTCTCGTCGGGGAGTCCTCGTGGTCCGCGGCCTCCGCCGTCGCCCACTCCGTGACCAGGCGTTGATACTCACGTCGCTGGTCGGTGCTCAACCGCCCGCCGCAGCGCAGCCACAGCGCACGGATCTCCTCGTTCACCTCGTCCGCGGTGCGCCGGGGGCGCCGCGTGTCGGAAGCGGGATTCGTGGCCATGCTGTGAAGCGTACGTGCGCGGGCGTGAAGGCGGAGTGAGACCGGTCACGAAGTGATCAACAGCTCATCGACGGGGTAGAGATCAAGCCACTCGTGCGCGGCCCGCCCGGAGAGGCGGTCAGGCGGGGTCCTTCAGGAGTTCCACGAGCCTGCTGAAGCTGTCGGCGCCGTGCCCCGCGTCCGCGCCCAGCCGGAAGGCGTCCAGGACGGCCTGCGGGAACGCCGTGCTCACGCCCGCGTCCGCGTTCGTGTGGACGACGTGCTCCATGCTCGCGAGCCCCATCGAGATGCGGTCCACGTCCCCGGCGTGGTCACCCGCGTCGATGCGCGGCGCGTAGAAGTCGAGGAACTCGCCCATGCCCGCGAAGTTCTCCGCCGCGTACGGGGCGATGTCCCGCGCCGTCAGGCCGTGCCGGGAGGCGAGGGCGACGGCCTGCCAGTACGAGAGCATCGCGGGCCAGAAGATCACCATGTTCAGCTGGTACATGAGCGCGGCGAGGCCCGGGTCCTCGCCCCGGTAGTCGGTCTTGCCGGTGATCACTTCGAGGGCGGCGCGGTGCCGGTCGTACGCCTCGCGCGGCCCGCTGTAGAAGGTCGACATCTCCGGGCTTCCGATGCCCCGCGGCGGCGACAGCACCCCGCCCGTCAGATGGGTGCCGCCGAGCCCGGCCGTCCACTTCGCCGCCGCGCGCGCCTTCTCCGGGGTGTCGGAGCTGAGGTTCACCAGGACCCGGCCGGCGACCGCGGCCTCGGCGCCCTGGAGCGCGGTGTACATCGCGTCGTAGTCGATCAGGCTCAGCACCACCAGCTCATTGGCGCGCAGGGCCTCGTCGGGGGTGGCGGCGAGGCGGGCGCCCCGCTCGACCAGCGCGGCGGCGCGCGAGGGGGTGCGGTTCCACACCGTGACCTCGTAACCCCTGTCGAGGAACGCGCCCGCCATGGCCTGCCCCATCGGCCCGAGCCCCAGCACGGTCACGGACTGCGACATGACTGTCTCCTGTCTTCGCTGTTGAGTACCTCTAGAACGAACGCTCTATCCAGAGCCAGGAGTAACGTAACACAGCACTAGAACGAACGCTCTACTCAGAGGATGGGTAAGGTGGCGGGATGAGCATGTTCAGCGCGCCCCCCAGCACGCGCGAGCGGATCGTCGTGGTCGCCGCGCAGCTCATCCAGCGGCAGGGCTACGTCGGTACCGGCATCAAACAGATCGCCAAGGAGGCACAGGCCACGCTCGGCTCCGTCTACCACTTCTTCCCGGGTGGCAAGGAGGCCGTCGCGGTGGCCGCGATCAAGCACGGCGAGAAGGAGTTCGGCTGGCTGCTCCAGGACGCGCTCGACGCGGAGGACGACCCGGCCGCCGCCGTCGAGGCGTGCGCCGTGCGGCTCGCCGTCGCGCTGCGCGAGTCGGGCTGGACCGACGGCTGCCCCGTCACGGCCGCCGCCCTGGAGACCCTGGGCACGGACTCGGAGATCCAGCGGGTGTGCGGCGAGGCGCTGCGCGCCTGGGAGGCCGTCGTCGAGGGGAAGCTGCGGTCCTGCGGCTTCACGGAGCAGGACGCGCGCGAGGTGGCGACCACCGTCATCAGCACGCTGGAGGGCGCCGAGGTGACGGCGCAGGTCAGCCGCAGCGAGGAGCCCCTGCGGGCGGCGGGCCGGCAGCTGGCCCGGCTCGTCGGGACGTACCGGAGCTGACCACGACGAGAAGGGCCCGGAACGAAGTGTTCCGGGCCCTTCTCGTGTCTCTGCCGGGGGTGGCGGCTAGGCCTTCTTCGGCTCCTCCAGACGCGGGAAGAGCACCGCGCCCTTCGTCACCGTGGAGCCCGCGGGGAGCTGCCCCCACGCGCCCGCGTCCTGGACCTTCTGGTCCGCGAGCGCGCCCAGGGACGCCTCGGCGCCGAGGGAGTCCCAGAGCTTCTGGGAGGTGTCGGGCATGACGGGGTTGAGGAGCACGGCGACCGCGCGCAGGGACTCGGCGGCCGTGTACAGGATGGTCGCGAGGCGGGCCTTGCCCTGCTCGGACTCGTCCTTGGCCACCTTCCACGGCTCCTGCTCCGTGATGTAGCCGTTGACCTGCTTCACGAAGTCGAAGACGGCGAGGATGCCGCCCTGGAAGTCGAGGTCGTCGCCGATCTTCCGGTCGGCCGCGGCGACGGCCTTGGCGAGGCCCTCGTGCACCGCGGCCTCGGCCGGGCCGTCCGCGGTGGCGGCGGGCAGGGCGCCGCCGAAGTACTTGCCGACCATGGCGGCCACGCGGGACGCGAGGTTGCCGTAGTCGTTGGCCAGCTCGCTGGTGTAGCGGGCGGTGAAGTCCTCCCAGGAGAAGGAGCCGTCCTGGCCGAAGGCGATGGCGCGCAGGAAGTACCAGCGGTAGGCGTCGACGCCGAAGTGCGAGGTCAGGTCCTGCGGCTTGATGCCGGTGAGGTTGGACTTCGACATCTTCTCGCCGCCGACCATCAGCCAGCCGTTCGCGGCGATCTTGCCGGGCAGCGGGAGGCCCTGGGCCATCAGCATCGCGGGCCAGATGACCGCGTGGAAGCGGAGGATGTCCTTACCGACCAGGTGCACGTTCGCGGGGAAGGTCGCGTCGAACTTCGCCGGGTTCTCGTTGTACCCCACGGCCGTGGCGTAGTTGAGCAGCGCGTCGACCCACACGTAGATCACGTGCTTGTCGTCCCACGGGACCTTCACGCCCCAGTCGAACGTGGAGCGCGAGATCGACAGGTCCTGAAGGCCCTGCTTGACGAAATTCACGACCTCGTTGCGCGCGGACTCGGGCTGGATGAAGTCCGGGTGGGCGGCGTAGTGCTCAAGCAGCTTGTCGCCGTACTCGCTCAGCTTGAAGAAGTAGTTCTCCTCGCTGAGCAGCTCCACCGGCTTCTTGTGGATCGGGCAGAGCTTCTGGCCGTCGTACGCGCCCTCGCCGTCGAGCAGCTCGCCCGGGAGCTTGTACTCCTCGCAGCCGACGCAGTACGGGCCCTCGTAGCCGCCCTTGTAGATCTCGCCCTTGTCGTAGAGGTCCTGGACGAACTCCTGCACGCGGTCGGTGTGGCGCTTCTCCGTGGTGCGGATGAAATCGTCGTTCGCGATCTCCAGGTGCTCCCACAGGGGGCGCCAGGCCTCGGTGACGAGCTTGTCGCACCACTCCTGCGGCGTGACGCCGTTCGCCTCGGCCGTGCGCATGATCTTCTGACCGTGCTCGTCCGTGCCGGTGAGGTACCACACCTTCTCGCCGCGCTGCCGGTGCCAGCGCGTGAGCACGTCGCCTGCGACGGTCGTATAGGCGTGGCCCAGGTGAGGAGCGTCGTTTACGTAGTAGATGGGGGTCGAGACGTAGAACGCCTTCGCGCTCTCGTCCGCTCCCTGCTTCTCGGATCCAGTGGCCGCCATGGTCGAAATCCTAACGGCCCGACGAAGATCCACTCACCTCACGGCCGCGGGCGCCAGGCGGCCAGGAGGCCCTCGTAGAGCTGCTTGTCGGTGAGTTCCTTGGGGGTGGGGCCCGCGAGGAAGTGGGCGGCGTTGCCGGCCTTGAGGCGGCGCAGGTAGTCGAAGGCCTTGCTGTCCTCGTCGCCGAAGGCGACGAAGGAGAAGAACAGCGGATGCCGGGCGGCGTCCGCGAGGGCCTGGGTGGCGGGGCCCTTGGTGTCCGGGGCGCCGTCGGTCTGGAAGATCACGAGGGCGGGGCCCTCGTCGCCGTTCTTCTCGTAGTGGGCCACGACCTCCTCCACGGCGCGGTGGTAGCTGGTGCGGCCCATGCGGCCGCAGGCCGCGTGCAGCTCGTCGACGCGGTTCTCGTGGTCGGTGAGGGTGAGGGTGCCGGTGCCGTCGATGTCCGTGGAGAAGAAGACGACGTGGACGGTGGCGGTGGGGTCGAGGTGGGCGGCCAGGGCGAGGGTCTGGTCGGCGAGGGCCTGGGCGGAGCCGTCCTTGTAGTACGGGCGCATGGAGCCGGAGCGGTCGAGGACGAGGTAGACCTGGGCTCGGGTGCCCGTCAGGCCCCGCTTGCGCAGGGCCGCGCCGGCCGCCTTGTACGCCGGGGCGAGCCCCGGTGCCCGCGCCTTGAGCCTGGCCAGACTGAGCGCGGGCTTGGCGGGGGCTTCCTCCTGGGCTTCCGCCTCGGGCTCCTGCTCGACCGGGGCCTCTGCGGGCTCGGGCTCTTCCTCCGCCGGGGCTTCCACCTCGACGGCGGCCTCCGCCTCGGGCTCCTCTATGGGCGCGGGCTCCGCGGGGGTGGGCTCTGCTTCACGGTTGCTCGGCACCTCGGGCTGTGCCCACCCTTCCCCAAGCTCTCGGCTTCGCTCGAGCAGGGGGTGCCCCACTCGCCCCGCGGGACGATTGCCCACAGCGGTTTCGGGAACAGACGGCTGCTCGGGGGGAGCGGGTGTCGCCGTGGGGGCC
Organism: Streptomyces sp. NPDC045778; assembly: GCF_056431945.1. Lineage (NCBI taxonomy): Bacteria > Bacillati > Actinomycetota > Actinomycetes > Kitasatosporales > Streptomycetaceae > Streptomyces > Streptomyces sp. NPDC045778. The sequence goes on from NZ_JBWKJZ010000002.1 coordinate 369,614, forward strand.
GTGGTGGGTGCTTCCCCGTCATGGGCGGGTGGGTGGGAAAGTGGGGCCGGCTCGGAGGGGCGGACCGTTACGTTGTCGAAGGCTGCTGCTACGAGGTCTTCCGCGGGGGACGCCGGAGCCGGGACGGAGGCCTGGGGGGCGGCCGGGGCCGCAGGCTCGGGCTGGGGAGCGGGGGGCGCCGGATTGGCCCGGCCCCGCCGGAACGCGCTCCGCAGACGATCCAGAATGCCCATGTGCGCACCCCTAAATGTGAGTTCGGCGTGTGTGAGTCCCCGGCCGTCCCCCCGGCCCCAAGGACACGTAAGGGTATCCGCCGCCTCCCCGGCCGCACGGGCCCCCCGGGCCGACCCCAGGGGCCAGGCGCGGTTCACGCTCCGTTCACCCGCAGTCCCCCGTCCTGCTGGCCACCGCCCCTAGCCTCCAGCCGGACCGCTGTGAATCGAGTGAAAACAGCCACGTCGCAGCCCGTTTAAGCCATCCTGGAGGAACCCGTGCGCAAGCTGCTGCCCCTGATCACCTCGCACCCGGGCGGTGCCGGTGGCCGCTCCGCCATGACGTGCCGGTTCCGCTGCGGCGACGCCTGCTTCCACCCGGTGCCGAACACCAGCGACAACGAATACGTCGGCGACGTCATAGCCGGCGCCCTGAGCCGCCGCTCCGTGATGCGCGCGGCGGCCGTGGTGACCGTGGCCGCCTCGGCCGCGGGCGGCGTCGCCCTCGGCCCCGGCGCGGGCGAAGCCGCGGCCGCGACCCCGGCGGCGTACAAACCCAAGGGCGGCAAGGGCGCCCGCGGCCTGCGGTACACGCCCGTCGCGCCCAACACGGCCGACAAGGTCACCGTCCCCGATGGCTACCGCCAGAACGTCGTGATCCGCTGGGGCGAGCCCATCCTGCGCGGCGCCCCCGCCTTCGACGCGGCCAAGCAGACGGCCAAGGCCCAGGCCGGCCAGTTCGGCTACAACAACGACTTCCTCAGCCTGCTCCCGCTGCGCGGCGAGAGCGAGGAGCACGGCCGCCAGGTGCTCGTGGCCAACCACGAGTACACGGACGAAGTCCTGATGTTCAAGGGCTACGACGCCAAGAACCCGACCCGCGAGCAGGTCGAGATCGCCTGGGCCGCGCACGGCCTGTCCGTGGTCGTGGTCGACGGCGAGCGGAAGACGGGCGCGCTGCGCGCCGTGCCGCGCCACCGCCTCAACCGGCGCCTGACCGCCACCAGCAAGTTCCACCTCACCGGCCCCGCCGCCCGCAGCGAATTCGTCCGTACGAAGGCCGACCCGCGCGGTACCACCGTCCTCGGCACGCTCAACAACTGCTCCGGCGGCACCACCCCGTGGGGCACCACGCTGCACGGCGAGGAGAACTTCAACCAGTACTTCGCGCACGCGGACAAGGTCACCGACCCCACCCAGGCCGCGCGCCTGAAGCGCTACGGCGTCGTCGGCGGCGAGTCCGAGCGCAAGTGGGAGCGTTTCGACGACCGCTTCGACCTGACCAAGGAGCCGAACGAGCCGCACCGCTTCGGCTGGGTCGTCGAGCTGGACCCGTACGACCCGGACTCCGTGCCGCGCAAGCGGACCGCGCTCGGCCGCTTCAAGCACGAGGGCGCCCAGCCCCGGCTGACCCGCGACGGCCGCCCGGTGGTCTACATGGGCGACGACGAGCGGTTCGACTACGTGTACAAGTTCGTGAGCAGCAAGCGGATGGCGAAGGGGAACTCGCGCTGGGCGCGCGAGCACAACCTCACGCTGCTCGACGAGGGCACGCTGTACGTCGCCAAGTTCACGGGTGACTCCCCGGCCGGGGAGATCGACGGCACGGGCAAGCTCCCGGCCGACGGCGAGTTCGACGGCGGCGGCGAGTGGATCCCGCTGGCCACCGCGTACGCGGGCGGCAAGGCCGTCTCGCACGTGGAGGGCATGACCGCCGACGAGGTGTACGTCTTCACGCGGCTCGCCGGTGACAAGGTGGGGGCCACGAAGATGGACCGGCCCGAGGACATCGAGCCGTCCCCGAAGACCGGCAAGGTGTACGTCGCCCTGACGAACAACAGCGACCGCGGCAAGCCCGGCAAGGCCGGTGCCGACGAGGCCAACCCGCGCAACCTCAACAAGCACGGGCAGGTGCTCGAACTGACGGAGTCCCGCGACCGGCCGGAGGCCACGCGTTTCGCCTGGAACCTCTTCCTCGTCGCGGGCGACCCGAACGACCCGGCCACGTACTTCGCGGGCTTCCCCAAGGACAAGGTCAGCCCCATCTCCTGCCCGGACAACGTGGCCTTCGACCCGCACGGCAACCTGTGGATCTCCACCGACGGCAACCAGCTCGGCTCCCACGACGGCCTGTTCGGCGTGGCCACGAAGGGCGAGCGGCGCGGTGAGCTGAAGCAGTTCCTGACCATGCCGGCGGGCGCGGAGACCTGCGGCCCGCTCGTGCAGGAGCGGCGGGTGCTCGTCGCGGTGCAGCACCCGGGTGAAATCGACGGCGCGTCCGTCGAGAAGCCCGCGAGCGTCTGGCCCGACGGCCCCGGCAAGATCGTGCGCCCGGCGGTCGTGTCGGTGTGGCGCGCGAACGGTGACGACATCGGCGTCTGAGTACGCGGGCGGGGCGCCCCCCTCGCCGGGGGCGCCCCTCCTCACGTGCCGGTGACTAGCCGTTCTGCTTGCGGCGGTACATCGCGAAGCCCAGGCCCGCCGCGCCGAGGGCCGCCATGCCGCCGCCGGCGGCGACCAGCGGGGTGTCGTGCGAGGCGCCGGTGCCGCTCACACCGTCGGCACCCGCCTTGACACCGCCCTGCGGGACCTTGGTGGAGGTGCCCGGGGTGGCCGGCTTGCCGCTGCGGCCCTCGACCCAGCCCTTCATCGTGCCGTCGGGGTTGAGCACGAAGTGCGCGCCGTTGTGCTGCCCGTACGCGGCCTTGTTCCCGGTCTGCTTCAGGGTGTCCCAGACGGTCTTCTTGCCGGTGCCCGGGGCCGGGGCGATCATGTCGGCCTCGTAACCCGTCTTGGTCTTGTAGACCTTGGCGTCGAAGCCGGTCTTGCCGAGGTTCTTGTACTCGCGGACGAAGGCGCGCTTCTTCGACGGTTCCGGCTTCGGCTTCGGCTTCGGCGGGAGCGGCGTACCGGTCTTGGTGACCGTGCCGTCGGCGGTCAGCGTGAACGTACAGCCGTCGATCTTCGTGGAGGCGGGCTCGATGTACGCCTTCAGGGCCCCCTTGGCGACGCCGTTCTCGAACAGCTGAGCCTTGGCGGAGCGCGCGGAGGCATTCACGTCGACCTTGGCGGCCCAGCCGCCCCCGAGGCTCACCGTGCCTTTGGACTCCCAGCCGCCGGGGACCGGCTTGTCCTTGTCCTCGTCGGGCTTGGTCTCGTCGTCGGGCTTCGTGTGGTCGTCGGGCTTGGTCTCGCCGTCCGGCTTCGTGGGGTCGTCCGGCGTGGTGTGGTCGTCCGGGGTCGGTGTGGGGTCCGGGGTCGGCGTCGCCTGGTCGCTCGGCGCGGTGGTGCCTTCGGCCTGGTGCGGGGCCGCCGGGGTGTCGGCGAAGGCCGCGGTGGCGGGGACGGCGAGCGCGGCGATCGCGCCGGTGGCGATGGCGGCGGTGCGGAAGGTGCGTCGGGTGGCGCGCATGGCGTGGTTCCCTCGTACTGGTCGGCGTCGTGTCCGTCTTTGTGCCCCTTTGCGGTGGCGACGGACAGGAAGCTACGGGTGCCGTGTGTGCGTCGTCCGTAGGGAACGTAACAACTGGCCGCAGAGCGCGACGCGGAACCGTAAAACGGTAAGAAGTGCAGGTCAGAGAGGGGTTGGCCGAAGGTCCCGAGTGGGGTGGGGGCCAAGGTCCCCCGGCGCGGGGACGGCACGCGCCGGGCGGTCGGGGGGACACGCGGGAGGTGCGGGGGGACGGTCCGGGGGACAGGAGGCGGGGGGCCCGGCGCCGCGGGTGCCGAGCAGCCAGTCCTGGTAGGCGGGGGACTCCGCGGCGGCCTCCCAGTACGCGGCCTCCAGCTCGCCGTACACGGCGTTCAGCTCCGTCTCCGTACGGGCCGCCACATACAGGCGGACGCCCAGGGGATCGCCGTCCAGGGGTCTGACCGCCATGTCGGGTCTCGCCACCGAGGTGGGCTGGCAGACGGTGACGACCTCGCCGGTGGCGACGAGCGTGGCGGCGGTCAGATAGTCGCCGTGCAGCACGCGGGGGTTGAGCCCGGCGGATCTCAGCATCCGCCGCAGGCCGTCCCACTCGCCGTCCACGGTCGGGTCGACCATCCAGCGGTCGTCGGCGAGGTCGGCGAGGCTGACGACGCTCTCGTGCGCGGCGGGATGGTCGGCGGCGAGCGAGACGAACTGCGGTTCGCGGTCGATGAGGACGCGGCGGGCGAGCCCGTCGGGGAAGCGGAGCGGGCTGCCCTCCACCTCGTGCACGAAGGCGACGTCGAGCCGGCCGTCGGCCACGTCACGCAGCAGCGCGTTCGCGGACACGTCCATCTGGAGCGAGGTCTCGGTGCCGGGCATGCTGGCGCGCAGCCTGCGCAGCCAGCCCGGTATGGCGCGGCTCGCCGTGGACCCGATGCGCAGGCGCGGCTCCCCGTCGGCGGAGCGCGCCGCGGCCGCGCGGGCCTCGGTGACCAGGGCCCGCATCTCGATGACGAGCGGCCGGGCGCGGCTGAGCACGGTGCGGCCGAGCGGGGTCGGGCGGCAGCCGGTGCGCTCGCGGGTGAAGAGCTGGCCGCCCACGGCGTGCTCGATGCGCCGCAGCTGGGTGGTCAACGAGGGCTGGCTCATGCCGAGTTGGCGCGCCGCCTTGTGCAGGCTGCCGCTGTCGGCGATGGCGCAGAGTGCGCGGAGGTGCCTGACCTCGAGCTCCATGGCCGTGAGCGTAGAGCGGGTTACGGCGGCACACCAGCCTCCCAAACACCCATGGAACCCCAGAAGTTGCCCCTGCGTCCGGTGACCGGATGTGCGGCGATAGGCCGGGGCTATCGCCACCTGCCATCATCCGCAACGCGCCAGGCTGCCCGACACTCACGGATACCGAAACGTTCATCTTTCACCGAACGAGTAGGGAGCCCCCCACATGCACCAGCGTTATGTCTCCGTCGCCGCCGCGCTCGGACTCGCGGTCGCCGCGCTCGGCACCTCCTCCGTCGCCTCGGCTGCCACGGCGGCCGACTCGGCCAAGGCCGACAAGAGCACCGTCTCCTCGTCGTACGCCCGTTACGCGGGCTCCGCCGAAGAGGCCGCGGCCAACAAGGCGTTCTTCGAGGCCGTCGTCAAGGCGGTCGCCGAGAAGCGTGCCGCGAACCCCGGCGTGAAGGCCGTCACCGTCACGTACAACGCGTCGCGTGCCCCCTCCTTCCGGCAGCAGATCGCCTCCAGCACCTCCATATGGAACGCCGCCGTCACCAACGTGCAGCTGCGCGAGGGCACGACCGGCGCGAGCTTCTCGTACCGCGAGGGCAACGACCCCCGGGGTTCGTACGCGAGCACCGACGGCCACGGCCGCGGCTACATCTTCCTCGACTACCGGCAGAACCAGCAGTACAACTCCACCCGCGTGACCGCCCACGAGACCGGGCACGTGCTCGGCCTGCCCGACAACTACCGCGGCCCGTGCTCGGAACTGATGTCCGGCGGCGGCCCCGGCCCGTCCTGCCAGAACGCCCAGCCCAACGCGCAGGAGCGCGCCCGGGTCAACCAGCTCTGGGCCAACGGCCTGGCCAAGGCCATGAAGCAGGTCCAGACCGCCAAGCAGTGACCTCGCTAGGGCCGCGGTGACGCGATCGCGCGGGCCGCGGCCACCTCCTGGCGGAGGGGTTCGAGGACGCTGTCCTCGGTCCCGGTGAACTCCACCGGGACCGGGACGAGCACCTCCACCTCCCGCAGGGCGGCGGCCAGTTCGCGCAGCTGCCGCACGACTTCCCCGGCCTCCGCCCCCTCGGGGGCGGAGGCTCCGTGCCGTACGCGCACCCGTGCGGCCGTGGTCGCGTCGACGATCCGCTCCACGGCCACCACCAGGGGCCACCACGCGGCGGCCCGCGTGCCGACGGGCGGCGGTTCGGTGAGGGCGCGCTGGAACTCGGTGCGGATGTCGGACAGGTCGCGGTACAGGCGCCGCCGCATCCGGGCCCGCGCGGCCGGATCGCCTCCGGTGCCGTCGTCCCCGAAGGCGCACTCCACGTACGCCGCCGTGTCGGCGACCGCGTCCGCGAGCCGGTCCCCGATCCGCGTGTGCCAGCTCTCCGGCCACAGCAGATAGCCCGCGACCAGCGCGATGGCGCAGCCGATGAGGCTGTCGAGGAGGCGGGGCAGGACGAGCCCGAAGCCCTGGTGGTTGAGGACGTCCGACAGGAGCAGGATCACCGGGGTGATGGCGGCGGTCTGGTAGCCGTACCCGCGCGGGGTGAGCGCGGGGATGAGCATGGCGAGGACGAGCACCGCGGGCACGTCCCACCAGCCCCGGTGAAGGGCGGAGAGCACGGCCGCGGCCACCACGAGCCCCGCCGCCGTGCCCAGGGCCCGCATCACCGCGCGGGAGAACACCGAGCCGAAGTCCGGCTTCAGGACGAAGGTGACGGTGAGCGCCACCCAGTACGAGCGCGGCACGTCGACGAGGGACACCAGGGACTGCGCGATGCCGATGCACAGCGCGAGCCGCAGGCCGTAGCGCCAGGAGGCCCCGGAGAGCACCACGTTGCGGGTCGCGCGCCGGGCCCGCACGCGCAGCGCGGCGGGCCGCCCGAGCCGGTCCTCCGCGTGCACGGCGGTGAGCGGGTCGGGGTCGGCGAGGGTGTCGGCGGCGTGCCGCAGCGCCTGGTACACGGCGCGGGCGGCGGGGCCGTACGCCGCGGGCAGCTCCTCCGGCAGCTCCTCGGGCAGGCCGAGGCCCGCGGGCTCCGCGCCGGGGCCGCGGGCGATGGCCGCGGCGAGCCGGCGGGCGGCCTCCGGCAGCTCGGGCGGCAGCTCCTCGCCGTACTGGTGGGCGGCGGGCGCGGCCTCGACGACCGGGGTGATGGCGTTCAGCTCGGCGATCAGCCGCACCAGGTCGGGGCTGCGGCCGTGGTCGCGGGTGCGGCGGGCGAGGACGAGGTCGTAGGCCTGGTTGAGCTGGGCGGTGACGGCGGCGCGGGCCTCGTCGTAGGCGTCGTCGCCGGTGTGCTCGGTGCCCGCCGCCTCCAGGAGCGCGGCCACCTTCCGGTACGCGGCCGCGACGGCGGCCCGCTCGGGCACGCCGGACCGCAGCGGCCAGGCGAGCAGGGCGAGGACCAGGACGAGCAGGCCGCCGCCGGTCATCAGGGCGGGGGCGAGCCACCACGCGCCGGGCAGCGGCAGGCCCGCGCCGATGACCGCGTTGAGCAGCAGCAGGAGCCCCGACACGGAGGCGACGGCGCCGATCGTCGACATCATCCCCGAGACCAGCGCGACGACGGTCACCGCGGCGACCGCGACCCACCCGTGGCCGTGCACGAGCGAGCCCAGGGTGACGCCGAGCGCGCCGAACAGCTGCGGGACGGCGATGTTGAGGATCCGCATGCGGTACGCGTCCGCGGTGTCGCCGATGACGCCGGACAGGGCGCCCATGGAGGCGAGGGCGCCGTAGGCGGGGTGGCCCGCCGCCATGCCGATCGCCAGGGGCAGGGACATGGCGATGCCGGCGCGGGCGACGGCCGCCCAGGGGACGGGGGCCGGCTGTGGCTTGAGTGACCTGACGAGCCAGTCCGGTGGGGTGAGTGCGGCCAGTGGGGCTCGACGTGCCATGCCGCCATTATGGCTGGGCCCGGCTCTGACCTGGGGATACGGGGAGGGGCGTGGCAGTGCTCAGCTCTGGTGCAGCGTCAGGTCCAGGAGCACCGCGCGGTGGTCGGTGTCGCCGATGGTGAGGAACCGGGCCGTGTGCGCGGCGAAGTCGGGCGTGGTGAGGACGTGGTCGATCTGCGTACCGAAGGGCCGGGGCAGCGCCGTGGGCCAGGTGGGCGTCCGGTCGGCCCCGGCGACGCGCGCCCCGTCGCGCAGGCCCGTGTCGAGGATGCGCCGGAACGCCGCGTGGTCCTGCGTGGCGTTGAAGTCCCCGGCCAGGATGGTGGGCCGCCCGTCCCCCGCGGCGGCGTAGGCGCGCAGGGAGCCCAGCTCCCTGCGCCAGCGGTCGACGTCGCCGGGCGTGGGCGGCATGGGGTGGGCGAGCTGGAGCCGCACGGGCACGCCCTTGACCTCGGCGACGGCCCCCGGCATGCCCAGCGTCCCGCGCACCCCGGCGGCCCGCTTCAGCGGCACGTCGGAGAGGATGACGGACCCGTCGGCCCCGTTCCCCCCGGCGGCCACCCGGTGCGGGTACGCCGACTCCGGCAGCTCTTCGCGCAGTGTCGCCCGGCACGCGCGGTCGCACTCGGACACGAAGACGAGGTCCGGCTCGTGCTTCCGCACGGCCTTGACCAACCCCGGGGTCCCGCGCCCGAATTCGACGTTGGAGGCCAGGACGCGCAGGTCGGCCACGGGCGGCCCGTCCGGCTCCACCACCTTCCCGTACGGCTCCATGAACCAGGCGAGCCCGCCGAGCACGGCCACCGCCCAGACGAGCCCGACGCGCCAGCGCCCGTACGCGGCGAGCAGCAGCGCGAGCACGGCGGGCGCGAGGAGCCACGGCAGGAAGGCGAGGACCTGCGGCACGGGGGTGACCGCGTCGGTGTCGGCGGCGCGGCAGCCGAGCACGGCGCTCACCGAGGCGAGCAGCAGGCCCGCGGTCCAGGCGGAGAGCCGCCACCTGCCCGGCCGCCGCACGGGGACGTCGGCGAGCAGTGCGTCCTCAGGGGCGGTGGGCGGTGCCGTCGCGTGCTCCAAGGGGCGGCCTTTCCTCGACGGGACGCCCGCCGGGCGGCGTGCTGTCCGGATCCTCCCTTAGAGACGTGGCGGCTCCGCGGAAAGTTTCCCGGCGCGCCTGCGGGAGAGCCACCACGCGCCGGCCGCCACGAGCAGACCGAGGCCCACCAGGACCCACGCCGTCACCCGCAGGGTCTGGGTGAGCGCGTCGTAGACGGCCCCCGCGGCGGCCCGGGACACGTCCGGGGGCAGGTCGTCCAGGGTGAGGACGCGGCCGACGGCGACGGCGGCGGCGAGCGCGGCGGCCCCCGCCGCCGTGCCGAGGGCGGTCGCGTACAGGGCGCGGCGGCGGCGCGCCGCGAGGAGGATGCCGCCCGCGGCGCACACCGCGGCGGCGACGGGCAGCCAGAGGCCCGCGGCCTGGAGCATGCGGAACACCTTCCGGTAGTCGCTCAGGTCCTGCGACTTCATGACCGTGACCTCGGTGTGGCGCACGGGGATGCGGTCGGCGAAGGGCACGCCCTCCTCGCCGAGCCGCCGCTTGACCTGTTCCGTGATCGGCGCGAGGTCGATGCGCACCTCGCTGTCGGAGTCGTTCTCCAGGGCCTGTTCGACGGCCGCGTGCGCGGCGCGGTTCGCCGCGTTCCAGGCGGTGCGGAAGGCCGCGGTGCCGGTGAAGGACCCGACGGCGTCCCGCACGAACGACTCGACCGTGGACTGCAACGGCCCCGCGTCGATCTCCTTGACCACGGACTCGGTGACGGCGTCGGCCACGGCCGCCCGCACCGCCGGGTCGGAGGACAGCGGCGCCATCGTGGCGACGTACCGGTCCGTGTCCTGGATCTCGTACGCCGCCCAGGTCGAGACCACGCCGAGGGGGACCAGGAGGCAGGCGAGGACGAGCAGGACGGCACAGAGGGCGGCGCGCGGACGTGGGGGCACGCCACCAAGGCAAGACCCCGGTCACGCGGGGCGCGACCGGGGGAGTCCGGATGGAGCAGGGCGGGCCCGCGGGGGGGGGGGGGGGGGCTACTTGCGGTTGTACAGCCGCATCGTCACCGGCCCGAACACCGCCACGAGCAGGGCCGCCCAGGCCAGGCTCCACGTGATCTCCGTGCCCGGCCAGTCGCCCGCCATCAGGCCGCGCACGGCGGAGGCGACGTGGGTGACCGGGTTGTTGTTGACGAAGGCCTGGAGCCAGCCGGGCATGGTCTCGGGCTTCACGAAGATGTCGGAGAGGAACGTCAGCGGGAACAGCACCATCATGCTGACGCCCATCACCGACTTCTCGGTGCGAAGGAGCAGCCCGAACATCGTCCACACCCAGGAGAAGGCGAAGGCGAAGACCAGCAGGAGCAGCACGCCGAGGAGCACCCCGGCCGCGTTGCCCGGGCGGAAGCCGAGGACGAGGCCGACGCTCAGCATCACGGCGGACGCCATGGCGTAGCGCAGGACGTCGCCGAGGAGGTAGCCGACCATCGCCGACGGCCGCCAGATCGGCAGCGAGCGGAAGCGGTCGAAGACGCCCTTCTCGATGTCGGTGTTGACCGACACGCCCGTGTACATCGTGATCATGACGACGGACATCACGAGGATGCCGGGCAGCAGGTACTGGACGTACTCGCGCGGGGATCCGGCCAGCGCGCCCCCGAAGAGGTACGTGTACATCAGCACCATCATGATCGGGAACGCCGTCACGTCGAACAGCTGCTCCGGCACGTGCTTGATCTTCAGGACCGCCCGCCAGCCGAACGTCAAGGACGTCGACAGGGCGCTGGGGCGGCGCGGGCGGTCCTTGGAGATGAGCAGTTCGGCCAGGGACTCGGTGCGGACGGGCGCGAGTTCCTGGGCCTCGGTGGGGGTCATGGTGCTCATAGCGCGGCCTCGGCTTCCTCACGGGTCTGCTGGTGGTCGAGCGGCTGGTCGGTGAGGGCCAGGAACACCTCGTCGAGGCTGGGCTGGCCCAGGGAGAAGTTGTCGACGACGATGCCCGCGTGGGCGAGCCCGGCGAGCGCCCGCGACGCCTTCTCGGCGGCGGCCTCCTCGGCGCCGCGCCCGCCGTCGCCGACCCGGGCGGTGAGCGCCACCGGGTCCGGCTCCAGCTGCACCTGCGCGCCCAGGGCGCGCGCGAGGAGCCGGGCCGCCTCCTCGCGCTGGGCCGCGTCCCGCAGCCGGACGTGCACGGAGCCGGCGCCGACGGACGCCTTCAGCTCGCCCTTGGTGCCCTCGGCGATGACCCTGCCCTGGTCGATGACGGCGATGCGGGCCGCCAGCTGGTCGGCCTCGTCCAGATACTGCGTGGTCAGCAGGACCGTGGTGCCCTGGGCGACCACCGCGCGCACGATGTCCCACACCTGGTTGCGGCTGCGCGGGTCGAGCCCGGTGGTCGGCTCGTCGAGGAAGAGCAGGTCAGGGGTGTTGAGGATGGAGGCGGCGATATCGATGCGGCGCCGCATGCCGCCCGAGTAGTGCTTCACCTGCCGCCCGGCGGCCTCGCCCAGGCCGAACGCGGTGAGGAGCTGCTCGGCGCGCGCGTACGAGGCCTTCTTGCCGTGGCCCGTGAGGCGGGCGAGCAGGACCAGGTTCTCGGTGCCGGTGAGGTCCTCGTCCACCGACGCGTACTGGCCGGTGAGGCTGACGCGGGTGCGGACGGCGTCGGCCTCGCGGACCACGTCGTGGCCGAAGACGTGCGCCTCGCCGCCGTCCGGGCGCAGCAGCGTGGCGAGCATCTTCACCGTGGTCGTCTTGCCCGCGCCGTTCGGCCCGAGCAGGCCGTAGACCGTGCCCGCGGGGACGGTCAGGTCGACGCCGTCGACCGCGCGGTTCTCCCCGAACGCCTTCACCAGGCCCGCGGTCTCGATGGCGAGGCCGTCCCGTCCCGGCTGTGTGGTCCTCATGTCCCTGCGCCCTCCAGGTGCGATGCCGCGCGCGGTGCGGTAGCGGTGCGCCGTGTCATGAGGGGAGACCGGCGCGCGAGCGGAAACTCATCGCTCCGGTGGAGCGCGGGCCCGAGCGGGTGTTTCCTGGGAGGAGGCCGCAGAGCCTGAGCAGAGAGGAACCGCCATGGCACTCACCGCACACGGATCCCCCGGCATCCGCAGCCTCTCCCACGCCTGGGCGGGCCCCGTCCTCCTGGCCGTCGTCTACGGCGTCTGGGCGGCGGGCATCCACCGCGAGGGCGGACCGATCACCGGCGGAAACGTCCTGTACGGCGTGGTCACCGGGGTCGTCTTCGGCGCCCTGTACGCCGCCGTGCGCCGCTTCGCCCCGGCCCTGCCGCGCGAGCTGCGCGCCCTGGCCTGGGCCACCTTCGCGGGCGTGAGCTTCGGCTTCCTCTACAGCCTCACCGACGCGAGCGTGCTGCGGTCCACGGGCATGGCGGCGGTGGTCGCGGGCGGCGTCTTCGTCGCGACGTTCTACTACTTCTACACGCACGAGTAGCCCGCGACGGAACCTTGCAGCCGACTGGAACGAGCGTTCTATCCAGAGCGGGATGAGATAAGGGCGGGGGGCTAGAGCGTCTTCAGGTCGACCGCGCGGGCCATGGCCCGGTAGCCGGCGTCGTTCGGGTGCAGGTGGTCGCCGCTGTCGTAGGCGGGCCGGATGCGCTCGGGGTCCTTCGGGTCGGCGAGGGCCTTGTCGAAGTCGACGTACCCGTCGTACGCGCCGGACGTACGCACCCAGGTGTTGAAGGCGTCGCTGACGGCGGCGGCGTGCTTGCCGTAGTGGTCGGAGCCGCCGAACGGCACCAGGGTGGCGCCGACGACCTTCAGGCCCTTGGCGTGCGCGGCGCGGATCAGCTCGCGGTGGCCGTTGATGAGTTCCTTCGCGGTCACGACCGGCGCGGGCTTGTACGTCGGCTTGTCGGTCTCGCTGAAGCCGACGTCGTTGACGCCTTCGAGGACGACGACGGTCCCGGCGTTCGGCAGGTCGGTGACGTCCCGCGCGAACCGGGTGGCGCTCTTGTCGCCGAACCACGCCGAGTCGTTGAGGACGAGGTTGCCGCCGATGCCGGAGTTGACCACGGGGCGTGCCTTGCCCGCCTTGGCGAGGCGCTCGGCGACGGCGTCGGACCAGCGGCGGTTGAGGTCGGTGGAGGAGCCGAAGCCGTCGGTGATGGAGTCGCCGAACAGGACGACGCCGTCGCGCTTCGCGGGCCGCTCGCCGCGTACGTCGACGCCCGAGAGGTAGTACCAGGACTCGGTGGACTCGCCGAAGGCGGCGGCGCCGGTGTCGGTGAGGTGGTCGCCCGTGGCGCGGTAGCTGGTCGCGAAGGACTGGGCGTGGAAGGTGGCGGGCCCGGTGGTGCGGGCGAGGCGGAGCGTCACGGTGACGGAGTCGAAGCGGTCCAGGCCGAGCGCGGCCGCGTCGCTGGAGAGCTGCCCCCCGGCCGGGACGGTGACCGAGCGCTTCCCGCCGAAGGTGAGGCGGCGCAGGGTGCCCTTCTCGACGGCGGCGCCCTTGGTGCCCTGGGTGCGCGCGACGGTGGCGCCCTCGATGTGCAGCGGGGAGGCGCCGTAGGCGTTGGAGAGCCGGATGCGCGCGCTGTCGCCGCCCTGGGTCACGCGCACGACCTGGCGCAGGGTGTGGCGGTCGAAGCCGGCCTCGGACCAGTTGGGGGTGAAGCCGATGCTGGGGCGCTGCGGGGAGGCGGCCCAGGCGGCGGACCAGTCCCCGGCGGCGGGCCGGGCGTCCGGGGAGGCGCTGGCCCCGCTCGCCGCGAGCCCCGCGACGAGGGCGAGCGCGGCGGCGGTGACGACGGACTGACGAGTGAGCGAAGGCATGGCGGATCCTTGGGAGTTGAGGGGGCGGGCGAGCTGTCCGGTCGGTCCGGCCGGTGGGACAACGATCCGCCGCCGCTCCTGCCCGATCAACGGCGATCCATGAAACGATCACTTCGCTCTGGCTTATCGATGCAGGTCAGAGGGGGAGAAGTCGATCAGGTCCGAGCACGGGGAGGGGCTGGATGGAACGGCAGGAGCTGGAGACGTTTCTGACGCTCGCCGAGGAGCTGCACTTCGGGCACACGGCGGAGCGCCTGCTGGTCTCGCAGGCGCGGGTCAGCCAGACCGTGAAGAAGCTGGAGCGCAGGATCGGCGGCACGCTCTTCGAACGCACCAGCCGCGTGGTGCGGTTGTCGCCGCTCGGGCGTCAGCTGTACGACGACCTGGCGCCGCTGCACCGGCTCATGGAGGAGGCGGTGGCCCGCGCCAAGGACGTGGCGCGCGGTGTGGAGGGCGAGGTGGGCGTCGGCTTCCTCGGCGCGGGCGCCGGGGCGCTGACCCAGCCCATCCTGAAGCTGTTCCGCGAGCGGTGCCCGCGGTGCGAGGTCCGGATGCGGGAGACCCAGTTCCAGGACCCGCTCGGGCCGCTGCGGTCCGGGGAGGTCGACGTGCTCTTCACCTGCCTGCCGGTGGACGAGCCCGATCTGACGGTCGGGCCCGTCCTCATCAGCCAGCCCCGTGTCCTGGCGATGCCCGTGGACCATCCGCGCGCCGGCCGCGCGGCGCTGTCCTGGGAGGACCTGGCGGACGAGACCTGCTTCGGGGTGGTGAGCAGCGCGCCGGCCTACTGGTGGGACTTCCAGGTGCCGCCGCGCACGCCGTCGGGGCGGGAGATCAGGCGGGGGCAGGCGGTGGCCACGTTCCAGGAGCTGATGACCCTCATCGCCACGGGGCAGGGCGTGTCGCCGGTCATCGCCTCCGTCGAGACGTACTACTCCCGGCCGGACGTCGTCTTCGTGCCCGTGCCTGACCTGCCCGCGGCCGAGGTGGCGGCGGTGTGGCGCGCGGGCACGCCGACGGCGCGGACCCGGGCCTTCACCCAGGCCATCCACGACGCCCTCGCGGCCAACGGCGGCCCCGCCGGCTTCTAGCCCGGGGACGGGGACCCGTCAGGGGGCGACGTGGGTCTCCAGGCCGTCGAGGATGCAGGCGATGCCCACCTTGAAGTAGCCCTGCCGCGCGCTGCTCGGGTCGGCGCCCTGCGGTGACATCGCGTACATCTTCCGCAGCCGCGGATACGCCTGCACCGCGTCCGCCGCCGCGGGGCGCACCGCGTCGTGCCAGTCCTGCTCGGTGCGGCCGCTGCGCGCGAGCGTCGTGAGGTACGCGGCCTCGGTGGTGGCGATGCCGATGACGTACGCCCAGATGGTCTTGACGGCGATCTCGGAGGTCTCCAGGTCGTACCCGCCGGCTTCGAAGAGGCCGAGCATCTCCTCGGTGAGGCCCATCATGTTCGGCCCCAGGTGGGCCATGCCCAGCTCGCCGAGGACGGAGGCGATCCAGGGGTGGCGGAGCAGCGTCGCGCGGACGTTCTCGGCGAAGCGCTGGGTCGCCTCGCGCCAGTCCTCGCGGGTGCCGGACTCGGGCAGCGGCACCTCGATCTCGCCGTAGACCTGGTCGACGGCCAGCTCGATGATCTCGTCCTTGTTGGACACGTGCGTGTAGAGCGAGGTGGCGCCCGCGTTCAGGCGCGTGCCCAGCTTGCGCATGCTCAGCGCCTCGATGCCCTCGGCGTCGAGCAGCGCGATGGCCTCCGCGACGATCTGGTCCCGGCTGAGCGCGGGCTGTTCCCGGCGCGGTCGCTGCGGCCGGGTCCAGACGGAGATCGCGGTCGGCTTCCCGGTGCGCGGCATGCGGCCACCCTTTCTCTGCTCCGACGTAACGCCCCTACCTTAGCGCAGAATGCGAACAGTGTTCGGGGCTTGCGAACACTGTGCGGCGTACGTACAGTGTTCGGTGTCAGCGAACGACGTACCGAGGAGGTCCCGATGGACGGGCTTGCAGCGCAGGGCGAGGACGACCGGGGGGAGGACACGGGCGGCGAGACCACGGTGCGTGACCCGCGACGTTGGCTGATCCTCGTCGTGCTGTGCCTGAGCACGCTGGTCCTGGTCGTGGACAACATGATCCTGACGGTGGCGATCCCGCCCATCGCCGAGGACATCGGGGCCACCGCCTCCGACATCCAGTGGATCCTCGACTCGTACATGCTGGTCTTCGCGGGTCTGCTGCTGACGTCCGGTTCGCTCTCGGACCGCTTCGGCCGGCGCAAGGTGATGGTGCTCGGCCTGGTGCTCTTCGGCGGGGCCTCACTCATCGCGATGGTCGCCAACAGCCCCGAGCAGCTGATCGCGGGGCGTGTCCTGATGGGCATCGGCGGCGCGCTGATCATGCCGAGCACCCTCTCGATCCTCATCACCGTCTTCGACGAGAAGGAGCGGCCCAAGGCCATCGCGGCCTGGAGCGCCGTGGCCATGGTCGGCCTGGTCGGCGGCCCGGTGTTCGGCGGCGCCCTGCTCGGCCACTTCTGGTGGGGCTCGGTCTTCCTGATCAACCTGCCGATCGTCGGCGTCGCGATCATCGCCGCGCTCGTCCTGATGCCGGAGTCCAAGGGTCCCTGGCGCAAGGCCGACCCGGCCGGCATCGTCCTGTCGGTCGTCGGCATGGTCGCCCTGGTGTGGACGATCACCGAGTGGCCGAAGGAAGGCCTGGACTCCCCGAAGGTGTTCGTCGCCGGGATCGTCGCCGTCGTCGCCCTCGTCAGCTTCGGCTTCTGGGAGACCCGCGTCGAGGAGCCGATGGTCCCCCTGGAGCTGTTCCGCAACCGCGTCTTCACCGGCGCCAGCTTCTCGATCGTCCTGCTGACCTTCGCCAACGGCGGCCTGCTGCTCGTCCTGACCCAGTACCTCCAGTTCGTCCTGCACTACTCGCCGACGAAGACCGGCTGGGCCTTCGCACCTCTCGCCGTCGCCTCCCTCGTGTTCAACACCCTGGGCGCCACGCTCGGCCAGAAGCTCGGCAACCGCTTCATGGTGGCCGTCGGCCTCACCATCACGGCGGGCGGATTCTTCACCCTCACCACGCTCGAACCCGGTGACGGCTTCGGCATCGTCGCCATCGCCATGGTCCTGATGGGCATGGGCGGCGGCCTCGCGATGCCCGCCGCGGTGGCCGCCCTGATGGGCGCGGTTCCCAGCGAGCACGCCGGCGTCGGCTCCGCCCTCAACGACACCGTCCAGCAGGCCGGCGCCGCCCTCGGCGTCGCCATCCTCGGCTCGGTCCTCTCCAGCACGTACGCCAAGGAAATGCCGGCTTCGGCCTCCGACACCGCGGACAACTCCGTGGTCGAAGGCCTCGCCGAGGCCGCCAAGACCGGGAACGAGGCCCTGGGCGACGCGGTGCGGTCCGCCTTCACCGACGCCATGTCCGCGACCTTCGTCGCCGGGGCCGCCGCGGTCCTCGTCGCCGCGGTCCTCTCCCTCTTCCTGATGAAGCCCGGGCCCGACGCCCCGGCCGTCGACGAGGACCGGGAGCCGGACCTCGTCTCCCACTGAGCCACCCTCCGGGCTCGGCGGCCCCCCTCCGCCGAGCCCACCCCCGGGCCCGGCGGCCCCCCCTCCGCCCGGCCCTCCACAGATCCCCCGGCGACACCCGCGATCCTCCCCCGGCTCGCGGGCTGTCGCCTTTTCGGGGCGACGCGGGGCGCGGCCCCGGGGCTACCGGCGCGGCCTCCCGCAGCCGCCCTGGCTCACCACGTGGGGCACGCGCTCACCCCGCCGTCCACCACCAGATCGACCCCCGTCACCCAGGAGGCCCCCGAGGACGCCAGGAACACACACGCCGCCCCCACGTCCTCCGCCCGCCCCAGCCGGGACAAGGGCGCGGCCCGCCCCCACCGCTCCACCCCCTCGGGCCACTCCGCCGCAAGGCCGGGCCGCTCGATCAGCCCTGGCGACACGCTGTTCACCCGCACCCCGAGCGGCCCGTACTCCACGGCCGCCCCCCGCGCGAACATGATCAGCGCCGCCTTCGACGCGGCGTAGTGCACGTGGCCCGGCGCGGGCTGGTGCCCCTCGATGGAGGCGATGTGCGTGACACTGCCTCCGCCCTCCTGCGCGCCCATGACCTCCGCCGCCGCCTGCGTACAGGCGAACGCACTGGTCACATTGGCCTCCTGAAGCGCGCGCCAGTCCGCGGCGGACATGCCCCGCAGCGGCTGGACGGGCTGCACCCCGGCGTTGTTCACCAGCGCGTCGAGGCGCCCGCGCCACGCGTGGGCCTCGCCCACGAGCCGGTGGCACTCGCTCTCCTCCCGCAGGTCCGCCGCCACGACGAGGGCGTCCCCGCCCGCCGCGCCGATCTCGGAGGCCACCGCCCGCGCCCGGTCCTCCTGTTGACGGCAGTGCAGGACGACCGCAGCCCCGGCCGCCGCGAACCGCCGGGCGATCCCGCCGCCAAGGAGCCCACTGGCCCCGGTGACGAGGGCCACGCGCCCCGCGAGGGAGGGAAGTTCGGGGTCAGTCACGGCACAGCTCCCTGATCAGATCCGCTCGGCCGGGGTACGCGGCGGCGAGCGCGCCCGCCTCCCCGCCCTCGTAGTCCTCGTCCATGAACCCGGGCGCCATCGTCGTACCGAAGAGCGCCCACTCACCTCCGGCCCGCACCCGCGCGCCCATCCACGTCCCCGCTGGTACGACGAGCTGGAACTCCCCGCCGCCCCCGAGCACGCGCAGCTCGTCGCCGCCGTCCGGGTGCAGGAGCAGCAGCTCAAGGGCATCGCCCCGGTAGAAGTGCCAGACCTCGTCGATGGGCAGCCGGTGCAGCGCGGAGAAGTCGCCGGGCTCCGAGGTCAGCAGCATGATGATGGCCGACCCGACGGGCCGGCCCGCCCCGTCCGGCGGCCCTGGCGGCCCTACCCAAGTTCTGCGGTACCGCCCGCCCTCGAACTCCAGAGGCACCAGCCCGTGCTCGGCGATCAGTTCCTCAGGGGTCACCGTCCACGCCCTTCCCGTCGTCGCACTCGAACCAGATGGTCTTGCCCGCGCCGTCAGGCAGCACCGTAACGGCCCACCGGTCCGTGACCGCGTCGACGAGCCTGAGCCCGTGCCCGCCCTCCGCCGGTTCGCCGACCGGCTGTTCCGCCGGGGCGGGCAGCGCGTCGCTCGTGTCCGTCACCTCCACGCGGAGCCCGCGCGGCCGCCGCAGGATGAGCACCGTGCACCGGCGGTCCGGCACGTGCCGTACGACGTTGGCGACCAGCTCCGTGAGCGCCAGCTCGGCCTCGTCGGCCAGCCCGGCCAGGCCCCAACGCCCCAGATACGTCCGCAGGATCCGCCGCAGCGGCCCCGCCGAGTGCTCACCGACGGTGAAGCTCATCCGATAGCTGCCGCCAACTCCTGGGTCAAGGAGGTCAGTTGCGTGATTCATGTCACTCAGGCTGACGCGCTCCGCTTACTCTTGGCTACGCAACGAGAGCAACGCTGACGGGCGTTTGACGCCGGGGGTGAACCTTTCCGTGGTACGCATCAACGAGCTGGACCCGAGCGCGTCCCCGCTGGACTTCTACGGATCGGAGCTGCGCCGCCTGAGAGAAGGGGCGGGCCTCAACCAGGCTGAGCTTGGTGGATGCATCTTCTGCACGGGCTCTCTGATCGGCCAGATCGAGACCGCCAAGAAGGTGCCCACGCGCGAGTTTTCGGAGCGCGTCGACGCCGCCCTCGGTACGGACGGGATGTTCTCCCGGCTGGTGGGGCTGGTGTTGCGCAGCCAGCTGCCTACCTGGTTCCAGGCTTACGCCGAGATGGAGGCCAAGGCCGCGTATATCTCCACGTTCCAGGTCCAGTTGGTATACGGGCTTCTGCAAACCGAGGCGTACGCGCGCGCGGTTCTGGCGGCCAGGATGCCAAGTAACCTCGACGACTTGGTCGCGGCACGGTTGGAACGCCAACGGGTCCTGGAGCGTGAGCGCCCGCCGCTGACGCTGGTGACGCTCGATGAGGCAGCCCTGCACCGCCCCATCGGGAGCCGAGAGGTCATGCGTGAGCAACTGCGACACCTGTTGGGCTGTCAGCAGCGACGGTGGGTGCGCATCCAGGTCCTGCCATACTCGGCAGGCGAACACGTCAGTCTCTCCGGGTCGTTCAACCTGCTGCGCTTCGACGACGACCCCGAGATCGTCTACACCGAGGACGTGATCTCTGGCCACATGACGGCTAACCCGGAAACCGTCCGCGAAGCTTCGCTCCGTTACGCTAATTTGCAGGCCGCTGCTCTCTCAGTAGAGGACTCGGCGGCGCTGATCTCCCGTGTGATGGAGGAACGTTATGGGGACCGTCCTGGACCTGACCGACGCGCGGTGGCGTAAGTCCTCGTATACCGGCGATACCGGCGGCGACTGCGTGGAGTGCGCCCCTCTCAACGGCGCGGCCTGGCGCACGTCCTCATACAGCGGTAACACCGGCGGCGACTGCGTCGAAGTCGCCGAACTCCCTAGCCCCCACATAGCCATCCGCGACAGCAAGCGCCCCCACGGGCCCCGCCTCACCGTCTCGGCAGCGGCCTTCACCGCCCTCGTCGGCGCGGCCGCGTGCGGCACCCTCTGAAGGGTGCCGGACGCGACCTCACTAGCGCACAGGAGGAACGTCATGGGCACCACCCTGGACCTGACGAACGCGCGGTGGCGTAAGTCGTCGTATAGCGGAAGCACCGGTGGCGACTGCGTGGAGTGCGCCCCTCTCAACGGCGCGGCTTGGCGCAAGTCCTCGTACAGCGGTAACACCGGTGGCGAGTGCGTAGAAGTCGCCGAACTCCCCAGCCCGCACATAGCGATCCGCGACAGCAAGCGCCCCGGCGGGCCCCGTGTCACCGTCTCGGCGGTGGCTTTCACGGCCCTCATCGGCGCGGCCGCGTGCGGCACCCTCTGAAACCCGGGTGCCGGACGCGACCTCACTAGCGCACAGGAGGAACGTCATGGGCGCCACCCTGGACCTGACGAACGCGCAGTGGCGTAAGTCGTCGTACACAGGCGATACCGGCGGCGACTGCGTGGAGTGCGCCCCTCTCAACGGCGCCGCCTGGCGCAGGTCCTCGTACAGCGCGGACACCGGCGGCCAATGCGTCGAAGTCGCCGAACTCCCCAGCCCTCACATAGCGATCCGCGACAGCAAGCGCCCCGGCGGGCCCTGTGTCACCGTCTCGGCGGTGGCCTTCGCGGCCCTCGTGGGCGCATCCGTGGGCGGCACCCTCTGAAACCCGGGTGACGGACGCGACCTCACTAGCGCACAGGAGGAACGTCATGGGCGCCACCCTTGAGCTGACGAAGGCGCGGTGGCGCAAGTCCTCGTACAGCGCGGACACCGGAGGCGACTGCCTCGAAGTCTCTGAACTCACCAGCCCCCACATAGCCATCCGCGACAGCAAGCGCCCCGAGGGCCCCCGCGTCACCGTCTCGGTGGCGGCCTTCGCGGCGCTCGTGCGCGGGGCCCTCAAGTAGGCCGGTCAGGCCGCCCGTCAGGGCCTCCGGCGCGGCGGCGTCGGTGGTCCGCCGGAGGCGCAGGGTGACAGGCGGCTGCATGCGGCTCAACTCCTCGGCAACGGGCACTGCGGGGTGCCAGGGGCGGCAGCCCCTGGTTCGGGAAGGGGCGGGCCTGGGGCGCCCCGCGAGGGCAACGGACCGGAGGTAAAACCACTGGCGCGAGCCCCCGCAGGGCCCGCACGCTGGCCCCGTGGAACACCCCAAGTACCAGATCCGAGCCGCCCACACCGACACCACCGTGACCGTCTACCAGGCGTACGCCCCGCACCTCGGGGAGCCCGCCGCCCGGGACGGGCGGTTTCCAGCCGCGTGGCGGCGGGGGCGGATGACATGGATCAAGCCCTCGTTCCTGTGGATGATGTACCGCTGCGGCTGGGGCACGAAGGAGGGCCAGGAGACGGTCCTCGCCCTGGAGATCAGCAGGGAGGGCTTCGACTGGGCCCTCGCGCACGCGTGCCTGTCGCACTACGAGCCGGGCGTGCACGCTGACGCGGCGGACTGGAAGCGGCAGCTCAAGCAGGCGCCCGCCCGGGTGCAGTGGGACCCGGAGCGCGATCTGCGCCTGCGTCCGCTCCCGCACCGCTCGCTCCAGCTGGGGCTCGCGGGCGAGGCCTCCCGGCGGTACGCGGACGAATGGATCGTGTCGGTCACGGACGTCACCGAGCGGGCCCGCCGCGTACGGGAGACGGTGCGCGAGGGAGACCTCGACGGGGCCCGCGCACTCCTCCCGGCGGAGCCGGCCTACCCCGCCGGGGACGCGCTGCTCGCCCACCTGCGCCCTTAGCCCGGACCGGCCCCGGCGTCGGGGGGCGGCTGGAGCAGGCCCATGAACATGCGCATCAGCTCGTCCACGATCGTGTCCAGGTCCGCCTCCACGTACCCGGCGGTCCAGTCGTACAGGAGCGCGTTCACCGCCCCGACGAAGCCGAGCGCCGCGACGCGGTAGTCGCGGGCGCCGATCTCGCCGTGCTCGGCGGCCTCGTCCAGGGCGGTGACGAGGAGGTCGACCCAGCCCTTGCGGGCCTCAAGGCGCTGCCGCTCCAGCTCGGGGGTGACGCCGGTGACCTCCACGAAGGCGATGCGCACCAGGTGCGGGTGGGCGGTGAGCACGCGTGCGTACGCGCGGAAGGCGGCCTCGACGCGCTCGCGCACGGTCCCGCCCGCCACCTCCGCGAGGGCCGAGATGACGGCGGCCTGCGCGGCCTGCTGTACGTGCCGGTGCAGGGCCGCGAGCACCTCTTCGAGGTTGCGGAACTCCTCGTAGAACTGCCGCGTCGACAGGCCCGCGCGGGCGCACAGCGCGGCCACGGACGCCGAGCGGTAGGCACCGGGGCCCGAGCCGAAGATATCGACGCCCGCCTCCAGCAGGCGCCGCCGCCGCTCGGCCCTGCGCTGGTCGGCCGACTTGCCTCCGTACGCCCTCGCGGGCCGCCGGGCCGCCCCGCCCGCGCCCCCCGCCTCGTCCGTCTCGTCGGACTCCACCCCTGCCGCCCCTCTCACCTGCCGCGCCGCCAACGCGCCGCCGCCGTGGGGAAATTGTCGCGCGTACGGCTCTTGCGTCGGCGTTGCCTCGGGCCTACTTTCAAGTAACCAATTCTGAAGCGGTGTCGTTTCAGATAGGTGCCGCTCGGTGTGTCATGGCCATGACGCCCCCTCCTCGAAGGGACAGGAACCGTGAACGGAACTTCCGCATCCGGCCGCCGTCTGCCGCGCCCCCTGCGCCCCCTGCGCCCCCTGCGCCGCGGGGCCGCCGCCGTCGTGCCCGTCGCCCTCGCCGCCACCGCGCTCACCGCCGTGGGCTCGCCCGCGCAGGCCGGCGAGCAGACGCGGCGGCCCTCGTACCCCGTCGGCGGGGTCGCGGACGGCGTCCGCAACTTCTTACTCAGCCCGAACGCCGTGACCGGCGTGAACGACTGGAGCTGCAAGCCGTCCGCCGAGCACCCCAACCCCGTCGTGCTCGTGCACGGCACCGGCGTCAACCTGGGCGCCAACTGGGTGAAGATGGGCCCCACGCTCGCCAACGAGGGCCACTGCGTCTACGCCTTCAACTACGGCATGGGCACCGCGTTCGACTTCGGTGGGCGCGTCGGCGGCCTGACCGGCATCGCCAGGTCGGCCGGGACCATGAGCGCCTTCGTGGACCAGGTGCTCGCGAGAACGGGCGCGAAGAAGGTCAGCGTCGTCGGGCACTCGCAGGGCGGCATGATGCCGAACTACTACATCAAGCGGCTCGGCGGCGCGAAGAAGGTCGACCGGCTCGTCGCGCTCGCCCCCACCAACCACGGCACCACCCTCAGCGGCCTCGTTAACCTCGGCCACGCCCTCGGCGTCATGGGCCTGGTCAACGGCGCGTTCGACCATCTGAACCTCCAGGGCCTCAAGGACCAGGAGGAGGGCTCGGACTTCCAGAAGGCCCTGTTCGCGGACGGCGACACCGTGCCGGGCGTGCGCTACACCGTCATCGCGACGAAGAAGGACCTCATCTCCACCCCGTACAGCCAGGGGTTCCTGAAAGGCGACAACGTCCGCAACGTCGTCGTGCAGGACCAGTGTCCGAAGAACCCGGTGGGCCATGTCGGCCTGTTCGCGGACGGGCCGACGACCCAGGACGTCGTCAACGCCCTCGGCCCCGACAAGCCGGACTTCAAGCCCGTGTGCGAGGACTACGGTCCTTCGCTCTGACCCCGGCCGCCGGCTTGGGGGCGGGTGCTCTCAGACCGGCGGCTCGTAGCAGTCGTAGTTCCGCTGGGCTCGGATCCGGCCGTCGCGGAACTCCAGGAACGTCGCGATGTGCGCCCGAAGGACGTGGCCCGCGGGCAAGGAGCCGAGCGGCACGGCGAGTTCACCGGTCCACTCGACCTCCAGGGCCACCTGGTCGCCGCAGGCCACCGCGTTGCGGACGTCGTACGTCTGGCGCCGCAGCGTGCCGCGCCCGGCGTCGGCGGCCTTCAGGATGCCCGGCAGGCCGCGGACGACGCCGTCGGGGAAGAGCAGGTTGGGCAGTTCGCGGTGGACCGCGTCCGTGGTGAAGAACGCCGCAAGCTCGGCGCCCGTGGCCCCCGCGCCCACGGCCCGGTGGTAACGGACGGCGATGTCGGTGAGAGTCTCCGCCCCGGCTTCCTCATGGGTTCCCATGGAGACCATGGTGACGGCCGGCGCGGGCCCGCGCCCGGCAAAGCCCTTGCCCGAGCCCCCGTGCTCCTTAGGGGTTTGCCCGAGCCCCCGTGCTCCGGCGGGTGGAGGGTGGGCCGCCTGCCCCTTAGGCGGTTGTCTGCGGGTGGGTGGGGGCTGGTCGCGCAGTTCCCCGCGCCCCTTAAGGGGCGCTCACCCAGGCCACGGCGACCAGCAGGGCGAACGTCATGGCCAGCAGGGCCCCCGCCAGGAGGCGGCGGCGCAGGGCCTGGTAACGGGTCTCGTACTCCGTGCGGAGTTGGCGGCAGCGGTGGGCCGTGTGGCGCCAGGTGTGGCGGGTGAGGGCCAGGTGGTCCTCGGCGTACACGCGCTCCACGTCCTCGCGCTGGGCCTGGGTGAGCCAGTCGAGGCGGGCGGTGAAGCGGGCCGCCGCCGCGCGGCTCTCGGCGCGCGCGGACTCCACCAGGAGGTGGCCCTCGATCTCCTGGATGAGCAGGGCCGCCTCCGCCGGGGCCATCGGGCGGTCGTCCATCGCGGTCACAGGGCGGCCCTCTCCTTCGCCGGCTCCGGCGTGAGCGCGGGTCCCGCCGCGATCTCGGGGTGGCGCAGGTCGAACGCCGGGGACTCCGAGCGGATGCGCGGCAGGGAGTGGAAGTTGTGGCGCGGCGGCGGGCAGGAGGTGGCCCACTCCAGGGAGCGGCCGTAGCCCCACGGGTCGTTCTCCTCGACGTACTCACCGTACTTCGCGGTCTTCCATACGTTGTAGAAGAACGGCAGGAGAGACATGCCGAGCAGGAACGAGAAAATCGTGGAGAGGGTGTTCAGGCCGGTGAAGCCCTCCACGTCCAGGTAGTCGGAGATGCGGCGTTGCATTCCCGCCGCGCCCAGCCAGTGCTGCACCAGGAACGTTCCGTGAAAGCCTATGAAGAGCGTCCAGAACGTGATTTTCCCGAGCCGCTCGTCGAGCATCTTGCCGGTGAACTTCGGCCACCAGAAGTGGAACCCGGAGAACATCGCGAACACCACCGTGCCGAAGATGACGTAGTGGAAGTGCGCCACCACGAAGTACGAGTCGGTCACCGCGAAGTCCATCGGCGGGGACGCAAGGAGCACCCCGGTCAGACCGCCGAACACGAAGGTGATCAGGAAGCCGACCGCCCAGAGCATCGGGGTCTCGAAACTCAGCGAGCCCTTCCACATGGTGCCGATCCAGTTGAAGAACTTGACGCCCGTCGGCACCGCGATGAGGAACGTCATGAAGGAGAAGAACGGCAGCAGCACGCCACCCGTCGCGTACATGTGGTGCGCCCACACCGTCACCGAGAGACCCGCGATCGCGATGGTCGCCCCGACCAGGCCCATGTAACCGAACATCGGCTTGCGCGAGAAGACCGGAATGACCTCGGAGATGATGCCGAAGAACGGCAGCGCGATGATGTACACCTCGGGATGGCCGAAGAACCAGAACAGGTGCTGCCACAACAGCGCGCCACCGTTCGCCACGTCGAAGATGTGCGCGCCGAACTTCCGGTCCACTTCGAGGGCGAACAGCGCCGCCGCGAGGACCGGGAAGGCGAGCAGCACCAGGACGCCGGTCAGGAGCACGTTCCACGTGAAGATCGGCATGCGGAACATCGTCATGCCGGGCGCGCGCATGCAGATGATCGTGGTGATGAAGTTGACCGCGCCGAGGATCGTGCCGAAGCCGGAGAGGGCGAGCCCCATGATCCACAGGTCGGCGCCGATGTTCGTCGCGTGCGCGGAGTCCGTGATCGGCGCGTACGCGGTCCAGCCGAAGTCCGCCGCGCCGCCCGGGGTGAGGAAACCGCCCACCGCGATCAGCGAGCCGAAGAGGTACAGCCAGTAGGCGAACATGTTCAGACGGGGGAACGCCACGTCGGGCGCGCCGATCTGGAGCGGCATGAGCCAGTTCGCGAAGCCCGCGAACAGCGGCGTCGCGAACATCAGCAGCATGATCGTGCCGTGCATCGTGAACGCCTGGTTGAACTGCTCGTTCGACATGATCTGCGTGCCGGGACGAGCGAGTTCGGCGCGCATGAACAGCGCGAGCACGCCACCGAGGCAGAAGAAGCCGAACGCCGTCACCAGATAGAGCGTGCCGATGGTCTTGTGGTCGGTGGTCGTCAGCCACTTCACGGTTGCCCTCATGCCCCGTACGTGTCCGGGACCGCCCCGCGCGTCACCGCGAACCCCTGCCACGAACGTCACAGCACCCGGGTGTGAAGATCGGGGCCATGCCGGACACCTACGGTTCATGAGCACGGACGAAGCCTTCGCGGCCGCCTACCGCGAGCACTACTGGGCGGTGAGCCGCTTCGTGGCGCGCAGACTCGGCGCGGGCGAGGCGCACGAGGTCGAGGAAGTCGTCGCGGAGGTGTTCTCCATAGCCTGGCGGCGCCGCGCCGAGCTGCCCGAGCACGCGCTGCCCTGGCTGTACGGCGTCGCCCGCAACTGCCTGGCCAACACGGTGCGGGGCCTCGGCCGCTACCGCCGCCTGCTGCACCGCATCGGCCACCACGAGGCCACCCGGCACGGCCAGGTCGTCACGGGGCCCGACACCGAAGCGCCGGGCGCCTGGGTGCACGAGGCCCTCGCCCGGCTCTCGCCCGCCGACCAGGAGGCGCTGCGCCTGACCACCTGGGAGGAGCTGGGCATCGACGACCTGGCTGTGGCCCTCGGCTGCGGCCGGAGCGCCGCCGCGATGCGGCTGCACCGGGCCCGGCGGCGGCTTCGCGCGGAGATCGACCGGATGCGGATGAACGTAACGGCAGGAGACGGCACCCATGACTGACGAACTGGACCTGCTGCGCGCGGCCGACCCCGTGTCCGCCACCGAGGGCCCCTGGCGCGACCGGCCGCTCGACGCCCGCGCGGAACGCGGCCTCAACCAGCTCCTGTACACCACCCGGCGCCGGGCCCGCCGCCGCGTCGTGCTGTGGGCGGAGGCCGCCGCCGTCGCGCTCGCCGCCGCGCTCGTGCTCACCCTGCCCGACCTCGCGGCCTCGGACGCGACGGCCGCGCCCCGCGCCCTGCACCCGCGCGCCGGCTCCGCCGCCGTGCCGCTCGCCGAGGTCGCCGAGCGGGCGCGGGCCGCCGCGCGCGACGGCGAGCCGGAACTGCGCAAGGGCAGTCACATCCAGACCTGGAGCCTCGCCATGGACGCGGGGCCGCACGCCGAGCGGCCCGTGACGCTGCCCGAGGAGCGGGAGGTGCGCTGGCACGGCGACGGCAGCCGCACCGAGCGCGTCGAGTCCGGCGGCGACCTGGTCGCCGAGCGCGTCCACCCGCCGACCTGGTCCGACGCGCCGCCTCAGGCCCGCCCTCCGCACACCCCCGGCAAGCTGCGCTCCTATCTGACCGACACGCACGACGGCGGCGTCGCCCGCGCCTCGGGCCCGCTCGGCGCGGACCACCTCCTCGACGCGCTGCCGCAGCTCCTCGACTCCTGGACGCTCGGCGCCCGCGAGCGCGCCGCGCTCGCCCGCGTCCTCGCCGACACCGAGGGCCTGCGGCCCGCGGGCGCGATCACCGACCGGCTCGGGCGCACCGGGCAGGCGTACGTGTACGAGTCCAAGGACCCCGCGGACGAGGCCCTGCGCCGGATGCTGATCCTCGACCCGAGGACGGGGGACGTGCTCGGCCTGGAGGTGATGTTCACCCGGGCGCAGCCGCGGTTCGCCGTCCGGGCCGGGGACGTGATGTCGTACAGCGCGTGGCGGCGCGACTGAACCGTGCCCCGGCCCCCGCGTCAGCGCCGCGCGGCGCCCGCCACCGTGTCCGTCACGGCCTGCCCGATCCGCCGGATGCCCGGCGAACGCACCGGGCAGGGCCGTGACTTGGGCGTCGTCGGGGCCAGGCAGAAGTGCAGGAAGTCGTCGCCGCGGTGCAGCGCGGTACGGCCGCCCGCCTCCGTGCAGTACGCCGGGTGCGCCCGCTCGTACGCCGTGCAGGGCAGCTCCCGCACCCACCGGTAGCGCTCCGATGCCGGGCTGACCGCCTTGCCCGCGTCCGACACCAGGTCACCGGAGGCCGCGGCCTGCCGCCGGTACAGCTCGTTCACGCGGCGCACCCGGTCGGGCGTGATGGCGTCCGGGCCCTGCGACACCCACACCACCTTCGGCCGCTTCGCGCCCGCGTCCCGCGCGGCCTCCTCGATCTGCCCGGTGAGCCTGCGCGCGTCGGCCGCGTACCGCGCGAAGTACGTCTCGCGCTGCTTGTCGTACGTGACGCCGCCCATGCACGGCGTGTAGCCCCACGCGTTGCCCCAGAACTGGAGCACCACGAAGTCGGGCCGCAGCTTGCGCACGAGCGTGGCCGCCTTGTCCTTGTCCGGTACGAGGGAGTCCTCGCCGGTGCCCTCCAGGTAGTCGCAGAGGGTGGTGCCGGAGTAGGGGGCGCTGGTGTAGCGGGCGGCCAGCTGGTCGCGCAGGAGGGTGCCGAGGACGTCCTGGTTCTCCATGGCGAGGGAGTCGCCGAGGTAGAGCACGCGCGGCGCGGGCTTCGCGGCCCGTCCCGGCGCCTTGGGGGAGCCGGGCTTCTCGGGGGGCTTCGCGGGGCCGTCCCGCTCGGCCTGCTGCCGGTTCGTCTGCGAGGGCGCTCCTGGTCCCGCGGTCCGGGACGCCGCGGGCGGGTCCGGTGCCGCGCCGCCGCCCGCGCCCTCCTCCGCGCCCGGGTCCCCGCAGGCCCCGAGCAGCAGCATCCCCGCGAGGGCACCACCGACCAACTGCTTCCGCATCCGGCAACTCCCGGCTCGGCGAACGAAATCGGCCCCCCAGGCAAGCACATGTGCGCGGGCGGCGGAAGCCACCCCGTTCAAACACCGCGCTGACGCGCTTGTCCTCAATCGCCGGACGGGCTCGATCTGGCTGCCACCACCGTCATTGACCCGCTTTACCTGGGACGTAATCGTGGGGGGCGGGTGGTGCGCGGCATGCTGAGGGCACCGAAGGCCGGGCGGCGCACTCCGGCCGGGCTTCGGGGCCACGTAGGGACGACCGACACTCGCCGGAGGCGAAGACCATGCCCGCACAGGACGTTCACGAGACCGCTGTCGCCCGGTACTTCGAGGCCTGGAACGCCACCGGGGCCGACGGCATCCGCAAGGCCGTCCAGGCGGCCTGGACCGAGGACGGCACGTACACCGACCCGCTGGCGGACGTGGCGGGGGCGGAGGCGCTGACGGCGGTGATAGCCGCCGTGCAGGAGCAGTTCCCGGGCTTCGAGTTCCGGCGGACCGGGGAGGTCGACGGACACCACGGGATCGCCCGGTTCAGCTGGGAGCTGGTGTCGAAGGCCGACGGGGCCGCGCCCGTGGCCGGCTCGGACGTGATCGCGCTCGCGGAGGACGGCCGCATCCGTACGGTGTACGGCTTCCTGGACCGGGTGCCCCAGGGGTGAGCCGAGGGGAAGCGGGAGGGGCCCGGGCCGTTCGACGGCCCGGGCCCCTTTCGCGTGCGCGCCGCCGCGCTCAGGCCTCGCGCGGCGAGACCTCGCCCATCTCGCCCCAGCCGTCCATGCCGGGGATCTCCGTGCTGACGATCTGGGGCGTGCTGGCGATGGCGTACGACATGGTCTCCATCGCGGCCGCGAAGTGCGCGGACTCCACGTGCTCGCGGCCCGCGTCGCCGTCGCGGAAGGCCTCCACCAGGACGAACTGGTGGGGGTTGTCGACGCTGCGGGACCACTCGAAGAAGATGTTGCCGGGTTCGTCGCGGGTGGCACGCGTGAAGTCGTCGACGAGGTCGAGCCAGTCGTCGCTGCGCTCGGGGCGGACGGTGAATTTCACGGTGATGAAGATCATGGGGTGTTCCCTCTTAGCTTTCAGGTGCCCTACGAACGTACCCCGGCCCGTCCGCCCGGCGCCCGTCCGGGGCGTCCGGACAGGCCCTAGCGCGCGACGAACTGCGTCAGGATCGCCTGCACCTCGTAGATGTCGACGCCCTTGGTGAAGGTCTTCTCGATCGGCACCGGGTTGCTGGATATCCAGATCTTCAGCTCGGCGTCCAGGTCGAAGTGTCCCGCGGTCTCCACCGCGAAGTGCGTGATGCTGCGGTAGGGCACGGAGTGGTACTCGACCTTCTTGCCGGTCATCCCCTGCTTGTCGACGAAGATCATGCGCCGGTCGGTGAGCAGGATCGTGTCGCGTATCAGCCGGTACGCGGCGTACACCTGCTCGCCGTGGCCCATGAGCCGCGCGTACTCCTGCTGTGCCGACGCCGGGTCGACGGTGTGCGCGTTTCCGAACAGCGCCATGGTGGCCCCACCCTCGTTCGTTCCGTATGCGGTCGCCCGTACGCGCTGACGGCGTACCGGGACCTCTCACCGTACGGGACCGGCGTGACGGACCGCGAAGGTCGCCCTCAGGCCCGCTGGCGGGCCCTGCGGGCCGGGCGCGGGCTCTCGGCGGGGGTCGCCAAGTGGCCCTCGACCAGGCGGTTCAGGGCGCGCAGCAGGGCGGTGCGGTCGGTCTTGGACAGCGAGCCGAGGGTGTCCTCGTGCACCCGGTCGACGATCTCCTGGCTGCGGGCGGCGACCCCGGCGCCCTTCTCGGTGACGGCGATGACCCGGGCCCTGCGGTCCTCGCGCGCCGGGCGGCGCTCGGCGAGCCCCGCCTCCTCCAGGGCGTCCACGGTCACGACCATCGTCGTCTTGTCCATGTCCCCGATCTCGGCGAGCTGTGCCTGGGTGCGCTCCTCCTGGAGCGCGTGGACGAGGACGCAGTGCATGCGCGCCGTGAGGCCGATCTCGGCGAGCGCCGCCGCCATCTGCGTGCGCAGGACGTGGCTGGTGTGGTCGAGGAGGAAGGAGAGGTCCGGTTCGGTGCGGGCGGGTGCCATGGCGGTCATGCGGCAAGGGTAGCCGAGGGGGCGGGTGTGAGGCCGAGATAGATAGTCTGCAACGGAACTATCTGCTACGGTCCTGCATATCGGCCGGGGCGCGGCCGGCCCGGGCGCCGCCCGGTCGAGTCGTGCCGAAACCGTGTGGGCGTCGCGCTGTTCGCCCCTTCCGTGTGCCGGACTTCGTCGCCGGCCGCCCCTCCCGTGTGCCGGGCTTCCTCGCCGGCCGCCCCTTCCTTGTGCCGGGCTTCGCTGTCCGGACTCCTCTGACAGGAGAGACCCATGACCGTCACCGCACCGCCCGAGGCGCCCGCGGCCGGAGCCGCCGAGGACGTGCCGCCCGCGGTCCGCTCCCGGGGTCTGGCCCTGGGTGTCGTCGCCACCGGGATGCTGATGATCATTCTCGACGGCAGCATCGTGACCGTGGCCATGCCCGCCGTCCAGAAAGACCTCGACTTCACACCCGCCGGGCTGAGCTGGGTCGTGAACGCGTACCTCATCGCCTTCGGCAGCCTGCTCCTGCTGGCCGGGCGGCTCGGCGACCTCGTCGGCCGCAAGCGGATGTTCGTCGCCGGCATCGGCGTCTTCACGCTCGCCTCGGTCCTGGCGGGCGTGGCCACGAGCCCCGCCACACTGATCGCCGCGCGCTTCCTCCAGGGCGTCGGCGGGGCCATGAGTTCGGCGGTCGGCCTCGGCATCCTGATCACGCTGTTCACCGAGCCGCGCGAACGGGCCCGGGCCATCGCGGTGTTCAGCTTCACCGGGGCGGCGGGCGCCTCGCTCGGGCAGGTACTCGGCGGGGTCCTCACCGACGCCCTGAACTGGCACTGGATCTTCTTCATCAACCTGCCGATCGGCCTCGCCGTCCTGCTCGTCGCCCTGTCCGCGCTGCCCGCCGACCGGGGGCTCGGGCTGCGCGCGGGGGCCGACGTGACGGGGGCGCTCCTGGTGACGGCGGGCCTGATGGCCGGCATCTACAGCGTGGTGAAGGTGGAGCGGTACGGCTGGGCCTCCGGGCACACGCTCGGCTTCGGCGCGCTCGCCGCGGTGCTGCTCGGCGGCTTCGTCGCCCGCCAGGCGAAGGCGCGTACGCCGCTGCTGCCGCTGCGGGTGTTCCGCTCCCGGGCCGTGGCCGGGGCCAACCTCGTCCAGATGCTGATGGTCGCCGCCCTCTTCTCCTTCCAGGTGCTCGTCGCGCTCTACCTCCAGAACGTCCTCGGGTACGGTGCCGCCGAGACGGGCCTCGCCATGCTGCCCGCCGCCGTGGTCATCGGCGCGGTGTCCCTCGGGGCATCGGCCCGGCTCAACGCCCGCTTCGGCGAGCGCGCCGTGCTCCTCGCCGGGCTCGTGCTGCTCATCGGCGTCCTCGGCCTGCTGACCCGGGTGCCCGCGCACGCGAACTACTGGGTGGACCTGCTGCCCGTCATGCTCCTCGCCGCGGGCTTCGGGCTCGCGCTGCCCGCGCTGACCTCGCTCGCGATGTCCGGGGCCCGGGCGGACGACGCGGGGCTCGCGTCCGGGCTCTTCAACACCACGCAGCAGATCGGCGGCGCGCTGGGCGTCGCCGTCCTGTCGACCCTCGCCGCCTCCCGCACGGACAGTGCCCTCACCGCGGGCCACTCCCGCCCCGAGGCCCTCACCTCGGGCTACCACCTGGCCTTCACCATCGGCGCGGCCCTGCTGGCCGCGGCCCTGCTCCTGACGGCCACCCTCCCGCGCCGCGCCGGTGCCGCCCCCGCCGAGTAGGGCTCGCGGGATCAGGGCCCTACTCGGCGGCGCCCGTGGAGAGCCACGGCCGCCAGGGCCGTCAGGGTGACCGCCACCAGGTGCTCGCGCCCCGCCAGGTTCGGGTTGAGGGCGGAGCCGACGACCGTGGGGACCACGAAGGCCAGGCACAGGACCGGGGCCCGGAACCGGATCGCCAGATAGGTGAAGAGGCCCACGACGGCCGCGGAGGCCCCGGTGTCCACGGCGTGGGCATAGGAGTCCGGCACCCCGGCCCAGTGCCCCGGGCCGATGGCGACCATGACCCGGGCGCCGAGCGTGCCCGCGAGCGTGGCCCCGTACGCGACCAGGAGCGTGCGGCGCCAGCCGACGAGCAGTTGCCCCAGGCCGAAGGCGAGGACCAGGCGGGGGATGCCGCCCCAGGGCGGCTGCTCGCGCGTGGGGATGAACACGGACAGGGGCGTGCGGAGCAGCGACTGCCACAGGGGCTGGTCCGCGCGGACCTCGCCGAGCATGCGGACGACCCGGTCGGGCGCAGGCACCTGCTCCAGGCCGTGCAGCACGACCATCGCGAGGGTCCCGGCGAGGGCGAGCGCGATGCCCGCCGCCCCCCGGGCCCGCAGCTCCCGCCACGCGGCACCCGCCACGACCCGCCACTCCCGCCGCAGCACGCCACGCAGCCGGGGCAGCACGCCCCGGGCCCGGGGCGCCGGGCCCGGACCGGGCCGGGCCGGCGGGTGGCCCGCAGGCTCCGGCGGCAGCGGCCTCCCGGCCCCCGGCGGGAGCCCTCCCGCTATCCGGGGCTGTGGGCGTCTTCGCCCGCGGGTGCGTCTCGGGGCCCGCCGCGGCATCGGTCGTCCGTCCTCTGTGTTTCTTCACCGCGTCGCGCCGCGAGGCACTTCGCTTGCGTTCTCATGTCGTACGGCAAGGCTAAGGGCTGGCGGAGGACGGCACCCCTCGTGCCGGGCGTCACTCCTTGAGGACACGGATCGTACGGAGCGTGTGGTCGGCGGTGTCGGGGATGTACATGCCCGCCGCGTAGCCGGTGCGCAGATACTCCACGACCGGTTCGGTGAGGCGCTCGCCGGGGAGCGCGGCCGGGATGCCCGGCGGGTAGGGCGTGGCCATCTCCGCGGCCACGCGGCCCGCGGCCCGGTCGAGGGGCACCGACTCCACGGCGCCGAAGTACGCGTCGCGCGGCAGGCACACCTGCTCCATGCGCAGCTCCGCGGGGGACGGCACGTCGACGCGGGGCGCGTCGGCCAGCTCGGCGCGGTGCGCGGACAGGTCGCGCAGAGCGTCCAGGAGGGGTTCGACGGTCTCGCGGGAGTCGGCGTGGGTGAGCTGCGTGCCGATGCGGCGGTGGTCGGCGATGTGCACGACGAGCCCGTGGTGCTCGCGCAGCCAGTCGGCGGCGCGGTAACCCGTCGTACCGAGCGCGGAGATGTCGATCACCGTGGGCAGCGGGTCGAGGTCGGCCGCGAGACCGGGCCCGGTGAGGTCGGCGCGGCCGTTCACGTGCAGGCCCGGGATCAGCTCGATCTCCTCCTGCGCCGCGGCGGTGAGCCGCAGCGCGCCGGACATCAGCTCGTGGCCGCGCAGCACCATCTGGCGGCGCCAGGCGTCGAGGCCCGCGTAGATGAGGACGGAGGGGCTCGTGGTGTCGAGCAGATCGGCGCGCGAGGCCAGCTCGCCGGGGTCGATGAGGTCGCCCTGGAGGTGGAAGACCGAGCCCTGTTCGAGGCCGCTGCCCATCTTGTGGATGCTGGTCACGCAGATGTCGGCGCCCGCGTCCATCGCCCACGACGGCAGGTCCTCGTGGAAGGGCAGGTGCGCGCCCCACGCCTCGTCGACGACGAGGGGCAGGCCGCGCCCGTGGCACAGCTCCGCGAGCCCCCGCAGATCCGCGCAGCTGCCGTACGGCGTGGGGCTGGTGACGAGCGCGCCGCGCGCGTCCGGGTGCCGGTCGAAGGCCTCCTTGTACGAGGCGACGGACGGCGGGTGCGCCAGGGACCGCTCCGGGTCCCACTGCGGCTCCACCCACACGGGGTCGATGCCGCACAGGATCAGGCCCGCCACGACGGACTTGTGCGCGTCCCTGCCGACCAGAAGCCGGTCCCCGGGGTGGGCCACCGTCAGCATGGCCGCCTTGACCGACAGGGAGCTGCCACAGGTGGTGAAGTACGTGTGGTCGGCGTGCACGGCGTCGGCCATGAGGCGTTCGGCCCGGCTCAGGACGTGTCCGCTCGCGCGCCGGTCGTCGAGGCCCCCGACGGCGAGCACGTCGGAGCGGAACACGGCGTCCCCCAGGACCCGCCGCGCCTGTGGATCGGCGCCGCGTGCCTGTTTGTGGCCGGGTGGCGTGAAGGCGAGCCGGCCCCGGTCGTGGTAGGCGTCGAGGGCTTCCAGGACCGGGGCCGTGGTGTGGTCGATGGGCTCCATAGGGGATGGGTACCGCGATCGCGCCGGATGTCACGTGGCGTTCAGGGCAACCGTCGGGTGCAGCCGCGCCGCCCGCGCCGCCGGGTACAGGCCCGCGAGGACGCCGATGACGAGGGTCGCCGCGAGACCGCCCGCGAGGGACCAGGGCGGCACGACCGGGGTCCAGCCCTGGGCCACGGCGAAGCCGTAGGTGGCGAGGGCGCCGAGGCCCGCCCCGGCGACGCCGCCGATGGCCGACAGGAGCAGGGACTCCGTCAGGAACTGGAGCCGGACCGCGCCCCGCGTGGCCCCGATGGCGCGCCGCAGGCCGATCTCCGTACGGCGTTCGAGCACCGAGATCACCATGGTGTTGGCGACGCCGACCCCGCCGACGAGCAGCGCGACCGCGCCGAGCCCGAGCATCAGCGCGGTCAGGCCCTCGTCGGTCGCGGTCTTGGCGGCGAGCGCGTCGGAGGGGCGCGAGACCGTCACGGAGCCCTGGGCGCCCGGGTTGACCGTGCGGGCGAGGACCGCGCGGACGTCCGCCACGGAGGCGTCCGTGGAGCGCTCGAAGACCGTCGTGGGGTGGCCGTCGAAGCCGAAGTACCGCTCCGCCGCCGGGAATCCGACGAGGGCGACCCGGTCGAGCGTCGGCACCAGCTCCACCGGCGCGAGGATGCCGACGACCACGAAGTACCGGTCACCCATCATGATCTTCTCGCCGGGCGCGGTGACGCCGAGCCGCTCGGCGGCGACCCGGCCGAGCACGGTCACCGGCAGCCGCTCACGGCCCCGGTCGAGCCAGGCGCCCTCGGCCACCCGGGTGTTGAGGGCGGAGAGCAGGTCGGGGCGGGCCGCCTGCGCGGTCACCGGTGCCGACCGCTCCTCCGGTACGGCGGCGCTGCGGCGGATGCGGGCGTCGACGTTCGCCGTCGCGGTGGCCTGCCGCACCGGGCCGATGCGCTCGACCATGGCGACGGCGCTCTTCGGCAGCTTCACCTCCTGGCCGCTCGCGTCCTTGCCGGCCTCGGCGGTGAGCAGATTGGTGCCGAGCCGGTCGAGGCGCAGCATCAGGTCGGCGCGGCTGGACGTGGACAGGCCCACGACGGCCACCATCGTGGCGATGCCGATGGCGATGCCGAGCGAGGAGAGCACGACGCGGGCGCGCCGGGCCCTGAGGCCGACGGAGCCGACGCGCAGCACGTCGGCGAGGGAGAGCCGCGCGGGCCTGAGCCGGTCCCTGCCGGGCGCGCTCATACGACGACCTCGCCGTCGCGGAAGCGGACGCGGCGCGGCAGCGAGTCGGCGATGTCGTGGTCGTGCGTGATGACGCACACGGTCGTGCCGGCCGCGTTCAGCTCGCGCAGCAGCTCCATCACCACCTGCCCGGACGCGGTATCGAGCGCGCCGGTCGGCTCGTCGGCGAGCAGCAGCCGGGGCGCGCCGACGAGCGCGCGGGCGATCGCGACGCGCTGCTTCTCGCCGCCGGACAGCTCGCCGGGCCGGTGCTCGAGGCGGTGCCCGAGCCGCACCCGCTCCAGGGCCTCGCGCGCGGCGGCGCGCCGCCGCCGCGCGGGAACGCCCGCGTACAGCAGCCCGTCGGCGACGTTGTCGACGGCGCCGCGCCCGGGGGCGAGGTGGAAGTGCTGGAAGACGAACCCGATGTACCGGGCCCGCAGCGCCGCCACCTGCGCGTCGGACAGCGCCCCCACGTCGTGCCCGGCCACGCGCACGCTGCCGGACGTGGGCCGGTCGAGGGTACCGATGAGGTTCAGGGCGGTGGACTTGCCGGACCCGGAAGGACCGACGACGGCGAGCAACTCCCCGTCGTACACGGTGAGGTCGACCTCGCGCAGCGCGGTGACACCGCCGGGGTAGACCTTGGTGGCCCGCCGCAGCTCGACGACGGCGGCGGCCTCCCGCGGCATGGCGGCCTCCCGTGGCGTGGCGGCCTCCGCCCGGGGCGCGGGGCGCCTCACTGGGCCGCCACCCCCACCCGCGTGCCCTCGCGAAGTCCGCCCCCGCGTACCTCGATCCGGCCGTCGGCCGTCATGCCCGTCTCGACGCGCACCATGCGGGACCGCCCCGACGCGGGGACGAGCTGGAGGCCGTAGCCGCCGCTCTCGCCGCGCAGGGCGACGAGCGCCTCGACCGGCACGGCCAGGACGCCGCGCCGGCTCTCGCTGACGAAGGTGACGCTCGCGGTCGCCCGCGCCGCCTCGCCGGAGAGCCCGGAGAGCCCGGAGAGCGCTGCGGCGCCGCCGTCCAGGGCGATCTCCACGGTGATGCCGTCACCGCCCGGCTCGGCCCCCGGCCCCTCGGCGCTCTCCGGGCGCACGGTCCCCGTCACCTTCCCCCGCACCTTCTTGCCGTCGGCCAGGCGGATCTCCGCCTTCGTGCCGCGCGCGGCGAGCGAGCCGTCGCCCTGGTCGAGGCCGGCCCGCACCACCGGCGTCGGCGACGCGGCGGTGAGCACCGGGCGGTCGGGCCCCGCCCGGTCGCCGAGGGCGGCGTCCGCCTCGACCACCTTGACCGGGCCGCCCTGGAACACCACCTCGCCCCTGCCGACCCGGCCGGTCGGCGTGCGGTCGAGGGACTTCTGCCACCGCTCGACGGCGGCCGCGGTCGCGGCGTCGTACCGTACGTCGATGTAGAGACCGGCCCCGAACCCCAAGTCGCGCAGGTTCCGCTCCAGTTGGAGCACGTCCGTGCCCCGGTCACCCTTCTTCATCTCGCGGAACATCGGCACCGGCCCGTACAGCAGGGTCACCGGCTTGTCGTCCAGCTCGTACAGGGCCTGGCCCTGCCGCACCGTCGTGCCCTCGCGCGCGGCCACCGTCACCGTGCCCTCCACCGCCGACTTCACGGCCCTGCGCCCGGCGAAGTCCACCGTGCCGTCCACCGTCTTGCTCACCTCCAGGTCGGTGCGGACGACCTCGGCGGTCGCGGGCGGAGCCCCGCCCTCGTCCCTGACGCCGTCCCGCTGCCCGCCCCCGAGCGTGAACGCGCCCGCCGTCACGGCCCCGGCGGCGACCGCGCCGAGCGCCACCGTCCAGCCCGTACGACGTCTCACTGCATGCCGTCCAGACCGTCGAGCAGCTTGCTGGCGCAGGCTTCGCGGGCCTGCTTGTAGACGGGGGACCTGGTGTCGAGCTTCGGTGACGCGGGGTCGGGCTCGCCGCCGGGCTGCGCGATGCCGGCGGCCATCGTCGGGTTGCGGAACCGCGAGACGCCCTTGTCCCGCATGCACTTGGCGTGCGCGAGCATCGACTCGAAGTCCTGCTGCTGATCGCGCTTGGGCTCCTTGGCCATCGCCGCGCGCAGCTCGTCGGCGCAGACGCCGTCCTTGCCGCCCTTGTACTCCTCGCCGCCGCCGCCCGGGTCGACGAGCTTCTCGATCTTGCCGAAGTCGAGGTGGCCGCTGAGCTTGGGGTCGGGGTAGTCCTTGAGTCCGGCCTTGGTGCGCATGCAGCGGACGTACGTCATCTGCGCGTCGAAGAAGGCGCTCTTGCCCGCCTTGTCGCCCGAGGAGGCGTCCGCGTCCTCGGTCTTGTCCTCCTTCTTGTCCTTGTCGGAGGCCTCGGGCACGGAGGCGACCTGGTCGTCCTTGCCGCCCCCGTCCCCGCTGTCGGAGCCGGAGCCGCAGCCGGTGGCGAGCGCGAGCAGGGGCGCCGCGACGAGCGCGACGAGCCGGAGCCGGGGTGCGCCGGAGACCGGCGCCCTGCGTGAGGTGATGGTCATGCGCCTCACCGTCCGGCCGTCACATGATGGTCCCTCCATGGCCACATGATGAGCACGTAACAATGTGCGGGCCGACCCCGTCCCACCCCTCTGACCAGCTTGGAAAGCCCGGGCCCTCGCCCATAATCGAGCGCATGCCGCATGTGCTGCTGATCGAGGACGACGCCTCCGTACGCGACGGGATGGAGCTGGTGCTGCGCCGCCACGGCTACGAGGTGTCCCTCGCCTCCACCGGCGAGGCCGCCCTCGCCCTCCTCGCGGGGCCCGGGGGCGAGGCGGTCGACATCGCCGTGCTCGACCTGATGCTCCCCGGGCTCGACGGCTTCGAGGTGTGCCGCCGCGTGCGCTCCGGTACGTCCCACGCGACGCTGCCCGTGATCATGCTGACCGCGCGCGGCGACGACACCGACGTGGTCAGGGGCCTGGAGGCGGGCGCCGACGACTACGTGGTCAAGCCCGTCACGGCGCCTGTCCTGGAGGCCCGCATCCGCGCGGCCCTGCGCCGCGCGACCCCGGTCGCCGCCCAGGACACGTACGCGGGCCTCGTCGTCGACCGCGCGGGCCTGACCGTCACCAAGGGCGGCGCCCCCCTCGCGCTGCCGCCCACCGAACTCCGCCTCCTCCTGGAACTCTCCGCCTCGCCCGGCCAGGTCTTCAGCCGCGAACAGCTGTTGCGCAGCGTGTGGGACCACGACTTCCTCGGGGACTCCCGGATCGTGGACGCCGCCGTGGGCCGCCTGCGCGCGAAGATCGAGGACGTGGCGTCCCGGCCGCGCTACGTCCAGACGGTCCGCGGCTTCGGCTACCGGTTCGGGCCGCTGTGACGCTGCCCGGCCGCCGCTCCGGAAGGCCGCGCGCCCCGCGGGGGCTGCGCACCCGCCTCGTCGTCACCTTCGTCCTCGTCGCCCTCATCGGCACCGGGACCGCCACCGCCCTCGCCTACCGCGACGCCCGTACGGCCGTCCTCAGCCGCACCCAGGAGGCCGCGCAGGACGACCTGCGCACCCGCGTCGACGCCCTCGCGCCCGACGTCGACGTGCCGCCCGACCAGCGCTCCCTCGCCGCGTTCGCGCGCTCGGTGTCCTCCGGGCTCAGCGGCTCGCCCCTGGTCGTGGCCCGGTACGAGAACCTCAAGGCGGCCTCGGGAGGGTCGCCCGACGACCCGCGCCTCACGGCCGACCTGCGGGCCGACGTCCGCGTCTCGGGGCGGATGAGCTTCCAGCGCGTCACGCGGGGCGGCGAGCCGTATCTGGCGGTCGGCACGCCCGTCACCTACGCGGGCGGCCGCGCCTCACGCCTCGAGGTCTTCGCCGTCACACCGCTGCGCGCCGAGGAGCGGGACGTCGCCGCCCTGCTGACCTCCGTGCGCGACGGACTGCTGCCCGTCCTCCTGCTCACCGCCGTGCTCGCGCTGCTCGCCGCCCGTACGGTGCTCCGTCCGGTACGGGACCTCGGCCGGGCGACCCGCCGCCTGGCCGAAGGCGACCTCGGCACCCGCGTCGAGCCCCGGGGCCGCGACGAACTCGCCGACCTGGCACGGGACTTCAACACCACCGCCGACGCCCTCCAGGCCACGGTCGCCGAGCTGCGCGACCAGGAGGCGAAGGCGCGGGAGCAGGAGGCGAAGGCGCGGCGGTTCGTCGCCGACGTCTCGCACGAGCTGCGCACCCCGCTGGCCGCCATGACGATGGTGGCGACCGTCCTCGACGAGGACGCCGACCGGCTCCCGGCCGACGCCGCGCACGCGGCCCGCACCGTCAGCGCCGAGACGGCGAAGCTGACCCGTCTGGTCGACGACCTGATGGAGATGTCCCGCTTCGACGCCGGGGTGGCCCGGTTGCACCTGACGGAGGCGGACCTGGCCGCCACCGTCCGCTCGTCCCTCGCCCTGCGCGCCTGGACCGGCCGGGTGGCCACCGAACTCCCAAGCGCCGCGCCCGCCTTGATCGACGTACGGAGGATCGACGTGGTCATCGCCAACCTCGTCGGGAACGCGCTGCGGCACGGCGCCCCGCCCGTGACCGTCCGCCTCACCACCGGCGGCGGGCTCGCCACGGTCACCGTCACCGACCACGGCCCCGGGCTGCCCCCGGACGCCCTCGCCCACGTCTTCGACCGCTTCTACAAGGCCGACGCGGCCCGCGCCCGCTCCGAGGGCAGCGGCCTCGGCACGGCCATCGCCCTGGAGAACGCGCGGCTGCACGGCGGCACCGTGGAGGCCGCGAACCGCCCCGGCGGCCGGGGCGCGGTCTTCACCCTGCGGCTGCCGCTGCGCCCGGCGGGGGAGCCCCGGTGACCCCCGTGCGCGCCGCCGCGCTCGCCCTGGCCCTCGCCGCCGCCCTCACGGCCTGCGGGGTGCGCCCCACCGGCGTGGTGACCGGCGGGGACCCGGCCACCGGCCTCACCCGGGGCATGCGGCTCTACTACGTGGACGGCACGGGCCTGCGCGGTGTGTCCCGCCCCGACGCGGCCATCAGGGACCTCGCCGGTGCCCTGAAGCTGCTCGGGTCGGGCCCGAACCGCGCCGAGCGGCAGAGCGGCCTCACCAACCTCGTCGAACTCCACGAGATCGACGTGACCGCGCGGGGCAACGAGGTCACCTACCGCTCGCCCGGCGCCTTCTTCGACTCCGACAGCGAACGCCTGCCCAACGGCCAGGTCGTCTGCACCCTGGCCCGCGCCCGCTCGTACCTGTCGTCGAAGGACGAGACCCGCCGCGTCCGCCCCGACGACGTCCGGGTCACCCTCGACAACGGCACCCACCGCTTCGGCCCCTACCGCTGCTCCCAGTTCCTGGACGGCTAGCCGCCCTGGCCCTGCTGGCCCTGCTGGTTCTTCTGGTCCTTGCGGGCGAACACGTACATCATGAACTGCTGTGTCTTCGAGCTGGACTTGGACACCAGGTCGGTGCTGATGTACAGGCGCCCGTTGGTGAAGAGCAGCTCCGAGCCGACCGGGACGATGCCGCTCGGCCTCTTGGTGGAGGTGAGTAGCTTCTTCTCGCGCAGGGTCCGCCCGTCGAGGGTCACCACCTGGACGCCCAGCTGGTCGCGGTAGGCGAGGACGTTCCCGCCGTCCATGCGGATGGGGAACAGGGGGCCCTTGCTGTCGGAGTTGCCGCGCTGCCCTGTCGTCTTCCCGGTGGCCAGCGAGAAGGCGATGACGTCGTTCGTGGAGGAGATGCCGTCCTTGGCGTTACGGCGCGCGGTCGGGACGTACAGCCTGTCGTTGCCGACGACGAGGGCCCGGCAGTCGTTGACGACGCTGGTGTCGCCGCAGTCGTGCATGTACCTCCGCTCCGGCAGCGAGATCTTCGAGCGCAGCCTGCCGCGGCCGTCGAGGGCGAAGACGTCGCTCGCCCCCTGCCCGGTGATCTCGCCCGAGTCGACGCCGACGACCACGGGGTCGGTGGAGATGACGTTGAGGTTCTTCACGCCGCCCGGCAGCTTGTACTTCCAGCGCGGCTTGCCGGACCGGGGGTCGAGGTCCTGCACCTCGTACTTCTGCGAGCCGTAGTCCCCGCAGGAGCGGATCGCGACGAGCCGGGCGCCGCCGCCGTAGCCCACGTCCCGGCAGGTGTCGCCGGACCGGGGCTTCCACCGCAGCTCTCCGGTGCGCAGGTCGAAGGCGGCCCCGCCGTAGATCCCGCCCGCGGCGGCCGTACGCCCGCTGATCGCGACGTGGTTGAACGCGACCGCATCCTTCTGGTAGCCGACCCGGACGGACTTCGTCCACAGCTTCTCGCCGGTGGCGACCTTGAAGGCCATGACCTGCGTGCAGGGCGTCCGGTAGCCCTTCTTGTCGTGCGTGGTGGGCGCGATGACCACCACGGCGATCCCGCCCGCGCCGACCTCCGGCGAACCGCCGCAGGACTGGCCCGGCTTGGGCAGCGTCCAGCGCGTGTCGCCGGTGGCCGCGTCGAGCCCCGCGATCTTCGCCACGGACGACTTCACGTACACCTTGTCGGTGAGCCAGGACCCCTTCACGGGCCAGGTGCTCTCCTTCCCGGGCAGCGTCGGCACCGGCGCCCCGCCCTGGAAGGTCGCCTTCGGATCGGCGGGCACGACCTCCTTGGGCTGGGCGTACACGGGCCCCGGCTTCTTGCCGCCCCTGCCCCCGCCGTCGTCGGAGCCGTCGGAGCGGGCGGCGACGTACCAGGCCCCGGCCCCGGCGACGAGGGCGAGCGCGGCCACGGACGCGATCACGACGGCCGTGCGGCGGCGGGACTTCGGCGGGGGCGGCGGCGCGGGCGGCCCGAAGCCCCCGGGCGGCGGCGGCACCGGAGGCCCGAACCCGGCCTGCGGCGGCCCGAAACCGCCCCCGGAAGCGGCCGGGGGGAGCGGGGGCGGCGGCCCGAACTGCCCGTGGGGCTCGGGCGGTCCGGGCGGGGGCTGCGTCATGGTCTCTCCAAGGTCTTTGCTCTGCGCGGGACTTCTCCTGCGGGGCGCGGCCCCGCCGCGGCGGGGCCGTCAGCGGATGTCAGCGGCCGAACGACACCAGGCGCCCCTGCTCCTTCTCGCCGCCGAGCCCCTCGGGGCTGAGCCGCGAAGGGGCCACGAAGATCCGCCCGCCGCTGAACAGGGTCTCCCCGGCGAACATCGGGGCCTCCCACTTCTGGGCGGGCGTGGTGTGCCGGAGCAGCTCCCGCGGCGCCCCGCCCGCGGCCGGGAACGCCACGGTGCGGCCGGTCTTGCCGGACTGCGCGCGTACGTACACGACGACCCCGGGGACCTTGCCGCCCCCGGCCTGCCGCACGGGCCTGAGCTGCCGCCCGGGCACGGCGGCGTCCCACCGCCGCTTGCCCGTCGCCAGGTCGAAGGCGACGACCTTGTTGGGCCCGAGGAGGCCGTCCTTGCCCTCGGTGGGCAGGACGAGTGCGTCACCGCCGACGGCGCCGCCGGGGCAGTTCTGCACGCCTTCCCCCGCGTCCCCCGCCCCGTCGCACATCTCGAACGTGTACGGCCCCCGGTCCATCGGGATCCAGGCGCGCTGGCGCCCGCGGCCGTCCACGGAGACGACGCTCCACTTGTCGTAGTCGCCCTGCTTCCGGACGGCGAGGACGAGCGGGTCGACGGAGTACACCTTGTCGACGCTCCAGCCGGTCCTGGTCCGGTAGCTCCACCGGACGTCACCCGTCCTGGGGTCGACGTTCTTCACCCGGCCGTGGGCCTTGGGCGCCCCGGACGCGCAGTTCTCGACGTACAGGAGCCGCGCGCCGCCCGCGACGTCGCGCAGATAGCAGGTGCCCACGCGGTCCCGCTCGGAGGAGAAGAGCCGCTTGCCGTCGCTGAGGCGGTACGTGTGGGCGAGGTCGCCCTGGCCGACGGTGACGGCGGCGCCGGTCATGGCGAGATGGACGGTGCTCGTGCTGTCCGAGAGGTCGTGCTCCTTCAGCTCGCGGTGCCAGCCCTTCTCGCCGGTCCGCAGGTCGATCTGCTGGAGCTGGTTGCACTTGCCGGAGCCGGATGTGGTGCCGTCGCCGTACGCGACGACGACGTGTCCGCCCGCGCTGTCCACGGGGGTGTCGCACACCCGGTCGGGCAGCCGCAGGGTCCAGGCCTTCTTGCCGTCCTGCGCACGGTACCCGGTCACCGTGTCGTAGAGGGCCTGCACGACGAGCGCGTCGGAGCCGCCGGGCGCGCCGCCGTCCACGGTCCACAGGTCGCCGAGCATGGCGCCCTTGCCGGGCAGCTTGACGCCGTTCAGATCGAGCCAGCCCTTGGCCTCGCCCGGCTTGCGCCCGGCGTTGACGTCCACGCGCCGCACCGGCGCGTCGGAGCCGCCGGGCGCGTCCGTCCGCTCCCCCGAGCCGGACGGCTCGCCCGGCGGCC
Source organism: Streptomyces sp. NPDC045778 (assembly GCF_056431945.1). Lineage (NCBI taxonomy): Bacteria > Bacillati > Actinomycetota > Actinomycetes > Kitasatosporales > Streptomycetaceae > Streptomyces > Streptomyces sp. NPDC045778. Next base: position 414,444 of record NZ_JBWKJZ010000002.1, read on the forward strand.
CCGACTCCTTGGCGACGGGGGGCCGGAAACCACCCGACCCCTTGCCGCCGTCCTCCTTCAGGAGGACGTACCCGCCCGCGCCCACGGCCGCCGCCGCGAGCACGGCGCCCGCGACGACCCAGGCGACCGCGCCCGTCCGCCTCTTCGGAGAGGGGACCGGCTGGACGTACGGATTGCCGGGAACGGGCTCGTGAGGCCGCTGGGGCGGTGGACTGGCCATGACAGAAGTGTGGCCAAGGAAGGGAGTTGATGGAGATACTTTCTAGAAAATTCCTCTAGATTCTTTGCTGCGCCGAAGGCTTCGCGGGGGCGTCCGCGACGCCGGTTCTGCTCTACGCTTGAACGCATGGCGGCGGACGAGGTGACCCACGAGGTGACGCGGTGACACCGGGCGGACGCGCCCGTTCCGAGGCCCCGCGCAAGCCGGGGCGGCACCGTGTCCCCTAAGCAGCAGCGGGGCGAGGCCACCGTCGACCTCCTCCTGGACACCGCGCTCCAGGTGTACGCGCGCTCGGGCGCGCAGGGCTTCACGGTCAACGCGGTCACGGCGGCCAGCGGCGTGAGCTTCGGCAGCCTGTACCACCACTTCGGCAGCTTCGACGGCCTGGCCGCCGCGCTCTATCTGCGCTGCGTGGACGAGCTGTGCGACCCGGTGGTCGCCGCCGTCACCCGCTGCCGCACGGCCCGCACCGGCATCCGCGCCCTGGTGCGGGCGTACTTGGACTTCACCCGCGACCACCGGGACGTGGCGCTCTTCCTGCACGGCTCCGCGTACTCCAGCTATCTGGCGGCCCACGCGAAGGAGGTGATGGCGGTGAAGGACGCCAAGTTCGCGCCCATCGCCGCCTGGATGCACCCGCGCGTCACCGCAGGCGAGGTGGCCGCACTGCCGGCGCCCCTGATCGAGGTCCTGGTCCTCGGCCCCGTCGCGGAGACGGCCCACCGCTGGCTCTCCAGCACGTACGAGGTGGACCTGGACGAGGCGGCCCGGGTCCTGCCGGACCGCATCTGGCGATCGCTGCGGCCGGACTAGCGGCACCCGGCCGGGCGCCGGAGCGGGCGAGCAACTCCGCGCGGCCCCGCCTCAAGCCGGGCGTGGCACGTACGCCAAGCCGTGGGCGCCGGGTTCGCCGCGGCGGGGGACGTCCAGCCGGGCCAGGGGTTGCAGCGTCACCAGGTCGACGACGTCGACGGTGGAGGAGACGACGCAGGAGACATAGGCGAGCCTGCCGTCGGGCGACGACGTGATGGTCAGCGGGAAGTGCCCCACCTCGACCTCGCCGAGCGGCTCGTGGGTCTCGGCGGAGTACACCCGCAGGCGCCCGGGCTCGTGCCCGCCGAGGCCCGCCCCGGGCCGCATCCGCAGCTCGCCCGCGAGCAGCTTGCCCGTCGTCGTCAGGTGCACCGGGAAGACGACGTCCTCCGTGGGCAGGACGGCGGTGACGGACGCCGCCCGCGCGTCGACGACCCGGACGCCGGGCGCGGGCGGCACCCCGGCGGGCCCTTCGGCGTCCCGCGGCGGGGCGAAGGACCCGTACGGGGCGGCGACGAAGGCGTGCGTGCCGTCGGCGGAGACGGCGAGCCCCTCACTGCCCGGGACCTCGATCTTTGCCGTGAGGGTGCCCCGTTCGAGGTCGACGACCGACACGAACGGCGCCTCCTTGTTGGTGGCGTACCCGACGGTGCCCGCCCGGTCGATGGCGAACCAGTGCGGGCCCGGGGCGCCCGTGTCGATCCGCCCCAGCGGCTTGCGGCTCTCGGCGTCGATCACCACGACGCCGCCGGGCCGGTCGCCGGACCCCTCCACGCTGACGTAGAGACGGCCGCCCTCGGCGTCCAACGCAAGCCCGTGCGGGCCGTGTTCGGGCGCGAGGTCGACGACCTCCACGACGCGGCGGGTGTCCGGGTCGATGACGGTCAGCTCCGTGCCGCGGCCCGCGTTGTCGTGGTAGTAGCCGCAGGTGTACGTCGTCGCGCACCACAGCAGCCGCCGCACCGGGTCGAAGCACAGCTCGTGCGGCTCGGCGCGGACGTCCACCGCGTCGAGGAACCGGTCGGTGGCGGCGTCGAAGAACGAGACGGTCGGGCCGCTCTGGCTGACCACGGCCAGCACGTCGCCTTCGCGGCCGGCACGGGCGGACTCTTCCTGGTGGGCCTTCGGCATGACGACTCCTGCAAGAGAGAGGGAGGGGAACGCCTCCACCCTCGCCGCCGCCGCATTCCGGAGCAATGCAAGGATCGGCACTCCATAGTTGCCGCCTACGCAAAGACGCCGCTCAGGAGGGCCCATGGATCTCAACCTGCTGCGCGCCCTGGACGCCCTGCTCCAGGAGAACAGCGTGACGCGCGCCGCGGAGCGGCTCGGCACGTCCCCCGCGGCGGCCAGCCGCACCCTCGCCCGGCTCCGCCGCGCCGTCGGCGACCCCCTCCTGGTCCGCGCGGGCCAGGGCATGGTCCCCACGCCGCGGGCCCTGGAACTCCGCGAGGAGGTCGCCGTGTTGCTGCGCGGCTGCGACAACGTGCTGCGGCCCGGGGCGGGTTTCGCGGCCGAGCACCTGCGGCGCACCTTCACCGTGCAGACCATCGACCTGCTCCAGGCGGGCCTCGCCGGGACCCTGACCGAGCGTGTCCACGCGGAGGCCCCGGGCGTGGACGTGGTCTTCCTGCCGGAGTCGGTGGAGGGCGGGCCCGCCCTGCGCCAGGGCCTGGTGGACGTCGAGCTGGGCGTCCTCGCGCACCTGGACCCGGAGACCCGCACCCGGCACCTCACCAGCCTGACCCTGGTCGGCGTGGCCCGCGCCGGGCACCCGCTGTTCGACGGGCCCGTCGACGCCCGCCGCTTCGCCGAGGCCGGGCACATCGGCATCTCCCGGCTCGGCAAGCGCCTCGGCCCCATCGACACCGAGCTGGCGAAGCTGGGCCTGCGCCGCCGGGTCGCGGTGGTCGTCCCCAGCCACACCGGCGCGCTGCTCCTCGCCCGGGACACCGACCTCGTCGCCCTGACGCTGCCCGACTGGCTCCCCGGCGCGACCGAGGCCCTGGGCCTGCGGACCTTTCCCGTGCCGCTGCCCCTGCCGCCGATCGACCTGGGCATGGCCTGGCACCCGCGCAACGACGCCGACCCGGGCCACCGCTGGTTCCGCGGCCACCTGGCGGCGGCGGCCCTCGCCCCGCGCGAGACCCGGTCCCAGGTGGTCCCAGGCGGTCCTAGGCGCCCGAGGTGACCCGGGCGGCGCCGGGCCCGGCCGGGGCGCCGCCCGGCGTCACCCGCGCCACCTCCACCAGTCGCTCCCGCAGCCGCTCCACCACGAGCCGCATGTTCTTGTACGCGGCGTCGGTGTCCGGGTAGCGGCAGGCGAACTGCAACCCCTCGTGGAGGCGGGTGATCCAGGCGCACACCTGGTCGCCGTACGACACCCGGAGCAGTCCGTACGCCTTCAGCTCCTGCCACCGCTCCGAGCCGGGGATCGACCGCGTGTCGACGTACGAGACGATCGAGTACAGGTCGGGGGACGTGGGCCGGAAGTCGGCGCCGAGGAGCGGGAGGATCCGCGCGATCGGCATCCGCGACAGCGGTCTGGCCTCGCGAAGGGCCGCGCGGACCATCCGCAGCGCGTCGTCGAAGTCCACCGCGTCGGCGATGGGCACCTCGATCGGCGCCCCGCCCACGTACCAGCCCACGGACTCGGCCCACTGGGAGCGGGCCCGGGTGTGGAAGGGCACGACGGTGCGGTACACGCGGAGCCCGCTGATCTCCCGGGCGATGAGGGCGACGGCCGCGAGGACGCCGACGAGGCTGCCGCCGTAGGGACGGCAGTACGCCTCGAAGGCGGCGGCCTCCGCGTCGCCCACGAGCGTCTCGTGCAGCAGCCGCTGCTCGGGCAGCGGGCCCTCGGGGTCGAGGCCGAGGTCCACGGGGAAGTTCGGCAGCTTCCCGTCGCACCGGCCGATGAACTCCCGCCAGCGCGCCACGATCGCGTGCGCGGCGTCGATCCGGTCGGCGTCCGTGCGCTCGCTCGCGCAGAAGTCGACGTAGCTGGCGACCGGCGCGGCGGCCACGGCGGTGCCCCCGAGCCCGGCGGCGTACAGCTCGTGGATCTCGGCGGTGATCCGATGGATCGAGTACGCGTCGACGTTGCTGTGGTCGAACGCCATGCACACGGTCGCCCCGTCGTCCCGGACGATCGCGGTGAAGATGAAGTTCGGCCAGGTCAGCGCGTCGGCCGCGGTGTCGAAGCGGTCCTGGAGGTAGCGGGTCAGGGTCGCGGCGTCGGTGAAGGCACCGCCGTCCGCGCGGTGCAGCGCCACATCGTCGGCGGCCAGCGTGAAGCGCCGCATCTCGTCCCCCGCCCAGCGGAAGCCGCTGCGCAGCGTCTCGTGCCGCAGCGTCCAGGCGCGCAGCGCGTCCTGGAGCACGTCGAGGTCGATCCGCCCCGGCAGGTCGAAGACGGTGCCGAGCCAGGTCGGCACGAAGAGGCCGTCGCCGCGCACCGTGCGCGAGGTGCGGATGTGCGACTCCTGTACGTACGCGGGCGGCCGGACGTCGTCGGGCAGGTCCCGCGCGGCCCCCACCGCGGCCGGGTGCAGCGTCCACTCCACGAGCCGTCCGGGACGGAGTTCGCACCGCTGAAGATCGGTCATGCGCATGGGGCTCTCACCTCACCTGCCCTCGGGAGGCCGACGCCGGGCAGCACTGTCGATCCATGCCTCCATGCCGCTCGGGCACCGCTCACACCGCACTGAGGGGATCAACGAGCGTAGGGGCAAAAGGGCCCGGGCCGAGGACTTCAGGCCCCGGTCGGCTCAAAACCGATGCGGCAGGGCCCGCCCGGCTCCGCCCGCGCCTTGCCCGCCACCGCGTCGCACAGCTCACCGAAGGCGGCGAGCTGCTCGGGCGTCAGCGCGTCGACGAACCACGCGCGCACGTGGGCGACATGGCGCGGCGCCGCCGCCTCTATCGCCGCGCGGCCGGCGGCCGTCAGGACGATCTCGGAGTACCTGGTGTCGTCCGGGCACGCCCGGGTCTAGCTTCGGGTTGACGTATCAACCTGATGTGTGGACTCCGAAGAGGGGCAGCCGAATGACGAGCGAGCGCGAGCAGGACGGACCCCTCAGCGGCAAGGCCGCCCTGGTGACCGGCGGGAGCCGGGGCATCGGCGCGGCCGTCGCCCGGCGCCTCGCCCGCGAGGGCGCGGCCGTGGCGATCACCTACCACTCGTCGCCCGGCAGGGCGGACGGCGTCGTCGCGGACATCGAGTCCGAGGGCGGCCGGGCCGTGGCGATCGCGGCGGACTCGGGCGACGCGGAGGCGGTCCGCGCGGCGGTCACCGGCACCGTGGCCGCCTTCGGCCGCCTGGACGTCCTGGTGAACAACGCGGGCATCGGCACCATGCGCCCGCTCGGCGAGCTGACCGTCGACGACTTCGACCGGGACGTGGCGGTGAACGTCCGGGCGGTGTGGGTGGCCGCGCAGGAGGCCCTGCGGCACATGGGCGACGGCGGCAGGATCATCTCGATCGGCAGCGTCTTCGCCGACCGCATGCCCTTCCCGAACGGTACGACGTACGCCCTCACCAAGGCGGCCGTCGCCGGCTTCACCCGCTCGCTCGCCCGGGAGCTGGGCCCGCGGGCGATCACGGTCAACAACGTCCAGCCCGGCCCGGTGGCGACCGACACCAACCCGCCCGAGGGCCCCGTCGCCGACATCATGACCGGCCTGACCCCGGCGGGGCGCTACGCGACCCCGGACGAACTGACGGGCCTGATCGCCTACTTGGCGGGCCCCGAGTCGGCGTACGTCACGGGCGCGACCCTCAACATCGACGGCGGCTTCCTGACCTGAGCGCGGGCGCTCACCCCGGGGCGCGCCGCACGCCGGGCGCGCTCGACGCCGTGGGTCCGAGCAGCCGCGTCATGGCCTCGGCGGCCCGGACCGCGGCGTCACCGCAGCAGTTGTTGAACAGGACGTGCACCCGCTCGACCCGCCCGGCCAGGGTCCGCAACCTCGGCAGCCACTCGGCGAGTTCGCCGTCCCCGTACGCGTGCCGGAACCGGTCCTCCTTGCTCCCGGTCCCCCAGGCGGGGCTGCGCCCGTGGAACCGTACGACGGACAGGCGCGGCGTGGTGACGGGCGTGACCGGCGGCACCGAAGCGGGCAGCGACTGGTTCATGTCGACGGCGACGGCGGCCATGCCGTACCGCGCGAGCAGCGCCCGCGTGGCCCCGCCCCACGCGGCCGACCACCACGCCGGGTGCCGGAACTCCACGGCGACGGGCCACCCCCGCGTGCGCCGGGCGCAGTCCGCGAGGAACGCCCCGGCCCGCGGCCCCGGCCGGAACCACGGCGGGAACTGGAACAGCACGCTGCCCAGGCGTCCCGCCTGGCGCAGCGGGGTGATCCCGGCGGTGAACCGCGCCCACACCTCGTCGAGCACGCCCGGGTCACGGTGGTCGTTCGGCACCCCGTCCGGCATCGCCGTACCGCGCGTGGGGTGCCCGGTGAGCAGGGAGAACGCCTTCACGTCGAAGACGAACCCGGCCGGCGTGCGCTCCGCCCACAGCCGGCTGTTCCGCGCGCTGGGCAGCGCGTAGTAGGAGGCGTCGACCTCCACGACCGGGAACCGCTCGGCGTAGTGCCGCAGCCGCCCCTCGGCGTCGCGCCGCCCCACCGGATACCAGCCGCTCCCGACGAGGCCGCGGTCGGTCCACGAACAGGTGCCCACGAGGATGTCGCCCATTGTGTGCGGCTACCCGGCGCCCCGGCGGCCAGTACGCGCGCCGCCGTCTCGTCTCAACTCGTCCACGGCGCGCGCCGGTCGGCGACAGTGGGTCACGGCCGGCGATCCGGTCGGCCGCCCGAGCGCACCGAGACAGGAGCCCCGTCATGCCCCGACGCCCCCTGAGCCGTCGTGAGCGCCTCACCCTGCTGGGATTCGTCCTCAGCGGCCTGGTGTCCGCCCTCGTCGGAGCGGCCGCCGACGAGACCCTCCGCGCCCTGGTGTCCTGAGCGGCGGCCCTGGACACCCTGCCCGCGGCCGAATCCGTGACTCTCCCGGCGGCCGCGCCTCCCACACGCAAGGATGCTTCGATGACCGGTCGCAAGAGTGGTGCGCGGCAAGGGAGCCAGCGACGGATCCCGCAGCCGCTGGGCGTGACCCCGGCGCCGCTGCGGGACTTGAAGGAGTACGTCTACGAGCTGTACGTGGACGCCGGTGCGCCCGCCACCCAGCGCATGGCGGAGGAGATCGGGCAGGACGACGCGTTCCCCGGCAGCCCCTCGAAGGCCACCATCCACCGGATCATCGGCTCCACGGAGCTGCCGACGGGGCAGGAGGACGTCGTCTCCGTGGCCCTGCTCCTGGCCCGGTGGGCGGGCCGGGACCCGGTCCGGGTGGGCACCCGGGTCGGGCGGATGTGGGTCGCCGCCCAGCTCGCGCAGCCGCTGGGCAGCCCGGTCGTCGACCTCGACCCCTTCGCCCTCGAGGTGCACCGGGCCATCAGCGTGCCCGGCGGGAGGCCGCTGCCGCGGCTGCCCGCGTACGTACCGCGGGACCACGACGCGGCCCTCGCGGCGCTCGTGGACCGGGCGACCGGCGGCGAGAGCCTCATGGTCACGCTGGTCGGCGAGTCCTCGACGGGGAAGACCCGCGCCTGCTGGGAGGTCCTGCGGCGCCTTCCGCCGGGCTGGCGGGTGTGGCACCCCTTCGACCCGTCGCGCCCGGACGCCGCGCTCGTGCACCTCGCGGAGGTCGGCGGGCAGACGGTGATCTGGCTGAACGAGATCCAGCACTACCTCCTCGCCCCCGACGCGAAGACCGCCGAGGGCATCGCCGCGGGCCTGCGCTCCCTCCTGACCGACCGGCGCCGCGGCCCCGTCCTGGTCCTCGCCACCATCTGGCCCCGGTTCTGGGAGGCCCTGACGCTGCCGTCGGCCACCGGCGCGGACGACCGCTTCGAGCAGCAGCGCAAGCTCCTCACCGGCCTCGGCCGGTGCGTCGTGGTGCCCAAGGCGTTCACCGAACACGACCTGCGCGAGGCCCGGTGGCGGGCGCGTGACGACCCGCGCCTCGCCAGCGCCCTGGCGGGGGCGAGCGACGGGGAGATCACCCAGTTCCTCGCAGGGGTCCCCGAGTTGATGCGCCGCTATCTGTGCGCGCCCCCCGCGGAGAAGGCCCTGATCCACGCCGCCATGGACTGCCGCAGGCTCGGGCACGGCCCCCTGCTCCCGCACGAGCTGCTCGCCGAGGCCGCCGAGGGCTACCTGAAGGACCAGGAGCGGGGCCTGCGCGGCAGCGGCTGGCTGGAGGAGGCCCTGGCGTACTGCGCGACGCCGTGCCACGGGGTGCCGGGGCCGCTGACGCCCGTGGCGACCCGGAGCGGCGCGCTCACGGGCGGGGCGTACCGGCTCGCGGACTACCTGGAGCAGTACGGCCGCGTGGAGCGCCGCCTCATGAGCCCTCCGGCCCTCTTCTGGGAGGCGGCCGGGCGCCACTGCCTCACCACCGACGACAGCGTCACGCTTGCCCGGGCCGCGCGGACGCGGGGGCGCCTGCGGATCGCCGCCCGCCTCTACGGCAGGGCCCTGAAGGCCGGGAACACCGACGTGCGGCCCGAGCTGGGCCGCCTCGCCGAGGGCGTCGGCGATCTCGACCGGGCGAAGGACTTCTACGAGGCCGCGTGGGAGGACGACCACCGGGCGCGCTGGGAACTGGTCCGTCTTCGCCAGCTCAAGGGCGAGCCGGGCCGGGCGGAGGAACTGGCCCACGAGGCCGCCAACCAGGGCGACAGCTCCTGTCTGACCCGTCTCGTCCGGCTCCGCCAGGAGGCCGGGGACGAGGAGGGCGCCCAACGCCTGACCAGGAACGCCGCCGCCACGGGCAAGATCAGGACGTACGCGGGACTCGCCCGGTCCAGGGAGGAGGCGGGGGACCGCCAGGGCGCCGAGGATCTCGCCTTCCTCGCCCTGACCCGGACCGGCAGCACGTACGCCCTCTCCGACCTGGTCGGCCTGCGGGAGAAGGCGGGCGACGGCGCGGCGGCGGAGCGCCTGGTCCGCGCGGCCGCCGCCCGGGGCAAGGTGCGGCCCGCGCTGCGCCTCGCCGGGGTGCGCAGACAGGCGGGGGACCGGCAGGGCGCGGCCCGCGCGCTCGACCTCGCCGCGGACTCGGGCAGCATCTTCGCCCTGACGGAGCTGGCCCGCCTGAAGCGGCGGTGGGGCGACAGCGAGGGGGCCGAGCGGTTTCTGACCGCGGCGGTGCGCCAGGGCAGCGTGTACGCCCTGACGGAGCTGGCCAGGCTGCGGGAGAAGGCCGGGGACAGGGCGGGCGCGGTGCGCCTCTACCGCAGCGCGGCCTCCTGCGGCAGCACGGACGCGCTCGCCCATCTCGCCCTGCTCAAGGAGGAGGAGGGGGCGGGCGCGGAGGCCGAGAGCATGGCGTGCGGCGCCGCGGGCGGCGGCAGCACCTTCGCGCTCCTCGAACTGTCCTGGCTGCGCGAGAAGAACAGCGACTCCGAGGGCGCCGAGCGCCTGGCCCACACCGCCAACCGGGCGGGGAACTCCGGCGCGTTGGTCCTCCTCGCCCGGCTGCGCGAGAAGTCCGGCGACAAGGCGGGGGCCGAGGCGCTCGTGCTGCGCGCCGCCCGGGCCGGGGACGCCCAGGTGCTCAACGAGTTCGTGCTGCGCCGGGAGAAGAGCGGCGACAGCGAGGGCGCCGAGCGCCTGGCCGCCGCCGGGGGCGGGCGGGTCCTGCTGCAACTGGCCCGGCTGTGGGAGTCGGACGGCAGGAAGCCGGAGGCGGAGCGCCTCTACCAGCGCGCCGCCGACCAGGGCCGCACCCAGGCCCTGGGGGAGCTGGCCCGTCTCAAGCAGCAGTCCGGCGACCACGAGGCGGCCGAGCACCACGCCCGCGCCGCCGCGCACGCCGGCCATGTGGAGGCCCTCGCCGATCTGGCCCGCCTCTGCGCCCACCGGGGCTCCCTGGCCGAGGCCGACGGCCTCTACCGCCTGGCGGTGAACGCGGGCCACGACGCGTCCCTCCCGGCCTGGGCGGCGCTGCGCGCGCGCACCGACCACCGCTGGCGCGACCTGCCGTGCTACGGCCTGACGGCGGAGGGAGACCTCGCGGGCCCTTGGCGCTTCGCGCCGCGCAGGACCTGAGCCGGCGCCGGGCCGGCCGTCGGGGGAGCGGTCAGCTCGGGCCCGGCGCGGTCTCGGACGCGGCGCTCGCGGCACGGCGGTACTCGGCGTTGATGCGCTGTGCGTCCTCGAGCTGGTCCTCGAGGATGACGATGCGGCACGCGGCCTCGATCGGGGTGCCCCGGTCGACCAGCTCGCGGGCGCGGGCGGCGATCCGGAGCTGATAGCGCGAGTACCTGCGGTGTCCGCCCTCGGAGCGCAGCGGAGTGATCAGACGAGCCTCGCCGATGGCTCGGAGGAAGCCGGGGGTGGTGCCGAGCATCTCGGCGGCCCGGCCCATGGTGTAAGCGGGGTAGTCGTCGTCGTCCAGACGACCGCTGAGCGGATTATCTGCTGCCATGTCACCTCGTTGTGCAACGCGTCGAGGGGCCCCGATGCCGTACGGCACCAGGGCCCCGAAGGGAATTCAACACCATCTGTCGGCCCTCATGCTGTGCCGACCTTCTGATTCCGCTACCGGTCCCGGCGAGGGGAGGGGTGCGGGGATCGCTGCTGCGTGACCGGGAACCACCATCCAATCCGGGTTGTCGCGGAACCCGGACCGAGCTTGCCGGACCGGGCGATCCTGATGCTGCGGTACTGCGTTGGTGCTGCGTACCCGCCAGTTCGTGTCTGCCGGGTCTTGCTCGACCGTCTCTACGAGAGAAAGCGTAGCCAGGCTGTGGGTCAATGTCTACCTTGGTGAGGACAGATTTTGTGGTGCGGTGGTCATGGGGATCGGGAGCGAGGGGCGGCACGAGGAAGAGGGCCCTGCCGACACGTGTGTCGGCAGGGCCCTCTACAGCTCTCTGATGGCGGTCTCCCGCCGAGCCTCACTCCTCCGTGGAGATGGCGGCGCCCCCGAGCAGCGCCGAAGCGTTCTCGAACGGGGTGGGCGCGCCCGCGGGCGCGATCTCGGGATGCGCGTGGCAGGTGAAGCCGAGGCGGGTCATGGCCCGGACGACCTCGCCGCTGGTGAAGTCGCGGGGGTCCTGCCGGGTGACGACCTGACCCACTTGCTTGACCGGGTAGCGGCGGCGGCCGATGGTCACGGACTCACCGGTGACGGCCTCGGGCGCGACGCCCTTCATCGAGGCCAGCACTCCGTCCTTGGTCAGCTCGAACGGGTACCGGGCGATGACACAGCGCATTGATGCCTCACAGAGGAGAAGAGCGGGGGAGAAGGGTGATGGTCAGGGGCCGACGGTGAGGACGTCCCGCAGCCGGAGCCGGTCGGTGTACGCGGGGCCGCGGCGAAGAACAGCGAGCCCGGCCAGGGTGATCAGGCCCGTCTTCTGCTCGTCCCCGTCGCAGAGGACGAGGTGATCGACCCGGGCACCGGCCATGAGGGACAGCGCCACCTCGACGGTCATGTCGTCACAGACCCGGGGGGAGGGGTCCACTCCATGGTGCTGCGTCTGAGCCTGCGTCATGGGGGCCTCCTGAGAAGGGCTGGATTCAATCCGGCAGGTCCGCCACCGGGAGCGGGAACGGTACGACCGCGGCGGGCGGCGGCACAGAGAATCACCATCAGGGGCCGGGGGCCGAAGGCCGGATCCGTACCCTGAAACGCGGCGAGCTGGGGCCCGCACCCCAAGGTGCGGGCCCCAGCTACGAAGTACGCGCGGTGAAGCCGGTGTCAGGCGGGAACGATGTTCTCGGCCGTCGGGCCCTTCTGGCCCTGCGCGATGTCGAACGTCACCTTCTGGCCTTCCAGCAGCTCACGGAAGCCCTGGGTGGCGATGTTCGAGTAGTGGGCGAAGACGTCGGGGCCGCCGCCGTCCTGCTCGATGAAGCCGAAGCCCTTTTCCGCGTTGAACCACTTCACGGTGCCAGCAGACATAATCATTTCTCCTTCGGAGGCGGTTGCAGGAATCCGCTCTACGAATTCCGTGTCGCCGTGCTGATTACCTCGTCGGAAATGAACCCTCTGGCAACCACACCTGCAACTGAGATCGACAGTAGCACGCCGAGTTCGCCCCCGCCCGGTTGTTGATTTCAATCCGCCCGGCGACCGAGGAATGCTCGCCGGGCGTCGCATCTATTTCTCATTTTGTGAGCACAGATATTGCTCTCCGGGGGCACGGCGTTTTGGCCACCGCCTCCGCCCCCGGCCCTGTGACCTCCATCGACGAGGTGTGGGGCCGGCACCGTGGCCGACGGAAGAGGTCCGCAGGGAGCGGGGGCCTTCGACAGGGGCGACACGCGCGCCGAGTTGGTGAGGCGTGCAGGGAACACCCCCTGAGACACCTGCCGAACCATGGCTCCCCTCAAGTGGCCACCTGACTCTCCCCTGATATCCCGTTCCGCGAGGACCCGAGGGACGGATGCGCTCATTTGCTGTGCGGCGCCGGCTGCCGGAGGTAATCATGTCCCTATGCCGGAAGCAATATGGATCAAGTTGATCGGCACATTACCGAGCCTCTTCCGGGTGGCCTTCGCCACCATTGGCTATCTGGCGCTGCGAGGTGAGATCATCCAAAACCTGGTCCCGAGGCTCACGGCACTGCGGGCTCTCGGGGTCGAGGTGGAGATGACAGAGCAACTGCTGGACGAAGCCGCCCGACTCGGTGATACCCCGGCACCCTGAGATCAGCGGCTCCTGGACCAGGCTCTTCAGACCCATGGGCATGGTCGTGGATACGGCTCGTTCGACCGACGAGAGGCTGGTCGCGCTGCGCCGTAGCTCGTACGACGTCATCCTCAGCGACGTACACCGTGACGGGGACCCGCAGGCGGGGATCCGTCTGCTGCGGAAGTTGGAAGAAAGAAACGTCGCTGTGCCTGTCGTGGTGCACGCGGCGAACTTCGACCCCGAATCGGGGGCGGATCGCCGCATATTCGCCGCGACCAACCATCCGGTGGAGATCGTGCACTACGTGATCGACCTGATGGAACGAAGCAGGTTCGGGGCACCGGAGGTCTGAACAGCAAAAAGGCCCGGTCTCTGACCGGGCCTTCATCGTGGAGCGGGTGACGAGAATCGAACTCGCGCTCTCAGCTTGGGAAGCTGATGTTCTACCATTAAACTACACCCGCGCGGTACACCGGTTGAGCCGGTTTCGTACTGTCGGACACTGTACCCCATCCCAGGCCCCGGGCATCGAGCCCCTGGGGCCTGACTGCGCTGCGTGGGCTCTGGGTGACTGCGGGCGAAGGGAGTTGGGGCGTACGGTGGGGCCCTCTCCGAGGTGGCAGTGGGTCGCTTGGGGGGTCGCTCCGGGGTCTCCCGGGCGTCGCTCCTGGGGAGGTCCGGAGGTGGATCCGGGGAGTGGTGTGTGGGGGTCGTGAGGGGTCCCCGTGGGGTCGGAGTGCCGCCTGGAGCGGCGTCCCTTTCATCCCGTAATGTGGCTTTCGTCGTCCGCCAGTTACGGCTTTGGGGAAGGGACTCAAGCAGTTGATGGATCGCACCGTCGTCCGCTGTGCCGAGGGGCACGTGTTCAGCACCGCTTCGTTCCCGATGCAGCAGGCCGACCGGCTCGGGCCGGGCCGCCTGCTCCGCTGTCCGCGGTGTGCGCGGTTGCGGCACGCGGTGCCGGTGGAGTTCGAGAAGCGGTAGGGAGCGGCCCGGTGCCGGGAGCGGGTGCCACGGCCGGGGCCGGCCCCGGCCACCGTGGCCCCGCGACCGGCGCCCCGCCCCGCGACCGGCGCCCCGCCCCGCGACCGGCGCCCCGCCCCGCGACCGGCGCCCCGCCCCGCGACCGGCGCCCCGCCCCGCGACCGGCGCCCCG